>NZ_JBWKVL010000003.1:0-439820 GCF_059421685.1 Citrobacter sp. GW821-FHT02E08 | reverse complement strand
TTTTTCGTCTTGCGACGTTAAGAATCCGTATCTTCGAGTGCCCACACAGATTGTCTGATAAATTGTTAAAGAGCAGTTGCGACGCGCTTTAGCGCTCTGTCGCGAGGTGGCGTATATTACGCTTTCCTCTTTCAGAGTCAACCCTGATTTTCAGGATTTTTCTCTTCAACCGAACCGGCTGTTTGTGTGAAGTGATTCACATCCGCCGTGTCGATGGAGGCGCATTATAGGGATCCCATTTTTTAGCACAAGTGTTTTTTAGATCTTTTTTTCTGTTTGCTGTTTTTTCACCCCTTTCGTTCCATTCCTGCGCAATTCGCCTGATTTTTGATACTCAAATCGCTTGCACAGAGCCAATAATCCAACCAAAGTCATCATTACGGTTCTATTTTGTTGAGGTAAATATGTCTGACGTACTACGTCCTTATAAGGATCTTTTCCCGCAGATCGGAAAACGAGTGATGATCGATACCAGCAGTGTCGTCATTGGCGATGTCCGTCTGGCGGATGATGTCAGTATTTGGCCGCTCGTTGCTATCCGCGGAGACGTGAATTACGTCGAGGTCGGCGCCCGTACGAATATTCAGGATGGCAGCGTACTGCACGTCACCCATAAATCGACCTCCAACCCACAAGGTAATCCCCTGATCGTGGGTGAGGATGTGACCGTAGGGCATAAGGTCATGCTACACGGCTGTGTTATCGGTAACCGCGTCTTAGTCGGGATGGGATCGATTCTGTTGGATGGCGCAGTTATAGAAGATGACGTCATGATCGGGGCAGGTAGTCTTGTACCGCAAAACAAACGTCTTGAGAGTGGATATCTGTATCTGGGAAGCCCGGTGAAACAAATCCGCCCTCTGAGCGACGCGGAGAAGGCAGGTCTGCAATACTCCGCGAATAACTATGTGAAGTGGAAAGACGAATATCTCAGTCAGGACAACCAGACCCAACCGTGATCGTCTTCTTGCTGGGACTGGATAAGGGCTTCAGCTTCTTCTTCCAGATCCCAGCGATGATCACAAAAAGCAGCCAGCCACTGCTCAGGAGTATCGCCGCCAAAACGATGCGCCAGCTTCTCTCCTTTAATCGCACACATGAGTTGCATACCATTTACCAGCGCAGGAAAGCTGACAGCGTCGATATCTGCGTTCCACTCTTCTCTGTCAGGGAACTGGATGGCCTGATTCATGCAGACAACTCCTGTTGCAGCAATTTAATCACTGGCTCAACGTCTGGTAATGTACCGTGCCAAAGCAAAACAGCGTGCGCCGCCTGCCCCACCAGCATACCCAGACCATCTGCGTAGGATCTGGCTCCCTTCTCTATACACCAGGTAAGAAACGGCGTATTCCCTTTCTGATAGAACATATCGTAGCAATAAACAGAAGGATGAATAAGGGATGCCGGAATAGCAGGAATATCACCACTGATCCCGCTGGATGTTGCGTTAATGATCAGATCAAACTCATGATCCACCAGCGCATCCATTTTCAGAGACTGAACACTCCCTGTATGGGCAAAAATTTTCGCCAGTTCTTCCGCACGCGAAGCCGTTCGGTTCACGATCGTCACTGCGCAATCCATCGAAAGCAGTGGCAACAATACGCCACGGGAAGCACCACCCGCACCAATGAGCAAAACACGCGCGCCCGGCCGAATGAAAGATAAGCGTTCAAGATCGCTTAACAGCCCAATACCGTCAGTGTTATCACCCAGTATGCGACCATCCTCAAGCTTTTTGAGCGTGTTGACGGCCCCGGCAAGAGCCGCACGCTCCGTCAATTCATCTGCCCGTGCGAACGCTTCTTCTTTAAAAGGAACGGTAACATTCGCCCCTTTTCCCCCTTCAGCAAAGAAGGTATTAAGCGTACCGATAAAATCATTGTTCGGCGCTAATACACGCCCATAGGGATGTTCAATTTGCAGTTGTTGTGCAAAATGGTGATGAATGAACGGCGACTTACTGTGTGCGATCGGATTACCAAAAACGGCATAGGTTTCCATCATCTTACCCCTGTCGAAACAATTCACCCGTCAGGGCATCACGAATTTCAGATGGATTCAAACGACCTCCCGTTTCGCCTTCAACAACAGGGAAGTCTGCCCCGAACTGCTCCCGTACTTCTTCAACAGTACGGCATGGCGGCAATCCACTCAGGTTGGCGCTGGTAGAAACTAACGGCTTACCATAAGCCTGGCACAATGCAACCACGAGCGGATGGTCGGTGACGCGCACGGCCAGTGAATCAAAGCGTCCCGTCAACCAGCGAGGCGTTGTCGCCGGCGCGGGGAAAACAAATGTGACAGGACCTGGCCAGCGGGCAAATACGGCTTCCCGTTGGGCATCCGTTAGCACGCTGTCATCAATATAAGATCTCAGTTGTTCAAAATTTGCCGCGATCAATATGAGACCTTTATCAACGGGTCGCTGTTTCAGTTCCAACAATCGAGTAACTGCTGTTTCGCTATCAGGATCGCACCCGACACCGAAGACAGCTTCTGTTGGATAGGCGATGACATTTTCTTTACTCAGTACCTCTATCGCGGCAGCGATAGCGTCTGATGGCAGGTTTTTATTCACTTTTAATATCCGCCGGTAACGGCTTTCCACATTGTTTACTGGCACAGACGTGTTTCACACCCTGCGCGGTTTTCTTTTCGATGAGTAGAGGGTAGTGGCACTCAGGACACTCTCCCGCTATCGGTTTGAAGTTGATGACAAACTGACACTCAGGATAGCGATCGCAGGAGTGAAAGGTTTTGCCATAACGTGAACGGCGCTGGACCAGATGACCCGTCCGGCACTGAGGGCAGGTAATCGCGGTTTCATCAGGTTTATCGATAATTTCGGTATGCCCACACGCGGGATAATCGCTGCAACCAATAAACATACCGAACCGCCCCTGCCGCAACACAAGTTCAGCGCCGCATGCAGGACAAAACTTACCCTCCAGAACTTTGACAATATGTCCGTCCGCTGACGATTTCAGAGGACGGACATAATCACATTCCGGATATTGTGAGCAGCCGAGAAACGGACCGTGTTTCCCGGAACGAATAACAAGTTCGGCCCCGCATTGCGGGCAGGGCTCATTTTTACGCACCGTGAACAGTGCTGATTTAGCCATAACAACTCATGCTGAATAAAGATCGTTTAATGCAGCATACCTTCATTCACTTCAAAGAGTAATTCTTCCATTTGTTGATATGCATTTTCACAACCTGGAATGTTGAACAGAACCATCAGGATCACCCACTTTAGATCTTCCAGGTCGAATTCTGCAGTATCCAGTGCGAGCACACGTTCAATGACCATTTCCCGTGTCTCGAGGTTTAGCACCTGTATCTGCTCCAGGAATAACAAGAATCCCCGGCAACTGGCATCCAGGCGATCGCACTCTTCAGCAGTATAAATACGTACAGAGAGCGGATCTGAGGCGAGTTGCATGGGTTCAGCGAGGCCTTCCTGATAGTCAGCAAGCTTTTCCAGCCACAATAACGCGTTGTAGATGTCTTCACGATCAAAACCAGCGTCGGTAAGATCCCGTTCCAGTTTGTCCTGATCCACACGTAATTCAGCTTCGTTATGGATGTATGTCTCAAACAAATACATTAGTACGTCGAACATGGCTTGCCCTCCTCAATCGGACATAGCCGCCGGGTACAGCTGCGATCCATCCTGCTAACTCCAGTTCGAGTAGCTGAGCCACTACCACTGGCACAGGTTGGCCGGCACGTTCAGCGACGACGTCAACAGGTGTTGCCTCATCTCCTACGTTAGCCAGGAGCTCAGGAAATGGCAATGCCACCGCTTCGTGATCTGGTGAATAAAGTGTATTTTCAGGCTCATCTGGCAACCAATGTAACCCGTATTGCAAATTTTCGAGTATATCCTCTGGCGCTGTCACCAGTGTGGCCCCCTGCTTTATCAGCCAATGGGGACCTTCACTCCCCGGGCTACCTATCGGCCCTGGTAAAGCAAAGACCTCTCGCCCTTGCTCCATCGCACAACGTGCGGTAACCAAAGACCCGCTGCGCAGAGCCGCCTCAATCACCAAAACGCCTTTACTGAGACCACTAATAATGCGGTTTCGCCGGGGGAAATGATGCGCTAACGGAGGTGTCGCCAGCGGAAACTCAGAGATCAAAGCGCCTCCCATACCGACGATGTTTTCTGCGAGCTGGGCATGCCGACGCGGATGCACAGTCAACAGACCGTTACCCAATACGGCAACGCTTTTTCCCTTTACACTTAACGCGGCTTTATGTGCGACGCCATCGATACCGAGTGCCAGTCCGCTGGTCACCGTAATCCCTGCTGCGGCAAGTTTTTCGCAGAATACGCGCCCCCATCGTTCACCATACCAGGAGTGTGAGCGACTCCCCACAACGGCAAGCTGGATGGAGTCAAGGCATTCAGGCTCCCCGGCGACAAATAGCGCGCCGGGGTAGTCTTCAATCGCACGAAGCTGTTGAGGGTAATGTTTACTCTCCGCCGTAATGAAATAGTGATGAGGCCGCGCTAACCAATCCTGCGCAATATCCAGCTCCTTTTGTGGAAGCGTTAAAAAGCGTTCAGCCTGACGGATTGAGAATCCTGCACTGTGCAACAATGCAGGATCGATATGGGGCTGATTAATGAGAAAATTGGCCGTACGTACCATTGCGTCGCCGTACATCTCACTGACACGCATTAGGCGTAACCAAATTTCGATATGGGTCATCCTCCTCCCCCTGTCACAAGCGGTCCTGGCAATCTTTGCGATTGGTCAGTGATGCTGTCAATCAGCAGGGGTTTTGTCTAGAATAGAGGTAATAATCTTTCCAACTCCTGAACACAACTCTGGATAACTATGTCAGTTTTGCAAGTGTTACATATTCCGGACGAGCGCCTTCGCAAAGTCGCAAAACCGGTAGAAGAAGTGAATGCAGAAATTCAGCGTATCGTCGATGATATGTTCGAGACGATGTACGCCGAAGAAGGTATTGGTCTGGCGGCAACGCAGGTCGATATCCATCAACGTATTATCGTGATTGATGTGTCCGAGAACCGCGATGAACGCCTGGTACTCATCAATCCAGAGTTGCTGGAAAAATACGGTGAAACCGGTATTGAGGAAGGCTGCCTTTCTATCCCAGAACAGCGTGCGTTAGTGCCACGCGCAGAGAAAGTAAAAATTCGCGCACTCGATCGCGATGGCAAACCTTTTGAACTGGAAGCGGATGGCCTGCTGGCGATTTGTATTCAGCATGAGATGGATCACCTGGTCGGTAAGCTTTTTATTGATTACCTGTCGCCGCTGAAACAACAACGTATCCGTCAGAAAGTTGAAAAACTCGACCGCCTGAACGCCCGAGCTTAAGGACAAGAATCAACGTGTCAGACTCACTACGTATCATTTTTGCGGGTACACCTGACTTTGCAGCGCGTCATCTCGACGCGCTGTTGTCTTCAGGACATAACGTCGTTGGTGTGTTTACCCAACCTGACCGCCCGGCAGGACGCGGCAAAAAGCTGATGCCCAGCCCTGTGAAAGTCCTGGCCGAAGAGAAAGGGTTACCGGTTTTTCAGCCTGTCTCTTTACGCCCGCAGGAAAACCAGCAACTGGTCGCCGACTTAAACGCGGATGTCATGGTCGTAGTGGCTTATGGCCTGATTCTGCCAAAAGCGGTCCTGGACATGCCGCGTCTTGGCTGCATCAACGTTCACGGTTCCCTGCTCCCTCGTTGGCGCGGCGCCGCACCTATTCAGCGTTCGCTGTGGGCCGGCGATACCGAAACGGGTGTAACCATTATGCAAATGGATGTCGGCCTGGATACGGGTGACATGCTTTATAAGCTTGCATGCCCGATCACAGCAGAAGATACCAGCGGCACGCTGTATGACAAACTGGCAAACCTGGGCCCGCAGGGGCTGATCGATACGCTCAAGCAGCTCGCCGCAGGTACCGCAAAGCCTGAAGTGCAAGATGACGCTCTGGTTACCCATGCAGAGAAGCTCAGCAAAGAAGAGGCCCGCATAGACTGGTCTCTCTCTGCCGCACAGTTAGAACGTTGCATTCGTGCCTTTAACCCCTGGCCGATGAGCTGGCTGGAAATAGAAGATCAACCCGTGAAAGTCTGGCAGGCATCAGTCATTGAGGCCTCCACGCAAGCAGAACCCGGCACCATCCTTGAAGCCACAAAGCAAGGAATCCAGGTTGCGACGGGCAACGGCATTCTGAACCTGCTCTCATTGCAACCCGCAGGGAAAAAGGCGATGAGTGCTCAAGATCTACTAAATTCACGTCGGGAATGGTTTATTCCTGGCAACCGTCTGGCCTGACGGTCACCTCTCAATACGCCCGGTGTAACCGGGCATTTTTATTTTTGCGGTTATGAAAAAAAATCTTAATTTACGCAGTATGGCGGCCCAAGCCGTCGAACTGGTTGTCGAAAAGGGGCAGTCGTTAAGCAATGTTCTGCCCGCTATGCAGCAGAAAGTCACCGATAAAGATAAAGCACTGTTGCAGGAACTCTGCTTTGGCGTCTTGCGCACGCTTTCCCAGTTGGAGTGGATGATCAAACAACTGATGGAGCGCCCGATGACGGGCAAGCAGCGCACGGTCCATTATCTGATTATGGTCGGCTTCTACCAGCTATTGCATACCCGTATTCCTCCTCATGCTGCACTTGCTGAGACAGTGGAAGGTGCAGTCGTTATCAAACGCCCACAGTTGAAAGGGCTGATAAATGGCGTACTACGCCAATTCCAGCGCCGCCAGGAAGAACTACTAACCGAATTTGCACAAAGCGAACTTCGTTTCTTACATCCGTCCTGGTTAGTAAAGCGCATTAAGAATGCCTATCCACAGCAGTGGGAAAGTATCCTTGAAGCCAATAACCAACGACCGCCAATGTGGTTGCGTGTGAACCGTACGCACCATTCGCGCGACAGTTGGCTGGCATTGCTGGAAGAAGCGGGTATGACAGGCTTTACTCATCCTGCTTATCCGGATGCCGTACGTCTGGAAACCCCTGTGTCAGTACTGGCTTTGCCTGGTTTCGAGCAAGGTTGGGTTACCGTTCAGGATGCTTCCGCCCAGGGTTGCGTCGGCTACCTGCTACCGCAAAATGGTGAGCAGATCCTCGATTTATGCTGCGCTCCTGGTGGTAAAACGACACATATTCTGGAAGTTGCCCCAGACGCTAATGTAACGGCAGTCGACGTTGATGAAAAACGCTTATCACGCGTTTACGACAACCTGAAACGCCTCGGCATGAAGGCAGCCGTTAAGCAAGGTGACGGGCGCTATCCGGCACAATGGTGCGGCGAGCAGCAGTTTGATCGCATTCTGTTAGATGCCCCTTGTTCGGCTACTGGCGTTATTCGTCGCCATCCGGACATCAAGTGGTTGCGCCGTGACCGTGATATTGCTGAACTTGCTCAGTTGCAGTCTGAAATTCTTGATGCCGTATGGCCACATCTGAAATCTGGCGGTGTGCTGGTTTACGCTACCTGTTCCATTCTGCCGGAAGAAAACAGTCAGCAGATTAAAACCTTCTTGCAGCGCACGCCAGACGCTGTGTTGCAGGAGACAGGTACACCTGATAATCCGGGGCTGCAAAATCTGCCAGGATTGGAAGAAGGTGATGGCTTCTTTTACGCTAAGCTAATCAAAAAGTGATGAGATAACGGGTCGCGACTGATGAAAATTATCATTCTGGGCGCAGGGCAGGTTGGCGGTACGCTGGCTGAAAACCTGGTCGGAGAGAACAACGATATCACGGTGGTCGATACCAACGGTGAGCGCTTGCGCAGTTTGCAGGACAAATTCGATCTTCGCGTGGTACAAGGGCACGGTTCCCATCCTCGTGTGCTGCGTGAAGCGGGGGCTGACGATGCGGACATGCTCGTCGCCGTTACCAGTTCCGATGAAACCAACATGGTCGCCTGCCAGGTCGCCTATTCACTCTTCAACACGCCGAACCGTATTGCACGAATTCGCTCGCCGGATTATGTCCGCGATGCGGATAAGCTGTTCCATTCCGAAGCGGTTCCTATCGATCATCTCATCGCGCCGGAGCAATTAGTCATTGATAATATCTATCGACTGATTGAGTACCCTGGCGCATTGCAGGTGGTCAATTTCGCGGAAGGTAAAGTCAGCCTGGCTGTGGTAAAAGCCTATTACGGCGGTCCGCTGATTGGAAACGCGTTATCCACCATGCGCGAACATATGCCGCATATCGATACTCGTGTTGCAGCAATTTTTCGCCACGACAGACCGATTCGTCCGCAAGGATCCACGATTGTCGAAGCGGGTGACGAAGTGTTCTTTATCGCGGCCTCTCAGCACATTCGTGCTGTGATGAGTGAATTGCAACGCCTGGAAAAACCCTACAAGCGCATCATGCTGGTCGGTGGCGGTAATATCGGCGCAGGCCTTGCTCGTCGTCTGGAAAAAGATTACAGCGTGAAGTTGATTGAGCGAAATCAGCAACGTGCAGCCGAGCTTGCCGAGAAACTACAGAATACGATCGTCTTCTTTGGCGATGCATCGGATCAAGAATTATTGGCGGAAGAACATATCGATCAAGTTGATCTGTTTATCGCGGTCACCAATGACGATGAAGCGAATATTATGTCGGCAATGCTCGCCAAACGGATGGGGGCTAAAAAAGTAATGGTGCTGATTCAGCGGCGTGCCTATGTCGATCTTGTTCAGGGCAGCGTGATTGATATTGCGATTTCACCGCAGCAGGCAACCATCTCCGCGCTTCTCAGTCACGTACGTAAAGCTGATATTGTCGGGGTATCTTCATTACGACGTGGCGTTGCTGAAGCTATAGAAGCTGTTGCACACGGTGATGAGACGACTTCCCGCGTCGTGGGTCGCGTGATCGATGAAATAAAACTTCCGCCGGGAACGATCATTGGTGCAGTTGTCAGAGGAAACGATGTCATGATCGCCAATGATAATCTGCGTATTGAGCAGGGCGATCATGTCATTATGTTCCTGACAGACAAAAAGTTTATTACCGACGTTGAACGTTTATTCCAGCCAAGTCCTTTCTTCCTGTAATTTTAAGAGGGCACCGTTTCGGTGCCTTTTTTAATTCCCTTTATTTATCAAGGTTTAATTTATTTTCCTAAAGAGAATATCCATAAATGGAAAATACTTTAACATTTGTTAAACTTAGACTCGTCAGCTGCTTAGGGAGAATAAAATGAGCATAATTAAAGAATTTCGCGAATTCGCGATGCGCGGGAATGTTGTGGATTTGGCGGTGGGTGTCATTATTGGTGCGGCATTCGGTAAAATTGTTTCATCACTGGTTGCCGATATCATCATGCCCCCTCTGGGATTATTAATTGGCGGGATCGACTTTAAACAATTTGCTGTCACATTGCGTGCTGCACAGGGAGATATCCCGGCGGTCGTCATGCACTATGGTGTATTCATTCAGAACATCATTGATTTCGTGATTGTTGCATTCGCCATCTTTATGGCAATCAAACTGATCAATCAACTCAATCGTAAGAAAGAAGAACCAGCTGCAGCACCTGCACCAACAAAAGAAGAAGTGTTACTTACCGAAATCCGCGACCTGCTGAAAGAGCAAAATACGCGTTCTTAACACGTCTCTGAAAACAGAAGGCCAGTGGTAAGAACGTGATTTACGCTCTTGCCACTGGCCTCCCAGTTACCCCGATTGCCATTCTTACCCTTCCGCTGATAACTTCCTTTCCCTTTCTTATTTTTTTCTACGCGCTGCCTGAACAAAGGGTCATGCAGTAATGCTTCAATGGCATTGTCCTTTATCTGCCCTTTCGTATGCTGATAACGACTCATAATTTCTCCAGTGATATGTTTTACGGCGCGAGTGTAAGCGCCTGCGTTCAATAAATCAACAGCCCGTTTTGACTCCACTAGCCCCCTGTTCCAGGGCCTCCAGAATCGAACAATAGACGCTACTGTGCGCCTTGCCACAGCAGGCATCATTGAGTCTTTGCAGTGAACGCTGCATAGTTTGCAGTTCTGCAATTCTGGCTTCCACTTCTTTCAGTCGCTCCTGCACAATCCCCTTCGATTCCTGACACGTATGGTGTTCCGGATCAACACGGATCGAAAGTAGCTCGCGGATCGACTCAAGCGTAAAACCAAGCTGGCGCGCATAACGAATAAATTTAAGCCGTTGGAGATCACTTTCGGTATAAAGCCGAAATCCCCCTTCGGTGCGCACTTCATGCTCCATCATTTGCTGCTTTTCATAATAGCGGATGGTATCAGGGGTCACTTCCGCCAGTTTTGCCAGTTCACCAATGCGGTACATAAGAACTCCGTTATTGATCGTTGATTTTATGCATCAGTTTGTCTGCATATGCTCCACGTAAAAACTCAGTACTCAAACCAGCCTGTCTCAATTTTAACTCAAGCAATGACAGACGTCGGCTAACTTCCTGATACTGCGGGTCGTCCTGCTTGATACCCTTGAGCATATCAAGTAACTGAATGGCCTCTCTGCGGTGTTCCAGCTCAGGAGGCAGGCATCCTGCATTTTTTAATAAACGATAACCAACACGAAGATCTTCGGGGACATGCGAGTCATCATCAAGAATGAGTGCTTTCCCGCTACCAGGAAGGTTATCAAACTCGCCTTTGGATTGTGCATCGACAATATGGCGCTCTGCCCACTGGTCAAGTAACCACATAAATACTCCAGGGGATGAACAAAAAGAGTACAGATATTGTAGGCAAGTGGGGATACAACGGATATAAAAAAACCCGCCGGGGCGGGTTTTTTTACGTTACTACAGATTACTCTGCAGCAGCTTCTGCTTTCGATTCAGAGCGATCAACCAGCTCGATGTATGCCATCGGCGCGTTGTCGCCTGCACGGAAGCCACACTTCAGAATGCGAGTGTAACCACCGGCGCGGCTCGCGAAACGCGGGCCCAGCTCGTTAAACAGTTTTGCCACGATCTCGTTATCACGAGTGCGGGCGAATGCCAGACGACGATTAGCTACGCTATCAGTCTTGGCAAGAGTAATCAGCGGCTCAACTACGCGGCGCAGCTCTTTCGCTTTAGGCAGGGTCGTCTTGATGATTTCATGACGAACCAGTGAACCTGCCATGTTGCGGAACATTGCCTGGCGATGGCTGCTGTTGCGGTTCAGTTGACGACCACTCTTACGATGGCGCATGACCTTATCCTTCTCAGTAAAACCTTAACCTGTGATCCGGTTACTCGTCAGCGATGCTTGCCGGTGGCCAGTTTTCCAGGCGCATGCCCAGAGACAGTCCACGGGAAGCCAGCACGTCTTTAATCTCAGTAAGAGATTTTTTACCAAGGTTAGGCGTCTTAAGAAGCTCAACCTCAGTACGCTGTACCAGATCACCGATATAGTGGATAGCTTCTGCTTTAAGGCAGTTAGCAGAGCGGACAGTCAATTCCAGATCGTCAACAGGGCGCAGCAGGATCGGATCGAATTCTGGTTTCTCTTCTTTCACTTCAGGCTGACGTACATCACGTAAGTCAACAAAAGCTTCCAGTTGTTCAGCCAGAATGGTTGCCGCACGACGAATCGCCTCTTCAGGATCGATTGTGCCGTTGGTTTCCATTTCGATGACCAGCTTGTCCAGGTCGGTACGCTGTTCTACACGCGCTGCTTCAACATTGTAGGCAATACGCTCTACAGGGCTGTAGCATGCGTCGACCAGCAGACGGCCGATTGGGCGCTCATCTTCTTCCGAATGAATTCGGGTAGAAGCCGGCACATAACCACGACCGCGCTGAACTTTGATACGCATGCTAATAGACGCGTTCTCATCGGTCAGGTGGCAGATCACGTGCTGCGGCTTGACGATTTCGACATCCCCATCATGGGTGATATCGGCTGCAGTCACAGGGCCAATGCCAGATTTATTCAAGGTAAGAATAACTTCATCTTTACCCTGAACTCTCACCGCCAGCCCTTTCAGGTTGAGCAGGATTTCCAGGATATCTTCCTGAACGCCTTCTTTGGTGCTGTACTCATGTAGTACACCATCAATCTCAACCTCGGTCACCGCGCAACCCGGCATCGATGAGAGCAGAATACGGCGCAGTGCGTTACCCAGAGTATGGCCAAAGCCACGCTCTAAAGGCTCAAGGGTCACCTTGGCGTGCGTCGAACTCACTTGCTCGATATCTACCAGGCGCGGTTTTAGAAACTCTGTCACAGAACCCTGCATTGTGTCCTCTCTTTGGTACTAAGCTTTACTTGGAGTAAAGCTCGACGATCAGGTGTTCGTTAATGTCCGCAGACAGATCAGAACGCTCAGGCTTACGCTTAAACGTACCTTCCATCTTGCCAGCATCAACTTCCAGCCAGGTTGGCTTTTCACGCTGCTCAGCCAGCTCCAGAGCGGCTTTCACGCGAGACTGCTTCTTCGCTTTCTCACGAATGCTAACAACGTCATTCGGACTAACCTGATAAGAAGCGATGTTAACAACACGACCGTTTACCATAATTGCTTTATGGCTTACCAGCTGACGTGCTTCTGCACGAGTGGCGCCGAAGCCCATACGGTATACAACGTTGTCCAGACGACCTTCCAGCAGAGCCAACAGGTTTTCACCGGTGTTGCCTTTCAGACGTGCTGCTTCTTTGTAGTAGTTACGGAACTGACGCTCCAGCACACCGTAGATACGGCGAACTTTTTGCTTTTCACGCAACTGCACACCATAGTCAGACAGACGCGGTTTACGCGCACCGTGCTGGCCAGGAGCTTGTTCAATTTTACACTTGGTATCGATCGCGCGAACGCCAGACTTAAGGAATAAGTCGGTGCCCTCACGACGGCTCAGCTTGAGCTTAGGACCCAAATATCTTGCCATTTTCTTTCTCCAACAAACCTGGAAACGACAGCGTTATACGCGGCGTTTTTTCGGCGGACGACAACCGTTATGAGGGATCGGAGTCACATCAGTAATATTAGTGATGCGGAAACCAGCGGCGTTCAGTGCACGAATAGTAGATTCGCGACCTGGACCCGGTCCTTTGACCATAACTTCCAGATTCTTGATGCCGTATTCTTTTACGGCGTCAGCGCAACGCTCTGCTGCAACCTGAGCTGCAAACGGAGTGGATTTGCGAGAACCACGGAAACCGGAACCACCGGCTGTTGCCCAACCCAGCGCGTTACCCTGACGATCAGTGATAGTCACGATGGTGTTGTTGAAAGAAGCATGGATATGAGCCACGCCGTCAGAGACTTGTTTTCTTACACGTTTACGTGCACGAATTGGTGCCTTTGCCATTATTCAATCACCCCGATTATTTCTTGATCGGTTTGCGCGGACCCTTACGGGTACGTGCGTTGGTCTTGGTACGCTGACCGCGAACCGGGAGACCACGACGATGACGCAAACCGCGATAGCAACCAAGGTCCATAAGGCGCTTGATGCTCATGCTAACTTCACGGCGCAGATCACCTTCAACGACAAATTTGGCAACTTCGTCACGCAGCGTGTCGATTTGTTCTTCAGACAGCTCACTGATCTTAACATCTTCAGCGATACCCGCTGCAGCCAAAATGGCCTTGGAACGGGTCTTGCCGACGCCGTAGATCGAAGTTAATGCGATCACAGCATGTTTCTGATCAGGAATGTTAATGCCTGCTATACGGGCCACTATGCACTCCTACTATTTAATATGTACGCACCATGCTGAAAAGCCCGTTTTCAGGATACTCAAATGGAAACGCACAGACATACAAAAGATTGGCTGGCTAATCTAGCCAGCTCAACCCAACTTTGCAAGAAAAATATGCGAATAAATCAGCCTTGGCGCTGTTTATGCTTCGGCTCGGCACTGCAAATCACACGGATGACACCATCACGCTTAACGATTTTGCAGTTACGGCATAATTTCTTGACGGAAGCACGAACTTTCATTTTTACTCTCCGTAACTTCTCGGGCGACCAATTATCGGCCGTAGCCTTTCAGGTTCGCCTTCTTCAATGCAGACTCGTACTGACTTGACATCATTAGAGTTTGCACTTGAGCCATAAAGTCCATAATCACGACAACAACGATAAGCAGTGAGGTCCCACCGAAGTAGAACGGTACTTTCATTGCATCACGCATGAACTCCGGGATCAGGCAGATAAAGGTAATGTAGAGCGCACCGACCAGGGTCAGACGGGTCATTACTTTATCGATATACTTCGCCGTTTGCTCTCCCGGACGAATTCCTGGTACAAATGCACCGGACTTCTTCAGGTTATCTGCTGTTTCACGCGGGTTGAAAACCAACGCCGTGTAGAAGAAACAGAAGAATATGATTGCAGACGCATAGAGTAACACATAAAGCGGTTGCCCAGGCTGCAAATACAGCGAAATTGTTGTCAGCCAGTTCCAACCGGTTCCGCCCCCGAACCATGACGCGATGGTTGCTGGGAACAGAATGATACTGGAAGCGAAAATTGCCGGGATAACCCCCGCCATATTCACTTTCAGCGGTAAATGTGTGCTCTGTGCAGCATAGACACGACGACCTTGCTGACGTTTCGCGTAGTTTACCACAATGCGGCGTTGACCACGCTCAACAAATACAACAAAGAACGTCACTGCAAATACTAATACTGCAACCAACAGCAACACGAGGAAGTGCAGGTCGCCTTGACGCGCTTGCTCGATAGTATGGGCAATGGCTGGCGGGAGTCCCGCAACGATACCGGCGAAGATAATGATCGAGATACCGTTACCGATACCACGTTCAGTAATCTGTTCGCCGAGCCACATCAGGAACATAGTCCCTGTAACCAGACTCACAACAGCGGTGAAATAGAATGCAAAGCCCGGGTTCATTACCAGGCCCTGCATACCAGGCATATTCGGCAAACCGGTAGCAATACCGATCGACTGGAATATCGCCAACACCAGAGTACCGTAGCGGGTGTACTGGCTGATCTTACGACGACCAGACTCCCCTTCTTTCTTGATTTCTGCCAACGTTGGGTGAACCACCGTCAGCAGCTGGATAATAATCGATGCCGAAATATACGGCATGATACCCAGAGCAAAGATAGAAGCACGGCTGAGAGCACCACCAGAGAACATGTTGAACATTTCAATGATGGTGCCTCGCTGTTGCTCAAGCAGTTTGGCAAGTACAGCGGCATCAATACCAGGGATCGGAATGAAAGAGCCAATACGGAACACAATCAGCGCGCCGATTACAAACAGCAGTCTGCGTTTCAGCTCGCCTAAGCCACCTTTGGCACTTTGAAAATCTAATCCCGGTTGTTTAGCCATCTGCTACTTATTCCTCGATTTTACCGCCAGCAGCTTCGATAGCAGCACGAGCGCCTTTAGTAACACGCAGGCCACGAACAGTTACCGGAGTTGAAACTTCACCAGCCAGGATCACTTTCGCGAACTCGATCTGGATACCGATAATGTTAGCTGCTTTCAGCGTGTTCAGGTCTACAACGCCGCCTTCTACTTTAGCCAGGTCAGACAGACGAACTTCGGCTGTAATCGCTGCTTTACGAGAAGTGAAGCCGAATTTCGGCAGACGACGGTACAGAGGCATCTGACCACCCTCGAAACCGCGACGTACGCCACCGCCAGAACGAGACTTCTGACCTTTGTGACCACGACCACCGGTTTTACCGAGGCCAGAACCGATACCACGACCCAGGCGTTTACCCGCCTTTTTGGAGCCTTCGGCCGGAGACAGAGTATTTAAACGCATCTCTTACTCCTCAACTTTAACCATGAAGGAAACCGCGTTGACCATACCACGAACAGCAGGAGTATCCTCGCGTTCTACGGTGTGACCAATACGACGCAGACCCAGGCCAAGCAGCGTTGCCTTGTGTTTCGGCAGACGACCGATTGCACTGCGGGTTTGAGTAATTTTAATAGTCTTTGCCATGGTTTATTTCCCCAGAATTTCTTCAACGGATTTACCACGCTTGGCAGCGACCATTTCCGGAGATTTCATATTTTCCAGACCATCGATAGTTGCACGAACCACGTTAATCGGGTTGGTGGAACCATACGCTTTAGCCAGAACGTTACGAACTCCAGCGACTTCCAGGACGGCGCGCATTGCACCACCGGCGATGATACCGGTACCTTCGGAAGCCGGCTGCATGAATACACGAGAACCCGTGTGAGTACCCTTAACCGGGTGCTGCAGGGTGCCGTGGTTCAGCGCGACGTTAATCATATTGCGACGAGCTTTTTCCATCGCTTTCTGGATCGCTGCCGGAACTTCGCGTGCTTTACCGTAACCAAAACCAACGCGGCCATTACCATCACCAACAACAGTCAGAGCTGTGAAGGAGAAAATACGACCACCTTTAACGGTTTTAGATACGCGGTTTACCGCGATCAGCTTTTCCTGCAGTTCGCCAGCTTGTTTTTCGATGTGAGCCATCTTACACCTCTACCTTAGAACTGAAGGCCAGCTTCACGGGCAGCATCTGCCAGTGCCTGGACACGACCATGATATTGGAACCCGGAACGGTCAAAGGAAACATCTTTGATGCCTTTTTCCAGAGCGCGTTCGGCGACAGCTTTACCCACAGCTGCAGCAGCGTCTTTGTTACCGGTGTACTTCAGTTGTTCAGCGATAGCTTTTTCTACAGTAGAAGCAGCTACCAGAACTTCAGAACCGTTCGGTGCAATTACCTGTGCGTAAATATGACGCGGGGTACGATGTACCACCAGGCGAGTTGCGCCCAGCTCTTTGAGCTTGCGGCGTGCGCGGGTCGCACGACGGATACGAGCAGATTTCTTATCCATAGTGTTACCTTACTTCTTCTTAGCCTCTTTGGTACGCACGACTTCGTCGGCGTAACGAACACCCTTGCCTTTGTAAGGCTCAGGACGACGGTAGGCACGCAGATCTGCTGCAACCTGACCGATCACCTGCTTATCAGCGCCTTTCAGCACGATTTCAGTTTGAGTCGGGCATTCTGCAGTAATCCCTGCCGGCAGCTCATGATCAACAGGGTGAGAGAAACCCAGAGACAGGTTTACTACATTCCCTTTGACCGCTGCACGATAACCTACACCAACCAGCTGCAGCTTCTTAGTGAAGCCTTCGGTAACACCGATAACCATTGAGTTCAGCAGGGCACGCGCGGTACCAGCCTGAGCCCAACCGTCTGCGTAACCATCACGCGGACCGAAGGTCAGTGCATTATCTGCATGATTAACTTCAACAGCATCGTTGAGAGTACGAGTCAGCTCGCCGTTTTTACCTTTGATCGTAATAACCTGACCGTTGATTTTTACATCAACGCCGGCAGGAACAACGACCGGTGCTTTAGCAACACGAGACATTTTTTCCTCCGATTAGGCTACGTAGCAGATAATTTCGCCACCAAGACCAGCTTGGCGCGCTGCACGATCAGTCATAACACCTTTAGAGGTAGAAACAACTGCGATACCCATGCCGGCCATAACTTTCGGCAGCTCATCTTTACGTTTGTAGATGCGCAGACCTGGGCGGCTGACACGCTGAATGCTTTCTACAACAGCTTTACCCTGGAAATACTTAAGAGTCAGTTCCAGTTCCGGCTTGGTGTCGCCTTCAACTTTAAAATCTTCAATAAAACCTTCTTCCTTCAGCACGTTGGCAATTGCCACTTTCAGCTTGGAGGAAGGCATGGTGACCGCAGCTTTGTTCGCGGCCTGACCGTTACGGATACGGGTCAGCATATCCGCGATCGGATCTTGCATGCTCATCTGTCTTTACTCCCGTGATTCAATTGGTGACAATTACCAGCTAGCCTTTTTCAAGCCTGGTACTTCACCGCGCATGGCGGCTTCACGCAGCTTAATACGGCTCAACCCGAACTTGCCCACATAACCATGTGGACGACCTGTTTGACGGCAGCGGTTACGCTGACGAGACGGGCTGGAATCACGCGGCAGAGTCTGCAGCTTAAGAACGGCATTCCAACGATCTTCGTCGGAAGCGTTCACATCAGAGATGATCGCTTTCAGTTCAGCGCGTTTCGCGAAGTATTTATCAGCTAAAGCTACGCGTTTTACTTCGCGTGCTTTCATTGATTGCTTAGCCATTAGTAACCCTACCTTACTTGCGGAACGGGAAGTCAAAGGCAGCCAGCAGAGCACGGCCTTCTTCGTCAGATTTCGCAGTAGTGGTAATGGTAATATCCAAACCACGCACGCGGTCGACTTTATCGTAGTCGATTTCTGGGAAGATGATCTGCTCACGGACACCCATGCTGTAGTTACCACGACCGTCGAAAGACTTAGCGGACAAGCCACGGAAGTCACGGATACGTGGAACAGCAATAGTGATCAGGCGCTCAAAGAACTCCCACATGCGTTCGCCACGCAGAGTTACTTTACAGCCGATCGGATAGCCCTGACGGATTTTGAAGCCTGCAACTGATTTGCGTGCTTTGGTGATCAACGGTTTTTGACCGGAGATTGCTGTCAGATCAGCTGCTGCGTTATCCAGCAGTTTCTTGTCAGCGATCGCTTCACCAACACCCATGTTCAGGGTGATCTTCTCGACCCGAGGGACTTGCATGACAGAATTGTAGTTAAACTCAGTCATGAGTTTAGCGACTACTTCGTCTTTGTAGTAATCATGCAGTTTCGCCATCGTACTACTCCAAATTACTTGATAGTTTCGCTGTTAGACTTGAAGAAACGGACTTTTTTGCCGTCTTCGAATCTAAAGCCTACACGGTCGGCCTTGCCGGTTGCCGCGTTGAAGATAGCAAGGTTAGAGATCTGAATAGCTGCTTCTTTCTCTACAATGCCGCCTGGTTGGTTCAGGGCCGGAACCGGCTTCTGATGTTTCTTAACCAGGTTGATACCTTCAACAATGACCTTGCCGGAAGACAGGACATTTTTTACTTTACCGCGTTTACCTTTATCTTTACCGGTTAACACGATAACTTCGTCATCACGACGGATTTTCGCTGCCATGATTCGCTCCTTAGAGTACTTCTGGTGCCAGAGAGATAATTTTCATGAACTTCTCGTTGCGAAGTTCACGAGTTACCGGCCCAAAAATACGCGTACCGATAGGCTGCTCACTGTTATTGTTTAAAATAACGCATGCATTACCATCGAAGCGAATGACAGAACCGTCCGGGCGACGAACACCCTTCTTGGTGCGCACCACTACCGCCTTCAGCACATCACCTTTTTTGACCTTACCACGCGGAATTGCTTCCTTGATGGTGATCTTGATGATGTCGCCTACGCCTGCGTAGCGACGGTGCGAGCCACCCAGAACCTTGATACACATTACGCGACGTGCACCGGAGTTGTCGGCGACGTTCAGCATAGTCTGTTCTTGGATCATTTTAGTGCTCCGCTAATGTCAACTACTACTGAGACCCGAATATCAGGTCATTAAAAAGCCCCATATTGAGGGCGCAGCATTATAACACCGCTCAAACGATATGGGTAGAAAAAATAAACGGCTCACTGCTGAGCCGTTTATTCGTTGAGAATGCATACTCTATTACAGAATAGCTTTCTCTACAACGCGAACCAGCGTCCAGGACTTAGTCTTGGACAGCGGACGGCATTCGCGGATTTCAACCACGTCACCAGTACCGCATTCGTTGTTCTCGTCATGTACGTGCAGTTTGGTCGTACGCTTAATGAATTTACCGTAGATCGGGTGTTTCACAAAACGTTCGATAGCAACAACAATGGATTTCTCCATTTTGTCGCTAACAACGCGACCTTGCAGAGTACGGATTTTATCGGTCATTACGCACCCGCCTTCTCAGTCAGTAAAGTCTTAACGCGTGCGACATCACGACGCACTTGCTTCAACAGGTGAGACTGTTGCAGCTGGCCACTTGCAGCCTGCATACGCAGGTTGAACTGCTCACGTAGCAGATTCAGCAGCTCGGTGTTCAGCTCTTCAACACTCTTCTCACGCAGCTCTTTTGCTTTCATTACATCACCGTCTTAGTTACAAAGGTGGTTTTAATCGGCAGTTTCGCTGCTGCCAGCTTGAATGCTTCACGGGCCAGCTCTTCCGGTACGCCGTCCATTTCATACAGGACTTTACCCGGCTGAATCAAGGCAACCCAATACTCCACGTTACCTTTACCTTTACCCATACGCACTGCCAGCGGCTTTTCAGTGATCGGTTTGTCCGGGAATACACGGATCCAGATCTTACCTTGACGCTTAACTGCACGGGTCATAGCACGACGTGCTGCTTCGATCTGACGGGCAGTCAGACGACCACGGCCAACAGCTTTCAGACCGAAGCTGCCGAAGCTAACATCCGTACCCTGCGCCAGACCGCGGTTACGGCCTTTGTGCATTTTACGGAATTTTGTACGCTTTGGTTGTAACATCAGCGACGCTCCTTATTTACGGCCTTTACGCTGCTGCTTTTTAGGTTGAGCAGCCGGTTTTTCCGGTTGTTCAACAGCAGCCATACCACCCAGGATCTCGCCTTTGAAGATCCACACTTTAACGCCGATTACACCGTAAGTGGTGTGCGCTTCAGAGGTGTTGTAGTCGATGTCAGCACGCAGAGTGTGCAGAGGAACGCGACCTTCGCGGTACCATTCGGTACGTGCAATTTCCGCGCCGCCCAGACGGCCGCTAACTTCAACTTTAATACCTTTCGCGCCCAGACGCATTGCGTTCTGTACAGCACGCTTCATAGCACGACGGAACATAACGCGACGTTCCAGCTGAGAAGTGATGCTGTCAGCAACCAATTTTGCGTCCAGTTCAGGCTTACGCACTTCGGCGATATTGATCTGGGCAGGAACGCCAGCAATATCAGCTACGACTTTGCGCAGTTTTTCTACGTCTTCGCCTTTCTTACCGATAACGATACCCGGACGAGCGGTGTGAATAGTCACACGGATGCTCTTAGCCGGACGCTCGATAACGATACGAGATACAGACGCTTTAGCCAGTTCCTTAGTCAGGTACTGACGTACTTTAAAATCGCTGTCCAGGTTGTCAGCGAATTCTTTGGTGTTCGCAAACCAGGTTGAGTTCCATGGTTTTACAATACCCAGGCGAATACCATTAGGATGTACTTTCTGACCCATTGCTAGTCTCCAGAGTCTCAGCGATCGGACACAACCACAGTAATGTGGCTGGTGCGCTTCAGGATGCGATCTGCACGACCTTTTGCACGCGGCATAATGCGCTTCATGCTCGGGCCTTCGTCTACGAAAATTTTCGTAACTTTCAGATCGTCAATGTCAGCGCCATCGTTGTGTTCAGCGTTAGCAATGGCAGATTCCAGAACTTTCTTGACCAGTACAGCCGCTTTCTTATTGGTGTAGGTCAGAATATCCAGGGCCTGCGACACTTTCTTACCGCGAATCAGGTCTGCAACAAGGCGAACCTTCTGAGCAGAAGAACGAGCATGGCGATGTTGAGCTAAAGTTTCCATCTCTTCCTCCTACCTTATTTCTTCTTCGCTTTTTTATCAGCAGCGTGGCCGCGATAAGTACGAGTCGGTGCGAATTCACCCAGTTTGTGACCGACCATTTCATCGGAAACAAATACCGGAACGTGCTGACGACCATTATGGACAGCGATGGTCAAACCGATCATGTTAGGAAAGATCGTTGAACGACGGGACCAAGTGCGCAGGGGCTTCTTGTCTCCGCTTTCCACCGCTTTCTCTACCTTCTTCAGCAAGTGCAGGTCAATAAAAGGACCTTTCTTGAGAGAACGTGGCATGGCTTATCCTCTAAAATTATTTGCTACGGCGACGTACGATGAATTTATCAGTACGCTTGTTGCTGCGGGTCTTCTTACCTTTGGTCTGAACGCCCCACGGAGTTACCGGGTGCTTACCAAAGTTACGACCTTCACCACCACCATGTGGGTGGTCGACTGGGTTCATCGCAGTACCGCGAACGGTAGGACGAACACCACGCCAGCGTGCAGCACCTGCTTTACCCAGAACGCGCAGCATATGCTCAGCATTGCCAACTTCGCCCAGAGTTGCACGGCAGTCTGCTTCGACTTTACGCATTTCACCAGAACGCAGACGCAGGGTGACATAAGCACCATCACGAGCAACGATCTGAACGTAAGTACCAGCGGAACGAGCCAGCTGACCGCCTTTACCTGGTTTCATTTCTACGTTATGAACGGTAGAACCAACCGGGATATTGCGCATCGGCAGGGTGTTACCTGCTTTGATTGCAGCATCAACGCCAGACTGAATCTGGTCGCCAGCTTTCAGGCCTTTAGGGGCCAGGATGTAACGGCGTTCGCCATCTTTGTACAGAACCAGCGCGATGTTCGCGGAACGGTTCGGATCGTACTCAAGACGTTCAACAACTGCCGGGATACCATCTTTGTTGCGTTTGAAGTCAACCAGACGGTATGCCTGCTTGTGGCCACCACCAATATGACGAGTGGTGATACGGCCATTGTTGTTACGACCACCGGATTTGCTGTTTTTTTCCAGCAACGGAGCAAAAGGTTTGCCCTTGTGCAGCTCAGGGTTAACCACTTTAACGACGTGGCGACGACCCGGAGATGTCGGTTTACATTTAACAACTGCCATTGTATTACTCCTCCGACTTACTCAGCGCCGCCAACGAAGTCCAGATTCTGGCCTTCCTTCAGGGTGACGTAAGCTTTTTTCCAGTCGCTACGACGACCGATACGCTGTCCGTGACGTTTAACTTTCCCTTTAACTACCAGGGTGTTAACGACTTCGACTTCGACTTCAAACAGTTTCTGCACAGCAGCTTTGATTTCTGCTTTGGTCGCGTCTTTAGCAACTTTGAGAACGATGGTATTGGTTTTTTCCATCGCAGCAGACGCTTTTTCAGAAACGTGCGGTGCACGCAGCACCTTCAGCAAACGTTCTTCACGAATCATGCCAGCATCTCCTCAACTTGCTTAACAGCATCAGCAGTCATTACGACTTTGTCGAAGGCGATCAGGCTAACCGGGTCGATACCAGTTGCATCGCGTACGTCAACCTTGTGCAGGTTGCGCGCAGCCAGGAACAGGTTCTCGTCCAGCTCACCGGTGATGATCAGCACATCTTCCAGAGCCATGTCTTTCAGTTTCTGTGCCAGCAGCTTAGTTTTAGGCGCTTCTACAGAGAATGATTCGACAACGATCAGACGATCCTGACGTACCAGTTCGGACAGAATGCTTTTCAGCGCGCCGCGGTACATCTTTTTGTTAACTTTTTGACTGTGGTCCTGCGGGCGAGCAGCGAAGGTCACGCCACCGGAACGCCAGATCGGGCTCTTGATAGAACCTGAACGCGCACGGCCGGTACCTTTCTGGCGCCACGGCTTTTTGCCTGAACCAGTTACTTCAGCACGAGTCTTCTGAGCACGAGTACCCTGACGAGCACCAGCTGCATAAGCAACAACAACCTGGTGAACCAGCGCTTCGTTGAAATCACGACCGAAGGTAGTTTCGGAAACAGTCAGCGCGCTCTGCGCGTCTTTCAATACTAATTCCATTGCTATCCCCTTACGCCTTCACAGCTGGTTTAACGATCAGGTCGCAACCGGTCGCACCCGGAACACCACCTTTAACCAGCAGCAGGTTGCGCTCAGCGTCAACGCGTACTACGTCAAGGCTCTGAACGGTGACACGCTCGTTACCCATCTGACCTGCCATTTTCTTGCCTTTGAACACTTTGCCCGGAGTCTGGTTCTGACCGATAGAACCCGGAACGCGGTGAGACAAGGAGTTACCGTGAGTAGCGTCCTGGGTACGGAAGTTCCAGCGCTTAACGGTACCAGCGAAACCTTTACCTTTAGAGGTACCGGTTACGTCAACTTTTTTAACGTCAGCAAACAGTTCAACGCTAATGCTCTGACCTACGGTGAATTCTTCACCATCTGCCAGACGGAACTCCCACAGGCCGCGGCCAGCTTCTACGCCAGCTTTAGCAAAGTGGCCAGCTTCCGGCTTAGTTACACGGTTAGCTTTTTTAGCACCGGTGGTAACCTGAACAGCGCGGTAGCCATCGTTAGCCAGATCTTTAACCTGAGTAACGCGGTTTGCTTCAACTTCGATTACGGTTACTGGGATAGATACGCCATCTTCAGTGAAGATGCGGGTCATACCCACTTTTTTACCGACTAAACCAATCATTGTATCAACCTCTCAATCGCTCGATGACCTGATTAACCCAGGCTGATCTGCACGTCTACACCGGCAGCCAGGTCCAGACGCATCAGAGCATCAACGGTTTTTTCAGTTGGCTCAACGATGTCAACCAGACGCTTGTGAGTGCGAATTTCGTACTGATCACGCGCGTCTTTGTTAACGTGCGGGGAGATCAGAACGGTAAAGCGCTCTTTGCGGGTCGGCAGCGGGATCGGACCACGAACTTGCGCACCAGTGCGCTTAGCAGTCTCGACGATTTCCGCGGTTGATTGATCGATCAGACGATGATCAAACGCTTTCAAACGGATACGGATTCTTTGGTTCTGCATGAGACCAGAGCTCCAATTATTTTATAGACGAAATAGTTACTCCTCAAACCCATTACGATTGATGGGAGAGTGTAACCGTTCTTACAGAGTTCCCCGATTGGGAACATTGTCTGGTATCGCTTTCGCAGTACCTGTGGCTCATATCGAACCGCTGTCAATATTAGACAAGCCCGCGCATTATACGTAAATCTCAGTCTTACGCAAGCGCCGCGTAGATATTAATCATTTTTTCGACAATGCAGGCGCCCTTCCATCCTGTCTGTACGAATTCCAAATTTCATTTTTTCTGCGGAACGAAGGAAACAAAACGGCAGATACAACATTGCATGAAAAGCTGTCGCCGCTAATGTGGTCTCACTGTCTACTCAGGAGTTATCCATGTACTCTACGCTTCCTTTTCTACTCACATACCTTTTTTATCAGGGCGTCTGTGGATCACCGATTTACGAACGGGTTTTTTACCCGATAGATTAACCTGCCCTCTTCTTTGGAGCGGTCTCATTTACCATCAGCTTTTGCTGCCCGCACGTTTGTCCGCTGCCCTATGGGGAGCCGTAGCGGGGTATGTCCTGTTCGCTCTTCTGTACTGGGGTTATCGTCTGGCTTACCGACAAGAAGGGTTGGGCTATGGCGATGTGAAGTTTCTTGCCGCCCTGGGCGCATGGCATGAATGGCAGTCATTACCCATGCTGGTGTTTATTGCCGCTTTTTTGGCCTGCGCCGCGGTGGGGACGGATTACTTCAGGTATGGTAGGGCGGTATTAAAAAACCCGCTGCCTTTTGGGCCATACATGGCGGCTGCGGGTTTTATCATAGGATGGAAAACACTGATGCCGGAGAGTTAGTCTACGACTTTAATTTGTGATTGCAGATAATTTTGCAAGCCAAGTTTCGAAATTAAATCCAGCTCGGTTTCCAGCCAGTCGATGTGCCCTTCTTCATCGGCAAGAATTTCAATCATCATATCCCTGCTGACATAATCATGGACGGTATCTGCGTAAGCGATAGCTTCACGTAGATCTTTTGCGCCTTCAAGTTCAAGCCGAAGGTCGGATTGCAGCATCTCTTCGACATCTTCACCAATGCCTAGCTTGCCAAGATCCTGCAAATTTGGAATGCCCTCCAAAAACAAGATACGCTCGATGTACTTATCAGCGTGCTTCATCTCATCAATGGACTCATGGTATTCGACATCATTGAGGCGAATCAGGCCCCAATTTTTAAACATACGAGCATGGAGAAAATACTGGTTGATCGCGACAAGCTCATTACCCAATAGTTTATTGAGATAACTTATGATTTTAACATCACCTTTCATTTTATAGTCCCTCCGCTTCCACTCTTTGAAGAGTAGATGGGGCTACAGGGATGTCAAAAAAAAGAATGTGACTCAGGCGATCTCTTTAAATTCCGGTATCTGTGTCAATTCGTCCTGCATCACTTCACGAGCAGCCCGAACACACTTACCACATTGATTTCCAATAGCAATAAACTTACGCAATTGTTGAAAAGATTGTGGATGAAACTGACGTACCGCCTGACGGATTTTTTTATCACTGACACCATTACACAAACAAACGTACATGATCGCTCCCGTTCAATTTCTGCGCAAAGTGTAAATGAGAATAGTTATGATTACAATAGCACAAATATATAGACGCAGCCGGAGAGCAATAAAAAATGCGAATAAATATGACAGGCTAAATGCCAGGCAGCAAAAAGGGCGCCGTAGCGCCCTTTTTAAGCTCAAAACTAATTATTAAATAATTAGCTCATTACTTTAGCAACAACGCCCGCGCCAACGGTACGGCCGCCTTCACGGATTGCGAAACGCAGACCGTCGTCCATCGCGATCGGGTGAATCAGGGTAACAACCATTTTGATGTTGTCGCCCGGCATTACCATCTCTACGCCTTCTGGCAGTTCGATGGTACCAGTCACGTCAGTAGTACGGAAGTAGAACTGCGGACGGTAGCCTTTGAAGAACGGAGTATGACGGCCGCCTTCGTCTTTGGACAGGATATAAACTTCAGATTCGAACTTGGTGTGCGGCTTGATGGAACCCGGCTTAGCCAGTACCTGACCACGTTCGATTTCTTCACGTTTGATACCACGCAGCAGAACACCAACGTTCTCACCAGCACGGCCTTCGTCCAGCAGTTTGCGGAACATTTCAACGCCAGTACAGGTAGACTTGGCAGTCTCTTTGATACCAACGATTTCAACTTCTTCACCAACTTTAACGATACCGCGCTCTACACGACCGGTAACAACGGTACCACGACCGGAGATGGAGAATACGTCTTCGATAGGCAGCAGGAACGGCTTGTCAATCGCACGCTCTGGTTCCGGGATGTAAGAATCCAGGAAGCCAGCCAGTTCGATGATTTTCGCTTCCCACTCTGCTTCGCCTTCCAGCGCTTTCAGAGCAGAACCACGAACGATCGGAGTGTCGTCGCCCGGGAAATCGTACTGAGACAGAAGTTCACGAACTTCCATTTCTACCAGTTCCAGCAGCTCTTCGTCATCAACCATGTCGCATTTGTTCAGGAACACGATGATGTACGGAACGCCTACCTGACGACCCAGCAGGATGTGCTCACGAGTCTGCGGCATCGGGCCGTCAGTCGCAGCAACAACCAGGATCGCGCCGTCCATCTGCGCAGCACCGGTGATCATGTTTTTAACATAGTCGGCGTGGCCCGGGCAGTCTACGTGTGCGTAGTGGCGAGTCGGGGTGTCATATTCAACGTGAGACGTGTTGATGGTGATACCACGAGCTTTTTCTTCCGGTGCGTTATCGATCTGGTCGAAAGCACGAGCAGCACCGCCGTAGGTTTTAGCCAGTACGGTGGTGATTGCAGCGGTCAGAGTAGTTTTACCGTGGTCGACGTGGCCGATAGTACCAACGTTGACGTGCGGTTTTGTACGTTCAAATTTTTCTTTAGACACGGCTATATTCCTTACTATAGTGCTCTCCCCTTCAGGAGAGAGCACGGGACTTAGGTTTTAACCCCGGGGCTTATTTACCACGGGCTTCGATTACGGCCTGAGCAACGTTGTTCGGCGCATCATCATACTTCAGGAATTCCATCGTGTATGATGCACGACCTTTGGTCAGAGAACGCAGCTGAGTTGCATATCCGAACATTTCAGACAGCGGAACTTCAGCGTGGATCTTAACGCCAGTTACTTCAGATTCCTGACCGCGCAGCATACCGCGACGACGGCTCAAGTCACCGATAACATCACCAGTGTTCTCTTCCGGAGTCTCTACTTCAACCTTCATGATCGGCTCAAGCAGAACAGGTTTTGCTCTCTTAAAGCCTTCTTTAAAGGCGATAGAAGCAGCCAGTTTAAACGCCAGTTCAGAGGAGTCAACGTCATGGTAAGAACCGAAGTGCAGACGAACACCCATGTCTACTACCGGGTAACCAGCCAGCGGACCAGACTTCAACTGCTCCTGGATGCCTTTATCAACGGCAGGGATGTATTCGCCAGGAATTACACCACCTTTAATGTCGTTGACGAACTCGTAACCTTTCGGGTTAGAGCCCGGCTCCAGCGGGTACATGTCGATAACGACGTGACCATACTGACCACGACCACCAGACTGTTTCGCGTGCTTACCTTCGATATCGGTAACTTTCGCACGAATCGCTTCGCGGTAAGCAACCTGAGGTTTACCGACGTTCGCTTCAACGTTGAATTCACGCTTCATACGGTCAACGATGATGTCGAGGTGCAGTTCACCCATACCGGCGATGATGGTCTGGTTAGATTCTTCGTCAGTCCATACGCGGAATGACGGGTCTTCTTTAGCCAGACGACCCAGAGCCAGACCCATTTTTTCCTGGTCAGCTTTGGTTTTCGGTTCTACTGCGATGGAGATTACCGGCTCAGGGAATTCCATACGCTCCAGAATGATCGGTTTGTCCGGATCACACAGAGTATCACCAGTAGTCACGTCTTTCAGACCGATCGCAGCAGCGATGTCGCCTGCGCGAACTTCTTTGATCTCTTCACGTTTGTTAGCGTGCATCTGAACGATACGACCGAAACGCTCACGTGCAGATTTCACGGAGTTCAGTACGGTATCACCAGAGTTAACCACACCGGAGTACACACGGAAGAAGGTCAGGTTACCTACGAACGGGTCGGTAGCGATTTTGAACGCCAGCGCAGAGAACGGCTCGTCATCACTTGCGTGACGCTCAGCCGGAGTATCTTTACCGTCGTCCAGGATACCGTTGATCGCAGGAACATCAGTCGGAGCCGGCAGGTAATCGATTACCGCATCCAGCATCGCCTGAACACCTTTGTTCTTAAACGCAGAACCGCAGGTTACCAGGATGATTTCGTTGTTCAGAACGCGCTGACGCAGAGCTTTCTTGATTTCTTCCTCGGTCAGCTCTTCGCCGCCCAGGTATTTTTCCATCAGCTCTTCAGACGCTTCCGCAGCGGACTCAATCAGGTTCTGGTGCCATTCTTCAGCCAGTTCCTGCATGTCAGCCGGGATATCTTCGTATTCGAAGGTTACACCTGCGTCTGCTTCGTTCCAGTTGATGGCTTTCATTTTCACCAGGTCAACAACACCGGTGAAACCTTCTTCAGCACCAATTGCCAGCTGCAGCGGAACCGGGTTCGCGCCCAGACGGGTTTTGATCTGACCAACAACTTTCAGGAAGTTCGCACCCATGCGGTCCATTTTGTTAACGAACGCAATGCGTGGAACTTTATATTTGTTTGCCTGACGCCATACGGTTTCAGACTGCGGCTGAACACCACCAACTGCGCAGTAAACCATTACCGCACCATCAAGAACACGCATGGAACGTTCTACTTCGATAGTGAAGTCAACGTGCCCCGGGGTGTCGATGATGTTTACGCGATGCGGCTCATACTGCTTAGCCATACCTGACCAGAATGCAGTAGTCGCTGCGGAAGTGATAGTAATACCACGTTCCTGCTCCTGCTCCATCCAGTCCATGGTAGCTGCGCCGTCATGAACTTCACCGATTTTATGGTTTACACCGGTGTAGAACAGAATACGTTCGGTAGTGGTGGTTTTACCGGCGTCGATGTGCGCACTGATACCGATGTTACGGTAGCGTGCGATGGGTGTTGTACGAGCCATTTGATTCCTCGTTTATCTTTTAGGCGTTCAATTTAAGTAGCCCAAAGCGGGCTGCTTGCAAGAAGCGCCCGCCTGGTAACTATTACTCCGAAGGGATTACCAACGGTAGTGTGCGAACGCCTTGTTGGCTTCTGCCATACGGTGAACGTCTTCACGTTTCTTAACTGCAGTACCTTTGTTTTCTGCAGCATCAGAAAGTTCGTTCGCCAGGCGCAGAGCCATGGATTTATCACCGCGTTTACGAGCAGCTTCAACGATCCAACGCATTGCCAGAGCATTACGACGAACCGGACGGACTTCAACTGGTACCTGATAAGTAGAACCACCAACGCGGCGAGACTTAACTTCGACAGTCGGGCGCACGTTTTCGAGAGCTACTTCGAAAGCTTCCAGTTCGTTTTTACCAGAACGCTGAGCCAGGGTCTCAAGCGCGCTGTATACGATAGTTTCGGCAGTAGATTTTTTACCATCTACCATCAGGATATTTACAAATTTAGCCAGCAGTTCTGATCCGAACTTCGGATCCGGCAGAATTTTACGCTGACCAATGACGCGACGACGTGGCATGGAAATACTCCGTTGTTAATTCAGGATTGTCCAAAACTCTACGAGTTTAGTTTGACATTAATTTAAAACGTTTGGCCTTACTTAACGGAGAACCATTAAGCCTTAGGACGTTTCACGCCATACTTGGAGCGTGATTGCTTACGGTCTTTAACGCCGGAGCAGTCAAGCGCACCACGAACGGTGTGGTAACGAACACCCGGGAGGTCTTTTACACGACCGCCACGGATCAGGATCACGGAGTGCTCCTGCAGGTTGTGACCTTCACCACCGATGTAGGAAGTCACTTCAAAACCGTTAGTCAAACGAACACGACATACTTTACGCAGTGCGGAGTTCGGTTTTTTAGGAGTGGTAGTATATACACGAGTACATACGCCACGTTTCTGCGGGCATGCTTCCAGCGCAGGCACGTTGCTCTTTGCAACTTTGCGTGCGCGTGGTTTGCGTACCAGCTGGTTAACTGTTGCCATTAAATAGCTCCTGGTTTTAGCTTTTGCTTCGTAAACACGTAATAAAACGCCCTCATACAATATGAGGACGCAGAATTTTAGGGCGACGTCGAAAAGGTGTCAAGAAATATACAACAATCCCGCAATTACCAGGTCATCTGGCGGGGATGTTTCGCCACAAGTCTGACGAAGTCAGTATAGTCAACCCTGACGACGCTGTCTGAAATTTGACCACCCAAACCGCGAGCTTTAATGTCTTCTTCCAGCACGTATATCTTAATGGGGGCATTCAGCAAACTTTCAAGGAAACGGCTGCCTTCGATAGCGGTCATCACGCCATCCTGTAGCAACAAAATCTCATCCCCTTCTTTGAGCAGACGAAGAAGAGAGGAGAGATCCGAATGCCACGCAGAGCGATGTAAAGTGTGCAATATAGACATAAGGGACTCAGAACCTCAGGATAACGTCATAGCCATCAAGCTCATTGCGCAACGCTTCAGGCTCAAGCAGTGTCGCATCAATGACAAAGCGCGTGTCTTCCGACAGGCCACGTTCACGCATAGAGGCGGCGCAGATCCAACACTGTTCAATGTCGTAGAGTTCCAGCAGTTTAAAGGTGGCAATGTAGTCGCGCGCCAACACCACATCAGGTTTTTGCCCCTGAAGTATCTGAAAAACGCCATCGCCAATAAAAAAGACGCCAAGCGCTTCTGTTAATGCAGATGTTGCCAGCAACGCATCCAGCCCTTCACGGCCCGATGCGCTACCGTGCGGCGCAGTAGAAAATACAAAAGCAATGCGTTTCATTAAAATTGCACCACGCGATCGCAGGTCAGCGATGCTTCCGCCAGAGCTCCAAGCCCACTGAGAATGAAACCTGGCTGTAAGTTAGCCGCAGCCAGGCCTAGTCTGGCAGACTCCGTTTCATCCACAATCCCCCGGCGCAACGCCGCCGCAACACAGATGTTTAATGTCACACCCTGCGTTTGGTTCAGCTGTTGCCAGGCACGTACCACGTCAAATTCGTCACTGGCAGGCGACGTCAGCATGTTGGCGTTATAGACACCGTCCTGGTAGAAAAAGACACTGCTCAGTTCGTGCCCCTCATTGAGCACCGCCTGGGCAAACTGCAAGGCGCTGCTCGCCTGCTGTGTGCCGTAAGCAGGCCCAGTGACCACAATGGCGAAACGCATTACTTAGTATCCTGTCCCTGAAAATCGCCGCTTTTGAACTGACGTATGTAGAGGTATACCGTGTGCTTGGAGATGTTCAGGCGGTCAGCCACCTGGTTAATCGCATCTTTGATATCGAAGATGCCTTTCTCGTAGAGGTTGAGCACAATCTGGCGGTTCTTCGTATTGTTAGACACGTTTCGGTCAGCGTTCACTTCTTCAATCGTGAACTCCAGCGTTTGCGTGACCAAATCTTCTACCGAGGAGGCAAAGTTAACGGAGGAACCCACTTCCGGCGTTTCCGGTGGAATGAAGGTATTCATAATCTGTGAGAACGGTACATCAAGGTTCATGTTGATGCACAGTAGACCAATCACACGATGCTCGCGGTTGCGAATAGCAATCGTCACCGACTTCATCAAGACACCGCTTTTCGCGCGTGTAAAGTAGCACTTCGACACGCTGCTGTCCGCACCCGTCATATCATGCAGCATGCGCAACGCAAGATCAGTAATCGGCGAGCCAATTTTGCGGCCCGTGTGTTCACCGTTAGCAATGCGAATTGCCGAGCATTTCAAATCCTGCAAAGAGTGCAATACGATTTCACAATGGGAACCAATGAGCATCGCTAACCCGTCCACCACCGCTTCGTAGGATTTCAGAATATCGAAGTCGGTTTGATCGAAAGGACGTTGATCCAGTAAATCAAGCTCACTGGTTTCGTTGGTTAAAAGCGACCTGGACATGAAAAAAAACACTCCTTTTCAGGAGCCTGTCGGTATGTTTTCAGGGCAGGCTCATTATTTACGCGGACAACTAAATTAATACAGCGGACGTTCCGCTTTCCAGTACTAATTATATCCGGCCTGCAATTAAAAAACCGCCGCCATAGTGGCGGCGGTTCTCAGTTTTTATTTTTTAGCAGCATCTGCTGCTTTAGCGTCAGCTTCTGCTGGCGCTGCGGCATCCGCTTTCGGTGCCGGTTTGATGTCCAGCAGCTCTACGTCGAATACCAGCGTAGAGTTAGCCGGGATGCCCGGAACGCCAGTTTTGCCGTAAGCCAGATCCGGTGGGATAACCAGTTGGATCTTACCGCCTTTCTTGATGTTCTTCAGACCTTCAGTCCAGCCAGGGATCACACCATCCAGACGGAAAGAGAGCGGCTCACCACGGGTGTAAGAGTTATCGAACTCTTTACCGTCAATCAGCGTACCTTTGTAATTCACCACCACAGTATCGCTGTCTTTCGGCGCATCACCCGTACCGGCTTTTTCTACTTTATAGACGAGGCCAGTAGAAGAGGTTTTAGCCCCTTTCTCTTTAGCGAATTTCTCGCGGAATGCTTTGCCTTTGGTTTCGTTTTCAGTCGCGTCTTTTTCCATCTTCGCCTGAGCGGAGCTCTTCACGCGAGCTTCAAACGCCTGTAGCGTTTGTTCGATTTCCTGGTCAGACAATTTGCTCTTGTCTGCAAACGCATCCTGAACACCCGCGATCAGCTGATCTTTGTCCAGTTTAATGCCTAATTTTTCCTGTTCCTTCAGGGAGTTTTCCATGTAACGACCCAGAGAAGCACCCAGCGCATACGCTGATTTCTGATCGTCATTTTTGAACGCAGCTTTGCTGTCGGCAGTTGCCGCAGGTTTTGCAGCATCAGCAGCGAAAGTGATCGGAGCGTGCAGAGCAACGGCCATTGTGGTCGCCAGCAGCGTTACTTTAAACAGTGATTTCATCCATATCTCCAGGGCCGGGGCATCTCACCCCAGGGTTAACTTACACAAGAAACGTACTATAAAGCGTTGTAGAACAAATCAACATACGAACACGCCCTATTATCACCCCTTTTCAGACTCTTTTTGTTTAATTTAGTTTCCTGAAAGGTTAATGAGTACTGTGCAATCCCGTAAAGTTAAGTAGAATCCGCGGCCGGGAACAACAAAAGAGGTGAATCATGCAGGATATAACGATGGAAGCTCGCCTGGCTGAACTGGAGAGTCGCCTGGCTTTTCAGGAGATCACCATTGAAGAACTCAATGTGACAGTGACCGCTCATGAGATGGAAATGGCTAAACTACGCGATCATCTGCGTTTGCTGACGGATAAACTCAAAGCCAGCCAACCGTCAAACATTGCCTCTCAGTCCGAAGAGACGCCACCGCCACATTATTGAGACGTAAAAAAAGCGGGTTTCCCCGCTTTTTTTGCGCCCGGTATCGCTACGCTTACCGGGCCAGCATGACGATTAATGGCAACCGCAGCCGCCATTTCCGCCACAACCACCTTTGCCGTGCTCATGACCATGGTCATGGTCGTGGCCGTGGCCACCGCAGCAACCTTCGTGGTCGTGGTCATGGTCGTGACCGTTAGCACCGTGAACGTGGCCATGAGCCAGCTCTTCTTCGGTTGCTTCACGAATCGCGACAACTTCCACGTTGAATTTCAGGTTCTGGCCAGCCAGCATGTGGTTACCGTCAACCACAACGTGGTCGTCTTCCACTTCGGTGATTTCTACCGGTACCGGGCCCTGGTCGGTTTCCGCCAGGAAGCGCATGCCAACCTGCAGTTCGTCAACGCCCATGAACACGTCTTTAGGAACGCGCTGCACCAGGTTTTCGTCATACTGACCGTAAGCGTCGTTAGCGCCTACAGCAACGTCAAATTTGTCGCCAACATCGTGACCTTCCAGCGCCGTTTCCAGGCCAGAGATCAGGGAACCGTGACCATGCAGGTAGTCCAGCGGCGCACTTACCGGAGACTCATCAACCAACACACCGTCTTCTGTACGTACCTGATAGGCCAGGCTGACCACCAGGTCTTTTGCTACTTTCATGATATCTCCTGAGCATGGGAAGAATAGTGGCGCAGATTGTAGCGGAATTCTGCACTCGTGTACCCACTAGCTTAAAAAAACCTGCGACATATCGCTAGTCCGGATGAAAAATCCCGATCACTTGCTCTTCTTTGCGAACATGCTCGCGCGCCGCTTTATCGGCTTCACGCATCTGATGACCACACTTAACGCATTCAACAATATCAACATTATTTTCACGCCACATCGCCAGAGAATCCTGCGCCTGGCAAGATGGGCATTTTGCACCTGCAATAAAACGTTTACGAATTGCCATACTGCTCCCCTACTCAAATTCATCCCAGCCATCCAGCTGGCGCCGTTCTTTCTGCATCTCTCGCTGGAAGATCTCCTCCAGCTCGCGTCGGGCTTCCGTGGCGCGTGAGATTTGAACCGTATCGGTATGCATTGGGATCAACTCCCGTAACATACGCATGTCCAGGCGACGAAAGTGCAGTTGCGCCCGCTGCGCCTGATGCGGATGCATCCCTAATGACACCAGCGTTTTGCGCCCCAACTCCAGCGCACTGGAGAAAGTTTCACGCGAAAACTGCGTCACACCCACCTGTAATAACTCATGTGCTTCTACACGTCCGCGCGCCCGCGCAAGAATATGCAAATGCGGGAAATGCTGCTGGCACAGTTCCACCAGCTTCATGGTGTCTTCAGGCTCGTTACAGGTGATGACGATTGATTCCGCCGCTTCCGCCCCTGCCGAACGCAGGAGATCCACCTGGGTGGCATCACCGTAATACACTTTGTAGCCATATTTACGCATCAGGTTGACGGCACTGATATCCCGCTCAAGTACCGTAATACGCATCTTGTTCGCCATCAACAAACGCCCAATCACCTGACCGAATCGCCCAAACCCCACCACAATCACCTGCGGCTTATCATCATCCACCCAGGGCGCTTCGTCTTCCTCTTCCGGGCCATTGATCTGCCTGGAAAGCCATTTATCAATGAGCTTCATTAACAAGGGTGTTGTCATCATCGACAGCGTGACGGTTACCAGCAGTAACGCCATCTGGTCGCCCTGGAACAGTCGCTGAGAAGACGCGGTAGAAAAGAGCACAAAAGCAAACTCGCCCCCCTGACTCAACACGCCCGCAAACTGCATTCGCTCCGAACTCCTCACGCCATACACGCGAGCCAGCAAATAGAGCACCAGCGTCTTGACGGCCACCAGGATGACGACGCTCATCACGACCCACAACAGATGGGTGTAGAGCACACCAAGATTTAACGACATCCCGACCGAAATAAAGAACAGCCCCAGCAGCAAGCCTTTAAAGGGATCGATGGCGGTTTCCAGCTCATGGCGATATTCGCTTTCCGCCAGTAACACACCCGCAATAAACGTCCCCAGCGCCATCGATAGCCCCAGCGCATCCATAAACAGCGCCGAAGCCAGCACCAACAGCAGGGTGGCAGCGGTGAAAACCTCCCTCACGCCCGAGCTAGCGATAAAGCGAAACACGGGGCGCAGCAGATAACGTCCGCCAATCAGCATGCCCGCAAATGCCAGCACCTTCATGCCCACTTTGATCCAGTCAAAATGTTCATCTGCGGAACCCGCCAGCAGCGGCACCAGCGCCAGCGCCGGGATCACCGCCAGATCCTGAAACAGCAGCACAGAAAAACCCAGTTGCCCGGATTCACTGCGATTCATCCCTTTTTCACGCATCAGCTGCAATGCCATGGCGGTCGACGACATCGCCAGACCGATCCCCCCGACCACTGCCGCCTGCCACGAGAAGCGGGTCAGCATCAGTAACCCCGCCAGCACCGCCGCGCTTAACATCACCTGCGCTGCCCCGACGCCAAAAATAGAACGCCGTAACTGCCAGAGTTTTGCGGGATTCAGCTCCAGGCCAATGATAAACATCAGGAAGACAACGCCCAACTCAGAGAAATGCAGGATCTCATCAACGTCGCTGATAAACCCCAGCCCCCACGGACCGATAGCGATCCCGGCCAGCAGGTAGCCCAGGACCGCGCCGATACCCAGCCGTGCAGCCAACGGCACCGCAACCACTGCCGCGAAGAGAAACAACACGCCTGCCAGCATTAAATCGGAACCTTCCATCAGCGACCTCCCGCAACAACAGGGTTTGCCAGCCACTCACCATACGCCCTGGCATGACTGGCTAATTCCTGCGCACTTTGTCGCCTGGCCCAGTAAATAATGATCGGACTCATCCAATGCATACGACACATCGCCGCCGTCAGTTCAAAGGGGCGCAACACGTCGCTCATCGGATAACGGTTCAGCGCGTCATAGCGATAAGCACTTTCCGGCTCGCCGGTAGTGATCACGCTTCGCCAGTACTTTCCCGCCAGTTGATTTCCTCCGGGACCGCTGGCAAAACCGCGGCTCAACACCCGGTCGAACCACTCTTTGAGCAGTGCCGGGCAACTGTAGGTATACAAAGGGTGCTGAAAAACAATCACATCGTGTTCACGCAATAGCGCCTGCTCATGCGGAATATCGATAAAAAAATCAGGGTAGTGCGCGTAAAGATCGTGCACTGTCACATTACTGAGCTGCATGGCCGGCTTAAGCAGAACCCGATTGGCGACCGAGTCCTGAGATTCCGGATGGGCATACAGCAGCAAAACTTTCGCTGGCTGGGACATCATCCCCCTCCCGGTTTTTGTGTATAGTCGTTGTTTTGGGCTACCATTGCGCTCCAGTGCGGCAGTACGCCCACACACACTACATTATCATAATGATAAATTAACATAGTCTGAACATACGGCGCCTTATGATTGTTTTCTCCTCGTTACAAATTCGCCGCGGCGTACGCGTCTTGCTGGACAATGCTACAGCGACCATCAATCCTGGTCAGAAAGTCGGTCTGGTGGGTAAAAATGGCTGCGGAAAATCTACCCTGCTGGCATTGCTAAAAAATGAAATCAGCGCCGATGGCGGCAATTATTCCTTCCCCGGCAACTGGCAACTGGCGTGGGTGAATCAGGAAACGCCTGCGCTTCCGCAGCCTGCGCTGGAATACGTTATTGACGGCGACCGTGAGTATCGCCAGTTGGAAGCGCAGTTGAACGACGCCAACGAACGTAACGACGGACACGCGATTGCCACCGTGCATGGCAAACTGGACGCCATCGACGCCTGGACCGTACGGTCCCGCGCCGCCAGTCTGCTCCACGGTCTCGGTTTCTCCAATGAGCAACTTGAGCGCCCGGTCAGCGACTTCTCCGGCGGCTGGCGCATGCGTCTTAACCTGGCCCAGGCGCTGATCTGCCGCTCAGATTTGCTGCTGCTCGATGAACCCACCAACCACCTTGATCTGGACGCCGTCATCTGGCTGGAGAAATGGCTGAAGAGCTATCAGGGGACACTGATCCTTATCTCCCACGACCGCGACTTCCTCGATCCGGTGGTCGATAAAATTATTCATATCGAACAACAAACGATGTTCGAGTACACCGGCAACTACAGCGCGTTTGAAATTCAGCGAGCCACACGCCTGGCGCAGCAACAATCGATGTACGAAAGCCAGCAGGAGCGTGTCGCGCACTTGCAAAGCTATATCGACCGTTTCCGCGCCAAAGCGACCAAAGCGAAACAAGCACAGAGCCGCATCAAGATGCTGGAACGCATGGAGCTTATCGCTCCGGCACACGTCGACAACCCGTTCCACTTCAGCTTCCGGGCGCCAGAAAGCCTGCCCAACCCGCTGTTGAAAATGGAGAAAGTGAGCGCCGGATATGGCGAGCGCGTTATTCTCGACTCCATCAAACTCAATCTGGTTCCCGGCTCACGTATCGGACTGTTAGGACGCAACGGCGCAGGGAAATCGACGCTGATCAAATTGCTGGCGGGCGAACTCGACCCTGTCAGCGGGGAGATCGGTCTGGCAAAAGGCATCAAACTGGGGTATTTCGCTCAGCATCAGCTGGAGTTCCTGCGCGCAGACGAATCACCGTTGCAGCATCTGACACGAATGGCGCCACAGGAACTGGAACAGAAGCTGCGGGATTATCTCGGCGGCTTTGGTTTCCAGGGCGATAAAGTCACCGAAGAAACCCAGCGTTTCTCCGGCGGTGAAAAGGCCCGTCTGGTGCTGGCGCTGATCGTCTGGCAGCGTCCGAACCTGCTGCTGCTCGATGAACCGACCAACCACCTGGATCTGGATATGCGTCAGGCACTGACCGAAGCCTTGATCGACTTTGAAGGGGCCCTGGTTGTCGTTTCGCACGACCGTCACCTGCTGCGCTCAACCACTGACGATCTCTATCTGGTTCATGACCGTAAAGTCGAGCCGTTCGATGGCGATCTGGAAGATTATCAACAATGGCTGAGCGACGTGCAGAAGCAGGAAAGTCAGCCTGATGACGCGCCGAAAGACAACGCCAATAGCGCGCAAGCGCGTAAAGATCAGAAACGCCGTGAAGCGGAGCTACGCACGCAAACTCAGCCACTGCGTAAAGAAATTGCGCGACTGGAAAAAGAGATGGAGAAACTGAACGCGCAACTGGCTCAGGCGGAAGAAAAACTGGGCGACAGCGAATTGTACGATCAGAGCAGAAAAGCCGAGCTGACAGCCTGTCTGCAACAGCAAGCCAGCGCCAAATCAGGGCTGGAAGAGTGTGAAATGGCCTGGCTTGAAATACAGGAACAGCTCGAACAGATGCTGGCCGAGTAGCCGTGATTGCCGGATAGCGACGTTGAAGCGTCGCCATCCGGTCTGCTACCTGAAAACCGGGTGAGGTGAATCAGCGTTGCGTCGCCAGCCGCTGGCGGATTTGTTCAAAATGTTCGCGGTTGAACAGTGCCCCATCGAGGAAACGCGTCTTCAGTTCACCCTCCTGCTCCTGAACCCAGCTTTGTTCATCGTGCAGACGTAATTCGCCCTGCTCATCACGCGCAACGCGCAGCAAACCGCGGGCAGAGCGTTTCAGTCCATTATCGGTTTTCGGCGCTTTAAAGATCGTACGGCCGTTGCCGTAGACCTCTCCCCAGGTCGCTTTCATCGCAAAACCAAAGGTGTCGCGCGTGTTGTACTGATAGGTGAAAGAACCGACTCCGAAGACCACATTTGAACTGGCAAACCCTTTCGCCTCCAGCCGCCGCAGGATCTCATTCGCCCGTTCAAGGGTGATGGAGTCGCCATAAATCAACCCGACGTGCGGGTCGAGCACCTTATAACCTTTCTCATTGATTGTGCCGCCGAAAATCTCCCACAGCACTTCCACCGATCCTTTCTCTTGTGGGCTGCGGTCAGCGCGATCATTCTCGTCCATTCCGGTGCCGCAAAGGATCTCCACCGGATCACCGCTGTCGGGGCGAAAGACCACCCGCCCTTCCCGCGCCAGAATGGTATTTTTGAGTTCACGGGTATACTCCGTCAGCACCTGCCAGTAGTCCCAGGTATCAGACACTATCGACACAAAACCCTGCGGGTAAAGATCGACAATCAACCGACGGAACGTTTCAATCTCATGTTCACGCTCGCCCATGCACATCACACTGTGTTCGGTCGCCGGAATACTGGCGCCGATAAAATACGCGTCGCCGTCGGTGTAGTAATCACGGGCATACAACAGCGACGGAATGCTATCCGTGCCTTTAAAACTCAACAGATGTCCACTGCCCGCCTGCATGGTGTCCTGAAGACCGGCCATGCCGCGAAACGAAAAATCATGGCATTGAAAGTCGAGGTGCGTCAGGTCGCTACAGGTTTTCTGTGCCCAACTCTCACAAATTTTGCGGTAATGGTGAGCAATGGTGGCGTTCGTTGAGGCTTTCCAGAGTTCCGCCGACAGTACGGTTTCCAGGTAATTCACCAACCAGAAAAACTCGGGTTTGGTGTTGATAATGGTGAGAACCGGTACCGCCATTGGCACTTTAGTGCCTTCATCCAGCGCCTTAATATGCAACGGCAAGTAGCCCAACTGATGCAGCGCGCGAATATGATCGACCGCGACGGCATCGCGACCGAGATAACTGTCCATCACCTGCTTATATTCGTTGACCACCTCGTCTTCCGGACGGACAAAGAAGGCCTCGTTAAACAGATCGACCAGGAACCACTGTAAAAAGCCCTGCAGACCAAAGAACACCAACTTGCCGTCCGGCAGCGGCGACTGAAAATAGCGATCGCTGCGCGGTGTGAAGTTGGAATACACCCGGGTGGTTCCCTGCGGATACTGCACGCGGTGGGAGACTTTATAGCCGTCGATAGCCAGAATTGGATTCATTTTCATTATGTTGTCTCCCTCAGCGGTAAATCGCGTCAATGTCGATAAGTTCAAACTGCGGATGCGCCAGCGTCGGTGCAGCCAACGAGGTGGTCGTGTAGAGGGCATCAATGCCATTGGCAAACAGGTGTTCCACACCTTTCGAGAAGATGCCATGCGTCACGTACAGACTGACACTGCGCGCTCCGGCATCACGTAATACCTGCGCCGAACCAATGAAGGTGCCGCCTGCGTCGCACAGGTCGTCGACAATCAGCACATCCCGGTCCTTCACGTCCCCCGCCACCAGCGAAAAGCCGGTCAGATTGCCGCTCGCCACATCGCGTTTTTTACTCAGGATGGCGTACTCCGCTGCCCCTGCGACTCTGGCCACAGCATCGATTTTCTTCAGTGACCCGGCGTCCGGCGCCACCAGCATCAGCGCATGTTGTTGAAACTGACGGCGCAGAGTCGCGCTTTGCATCAGGCAGGCTTCCTGTGGCACAGCGATCATGTTATCTATCGCCGCCGCTGCAGCGTCGCTATGCGGGTCGAGCACTTTCACCTTGTCGAACTTCAGCGTGTTGAGCTGACGGGCAAAGACTTTCAGTGCAAAGCTGTCACCGGTAACCATATGGCGGTCCTGACGCGCCCACGGCAGCCAGGGAAGTTCAAGATGACTCACCAACACATCCGTCTGATGACGTACCGCCTCAACCAGTTGCGCCAGCAGCATGAAATCGTTCATATCACGCATCGCCGCTGCGCGAATGCGCATCAGACGAGCGGAGGGCGGTAACGTCTCCGTCACCTTCAGCCAGACAGCGCCATCCGGAAAAACACCGCTGGCAATGGCGTAGACCTGCTCATCCAGCGTTAATGTCAATTTTTCGCTCATATCTCATCCCGCCCTTAATTGTGTCCCTTCGACACAATTAATAATGTCCTTAAGACACATATTAAGCAAGCGCAAAATTGATTAATTTTTCGCAGAGAAGTTAATCAGCTGATAAGTAATGGAAAAAAACGCGCCTTGCCGCCTGATGTCGTGCTGGTACACTTGTGAACGTTCCACATCACCGTGAGTGCCTTATGACAACCGAAGCCGACTATCTGAACCAGTACGATGCCAGCCGCTTTCCTTCTCCCCTGGTCACAGTGGATAGCGTGTTGTTCACCCTGCATGAACAAACGCTGTGTGTCCTGCTGGTCGAACGGGCAAAGCAGCCGCAGAAAGGGCGCTGGGGATTGCCTGGCGGTTTTATTGATATGGCACGCGATGATTCCACCCGCGCGACGGCGTTACGTAAGCTGACAGAAAAAACAGGGGTTTCCCCTTCATGGCTGGAGCAACTGGATACCGTCTCCGGACCGGACCGCGACCCGCGTGGCTGGAGCCTGACCGTCTCCTGGTTCGCGCTGATCGCCTGGGCCGATTGTGCGCCGCATATCGCCAGCGTTAGCGACGCCCGCTGGGTGCCGCTCGACAAGCTTGCCGAATATCCTCTGGCGTTCGACCACGAGAAAATCATTACCTCAGCGCTGCATCGCCTACGGCAAAAAACGATGTACTCGTTACTGCCCGTTTATTGTCTGCCGGCGTCGTTTACCCAGGGTCAGTTGCAGGAGGCGACCGAAATCATTCTGGGTCAGGCCATTCAGCGTAAAAGTCTGATTCGCCGTTTTGAGGCGTCGGGCATGTTTGAAGAGACAGGGGAAAGTGCGGCAACAGGCACGCGTAAAGCCCGTCTCTGGCGGCGTAAACCCGGGGTGGACATCCATCTTTTCTCACGTAACCTCCTGACTGACTAAGCGTAAAATCACATATTGGCTAACCTGCCAGCCGTGTGCGCGGTATAGTTATTCTTCCCGATGATTAATTGCTCTGGTGCTATGGTTGAAATCACCCCCACAGAAATGACCCCGACCGACGCTGATTCGTATGAGTTCCGCCCGATGCGCGGCATCAGCAATCGCCATCTACAAACGATGCTCCCACGACTGATCCGCCGTAAAGTGCAGTTCAGCCCACACTGGCAACGCCTGGAATTACCCGACGGCGATTTTGTCGATCTGGCATGGAGTGAAGATCCGCATCAGGCGAAACACAAACCGCGTCTGGTGGTGTTTCATGGTCTTGAAGGTAGTCTGAACAGCCCGTATGCCCACGGACTCATAGAGGCCGCGCAAAAGCGTGGATGGCTGGGTGTCGTGATGCACTTTCGCGGTTGCAGCGGCGAACCCAATCGCCTGAATCGCATTTATCACTCCGGGGAGACGGAAGACGGCACCTGGTTTTTACAGTGGTTACAACGCGAGTTTGGTCGTGTTCCCACCGCTGCGGTTGGCTATTCACTCGGCGGCAATATGCTGGCCTGCCTGCTGGCGAAAGAAGGCCGGGGTATTCCTGTCGATGCGGCAGTGATTGTCTCCGCGCCTTTCGTGCTTGAAGCCTGCAGTTATCACATGGAAAAAGGGTTTTCGCGCGTTTACCAGCGCTATCTGCTCAATCTGCTCAAAGCCAACGCGTCACGCAAGCTGGCGGCCTATCCCGGCACGCTCCCTGTCAATCTGGCGCAGCTAAAAGCGGTACGGCGTATCCGTGATTTTGATGATCTTATTACTGCCAAAATTCACGGTTTTGCTGATGCGATAGACTATTATCGTCAATGTAGCGCCATGCCGTTGCTCAATCAGATCGCCAAACCCACGCTGATTATTCACGCGAAAGACGATCCGTTTATGGACAGTCATGTGATCCCGAACCCCGAGAATCTGCCGCCGCAGGTAGAGTATCAATTAACCGAGCATGGCGGGCATGTCGGCTTTATCGGTGGGACGCTGCGCCGCCCGGAAATGTGGCTCGAATCGCGCATCCCTGACTGGCTCACCACGTATCTGGAAGCATAATCATGATGATCCCCTGGCAGGAGTTGTCCGCTGAAACGCTGGATAACCTGATTGAAAGCTTTGTATTGCGCGAAGGCACCGATTATGGTGAACATGAACGTTCGCTTGCGCAAAAAGTCGCCGACGTCAAACGTCAGCTACAGTGTGGCGAAGCCGTTCTGGTGTGGTCTGAACTCCACGAAACGGTCAATATCATGCCCAAAAAGCAGTTGCACGAGTAATCCCCCGCTGAGGGCCGACTATACTAAAACGAGTGTTTATTCATGGAGTTGTTATGTCTGCCAAACATCCAGTGATTGCGGTAACAGGGTCCAGCGGCGCGGGGACCACCACCACCAGCCTCGCGTTCCGTAAAATTTTTTCACAGTTAAATCTACGCGCCGCCGAGGTGGAAGGCGACAGTTTTCACCGCTATACCCGCCCGGAAATGGACATGGCGATCCGCAAAGCGCGGGACGCCGGGCGGCATATCAGTTATTTCGGCCCCGAAGCCAATGATTTTGGTCTGCTGGAACAAACGTTCAGCGAGTACGGACAAGTGGGCAAAGGCCAGTCGCGGAAATATCTGCATACCTACGATGAAGCAGTACCGTGGAATCAGGTGCCGGGAACCTTCACGCCGTGGCAACCCTTGCCTGAACCGACCGACGTCCTGTTCTATGAAGGGCTGCACGGCGGCGTAGTGACGCCGCACCATAACGTGGCGCGCCATGTGGATTTACTGGTTGGCGTAGTACCGATCGTGAACCTGGAGTGGATACAAAAACTGATCCGCGACACCAGCGAGCGCGGACACTCCCGCGAGGCGGTGATGGATTCGGTGGTTCGCTCAATGGATGATTACATCAACTACATCACCCCGCAGTTCTCCCGTACGCATATTAACTTCCAGCGTGTACCCACGGTAGACACCTCGAATCCCTTTGCGGCAAAAGGCATCCCGTCATTAGACGAGAGCTTTGTCGTTATTCATTTTCGTAATCTGGAAGGGATCGATTTTCCCTGGTTGCTGGCGATGCTTCAGGGTTCATTTATTTCTCATATCAATACATTAGTCGTGCCGGGCGGCAAAATGGGACTGGCGATGGAGTTGATTATGCTGCCGCTGGTTCAGCGACTGATGGAAGGCAAAAAAATCGAATAATGCGCAGCGTTGCCGGATAAGCGTCACGCCCTCCGGCAACCTGAGATCACGCGGCAATCACTTCGTATGAGTGCGTGATATTCACTGCTTTTTCCAGCATCAACGCAACAGAACAATATTTTTCTGCAGAAAGATCAACAGCGCGCGAAACGGCGGCGTCTTTCAGATCATTGCCAGTCACAATGAAATGCAGATTGATATGGGTGAACAGGCGCGGCGCCTCTTCACGACGCTCGGAAGTGAGCTTCACTTCGCAGTTGGTCACATCCTGGCGTCCCTTTTGCAGAATAGACACCACATCAATCGCACTGCAGCCACCCGCGGCCATTAACACCATTTCCATCGGACTCGGCGCTTTATCACCGGAGTTACCATCCATCAAAATTTGGTGGCCGGAAGCAGACTCTCCCAGGAAGGTTAGCCCTTCGACCCATTTCACACGCGCTTGCATATTTCGTAACTCCAATGTTTCAATTTTCCTGACAGATTACGCGGACATAACAAATCTCGCAATGGAAGGCGACCTGCATCATGCTGAAGCGAGACACCAGGAGACACACGGCGAAAGCTATGCTAAAACAGTCAGGATGCTACAGTAATACATTGACGTACTGCATGTATGCAGAGGACATCACATTACAGGCTGCAGTACATTTTTAGCAGCCCCCTTCCCTGGCAGCGGGAAGCATATTTTGGCAACCCCAGAGACAGCGTCGTTTTCTGGCTCTGGAGACAGCTTATAACAGAGGATAACCGCGCATGGTGCTTGGCAAACCGCAAACAGACCCGACTCTCGAATGGTTCTTGTCTCATTGCCACATTCATAAGTACCCGTCGAAGAGCACGCTGATTCACCAGGGTGAAAAAGCAGAAACGTTGTACTACATCGTTAAAGGCTCAGTGGCAGTGCTGATTAAAGACGAAGAAGGGAAAGAGATGATCCTTTCTTATCTGAATCAGGGCGATTTCATTGGCGAATTGGGCCTGTTTGAAGAAGGCCAGGAACGCAGTGCATGGGTACGTGCAAAAACGGCCTGTGAAGTCGCTGAAATCTCCTACAAAAAATTTCGCCAACTGATCCAGGTGAACCCGGATATTCTGATGCGCCTGTCTTCCCAGATGGCTCGTCGCCTGCAAGTTACGTCCGAAAAAGTCGGCAACCTTGCCTTCCTCGACGTAACTGGTCGTATCGCTCAGACTCTGCTGAACCTGGCGAAACAACCCGATGCGATGACTCACCCGGACGGCATGCAAATCAAAATCACCCGTCAGGAGATCGGTCAGATCGTTGGCTGTTCTCGCGAAACCGTTGGTCGTATTCTGAAAATGCTGGAAGATCAGAACCTGATCTCCGCGCACGGTAAGACCATCGTCGTCTACGGCACTCGTTAACCCCGTCGAAATGGCGTATTACCCTGTAATGCGCCATTTTTGTTGGCACCGATGTGGCGAAGACTGATTTATCACCCTGAAATCAACTACGCACTGCGGCAAACGCTGGTGCTGTGTTTGCCTGTGGCGATCGGCCTTATCATTGGCCAGTTGCATCTGGGATTGCTCTTTTCTCTCGTTCCCGCCTGCTGCAACATTGCCGGGCTTGATACCCCCCACAAACGCTTTTTCAAACGCTTAGTCATTGGCGCATCGCTGTTTGCCGGATGCAGCCTGGCAATGCAACTGCTGCTCGCGCAAGCAATACCGCTGCCGCTGATTCTGACGGGTTTAACGCTGATTCTTGGCGTGACGGCGGAACTCAGCGCCTTGCATGCCCGACTCCTGCCTGCCTCGCTTATCGCCGCTATTTTCACGCTAAGCCTGGCTGGTAACATGCCCGTCTGGGAGCCGTTGCTGATCTATGCCCTGGGCACCCTGTGGTACGGGCTTTTTAACTGGTTTTGGTTCTGGCTCTGGCGTGAACAACCGCTACGCGAGTCACTCAGTTTGTTGTACCGCGAGCTGGCCGACTACTGCGAAGCCAAATACAGTCTGCTCACCCAGCACGCGGATCCTGAAAAAGCGCTGCCACCCTTGTTGGTGCGCCAACAGAAAGCGGTAGATCTCATCACCCAGTGTTACCAGCAAATGCACATGCTGTCGGCGCATCACAACAATGAATATAAACGCCTGCTGCGGGCATTCCAGGAAGCGCTGGACTTACAGGAACACATCTCCGTCAGTCTGCATCAGCCAGAAGAGGTGCAAAAGCTGGTCGAACGCAGCCATGCGGAGCAGGTGATTCGCTGGAACGCGCAAACGGTCGCCACACGCTTACGCATCCTGGCCGATGATATTCTGTATCACCGCCTGCCGACCCGCTTTAGCATGGAAAAGCAGATTGGCGCGCTGGAGAAAATCGCCAACCAGCATCCCGATAACCCGGTGGGCCAGTTCTGTTACTGGCACTTTAGCCGCATTGCCCGTGTATTGCGGACCCAGCGCCCACTCTATGCCCGCGACCTGATGGCGGATAAACAACGCCGACTCCCGCTGATCCCGGCCCTAAAAAACTATCTGTCCTTCAAATCGCCCGCTTTGCGAAATGCCGGGCGCATCAGCGTCATGCTGAGTATCGCCAGCCTGATGGGCAGCGCATTACATCTGCCGAAACCGTACTGGATCCTGATGACGGTGCTGTTTGTGACGCAAAACGGCTACGGCGCGACGCGGGTTCGCATATTGCACCGTTCGGTGGGTACGCTGGTTGGACTGGTGATTGCGGGTGTGACGCTACACTTCCACATCCCTGAAGGCTTCACGCTGGCGGGCATGCTGGTCATTACGCTGGTGAGCTATCTGATCATTCGCAAAAACTACGGCTGGGCAACGGTCGGGTTTACGGTCACTGCGGTGTATACCCTGCAATTGCTGACGTTAAATGGCGAGCAGTACATTGTGCCGCGGTTTATTGATACGGTGATTGGCTGCCTGATCGCGTTTGGTGGAACGGTCTGGCTCTGGCCGCAGTGGCAGAGCGGTCTGTTGCGCAAAAACGCCCACGATGCGCTGGAAGCCGACCAGGAAGCCATCCGCCTGATCCTCAGCAGCAATCCACAGGCAACACCGCTCGCGTATCAGCGTATGCGTGTCAATCAGGCGCACAACACGCTGTACAACTCGCTGAATCAGTCCATGCAGGAACCCGGATTTAACGCGCACTATCTGGCAGATATGAAACTGTGGGTAACGCACAGCCAGTTTATTGTCGAGCACATCAATGCGATGACAACGCTGGCGCGGGAACATACGATGCTGTCGCCAGACCTTGCGCAACGCTATCTGGAATCGTGTGAAATTGCGCTCCAGCGCTGCCAGCAGCGTCTGGAGTATGACGGACCGGGCGGCTCTGGCGATGTGAATATTCTGGAAGCGCCAGAGATGCTCTCCCATGGGCCATTAAGTACCCTGGAACAACACCTGCAGCGCATACTGGGCCACCTGAACACCATGCACACCATTTCTTCGGTCGCCTGGCGTCAACGGCCTCACCACGGGATCTGGCTCAGCCGTCGGTTACGGGATATTAAGAGCTAACGACTTTCGCGACGGCCTGCGCGAAACGCTGCATTCCCTCGTCGATATCCGCCTCTTCCACCACCAGCGAAGGGGCGAAGCGCATCACATCCGGACCGGCATTCAGCACCATCACACCTTCATTCGCGCCCGCATAAAGAAACTCACGCGCTCGTCCCTGATATTGCGGCTTCAACTCTGCCCCAATCAGCAATCCCATCCCGCGAATGTCGCTGAAAACGTCGTACTGCTCGTCAATTTTCTGCAAATGCTGAACAAATTTCTGCCGTTTCGTCTGAATGCCGTCCAGCACGTCTGGCGTGTTAATAATATCGAACGCTGCGCCAGCAACCGCGCAGGCCAGCGGGTTACCACCGTAGGTGGAACCATGGGAACCGACGTGAAACGCAGAGGCAATCTCCTGCGTGGTCAGCATGGCGCTCACCGGGAACCCGCCGCCAAGCGCCTTGGCGCTGGTCAGAATATCCGGCGTCACGCCATAGTACATATACGCAAACAGGGAGCCTGTGCGCCCCATACCGCACTGCACCTCATCAAAGACCAGCAATGCCTGATGCTGGTCGCACAATTCGCGCAGACCTTTCAGGAACTCGGGGGTTGCCGCCGTTAATCCCCCTTCCCCCTGGATGGGCTCCACCACCACCGCGCAGGTATGGTCATCCATCACAGCTTTCACCGCATGGAGATCGTTAAAGGGAACATGGACGATGTCGGCCGGTTTCGGTCCAAAACCATCGGAATACTTCGGCTGGCCGCCAACCGTTACGGTGAACAGTGAGCGACCGTGAAACGCGTTATGGAAGGCGATGATTTTGGTTTTGAACGGACTGTGACGCACGCAGGCGTAGTGACGCGCCAGTTTGAAGGCCGTCTCATTCGCTTCTGTACCCGAGTTCATGAACAGCACGCGTTCTGCAAACGTCGCGTCGATAAGCTTACGCCCCAGTCGTAGCGCCGGTTCATTCGTGAAGACGTTACTGGTGTGCCACAACGTATCGCCCTGGGTTTTCAGCGCCTCAACCAGCGCCGGGTGACAATGCCCCAACGCTGTTACTGCAATCCCGCCAGCAAAATCAACGTATTCCTTTCCTTGTTGATCCCAAACGCGGCTGCCTTTGCCTTTTACCGGAATAAACTCCGCCGGTGCATAAATCGGCAGAATAACCTCATCAAAAGTCGCGCGTGTAATTGCAGTTTGTTCAGTTGCCATCTTATGACCACCCAGTTATGCAGAAATTAACGTGAAATTATAATCACAAAATATGCATAAAAAATCATTAGATAGCAACCACAAATCAGCGCTGGAGGAAATTTGCCAGTAGCTGATGCCCCTGCTCGCTGAGAATGCTTTCTGGATGAAACTGGACACCTTCCAGATCCCATTCCCGATGGCGAATGCCCATAATTTCCCGGGTTTCACTCCAGGCGGTGACGTCAAAACAGGCGGGTAGCGTGGCCGGGTCAATCACCAGAGAATGGTAACGCGTCACACACAATGGCGTCGGCAACCCCAGGAAAACCCCCTGACCGGTATGGGTTATCGGCGAGGTTTTACCATGAATGACTTTCGCTGCCCGAACGATGGTCGCGCCAAACGCCTGCGCCATGGCCTGGTGGCCCAGACACACGCCCAGGATGGGCAGCCGTCCGGCATAATGGCGAATCACATCCAGCGAAATTCCGGCCTCGTTGGGCGTACAAGGGCCAGGAGAAATCACGATCTTTTGCGGATTGAGTGCGTCGATTTGTGCCAGCGTCAACTCGTCATTCCGTTTGACCAGCACGTCAGCGCCAAGCTCGCAAAAATACTGGTAGAGGTTCCAGGTGAAAGAATCGTAGTTGTCGATTAGCAGGATCATGGCGGCTCCGGTACGTTAGAACCGCGCTATTCTACTCAGTTTCCTCAGCTTCGCTCACCACTTTACGAAATATTGCCTGCAATGCCGAAAGGTCGCCCATGGCGCCACTCTGGTTGGCCTGATTCCATTCATCCACCTGAATACCGTCCCAGGTCAGCGTGTAACCAGCATGAATCGCCAGTTGTTCAAAGAAGATGCGCTGAGCCAGACCACTGCCAATACGAAACGGATGCAGCATATTGATCTCGCAATAGTAATGCGCGAGCCTGACGACGAATTTCTCTTTTGGCAATCCGGACAGATACCCTTCTTCTTCCAGATCCTGCATCAGGGCATTGCCCTCTTTTTCGATCCAGGCAAAATGGCAAAAAGGCGTGTCCCCCTGATAGATATCCACTTCACGTAACTTTCCCGCCCAGTCGAAAATGTCCTGATAAAGTTGGCGATGAATAGCACACAGGTAGGGTAAACCACGGACCCGCGGCCCCAGTTCGATGGTCGCGGCGCGTAACGCCGTCAGTTCATATGCCGCCTGCTCCAGACGCTGAACCTGGTGGATGCCTAAACGGTTACGCATGACATCGAGACCGTCGTAAAGATAGGGGTCGCGTCCTTCACCGAATTTATCGCTCATAGTGCCTCCTCAACGCCTCAAGACGTACAAGAGCTTCCTCTGCGGTCAGAGTAACCAGGGGGATTTCAACACCTTCAAGACGGCGACTGGCCTGGAAATTGGCGTTTCGCAGATGTTTCCAGAGACGAGATTTTTGTTTATCGGTGAGCTTTTTCACGTGACCTCCCTGAATGCGCCTTCACTTGCCACAAGTATAAGCAGCAATTTCGGGTTACGCAGAGGTCGGGAATAGCGCGGGTATCAACAACCCGCGCAAAATGCGATTACGGCAGAACTTTCGCGGAAAGGATAACAACCGGTTTTGACGGAACATTTTGATAAGGGCCCACGTCGTGGGTCTGGACCTGAGAGATTTTGTCCGCCACATCCATGCCTTTCACGACTTTACCGAAAACGGCATAGCCGAAGTCACGCTGGCCGTGATCGAGGAAAGCATTGTCCGCGATGTTGATAAAGAACTGGCTGGTGGCGCTGTCTTTGTCGGCCGTACGCGCCATCGCAATGGTGCCACGGGTGTTACGTAAACCGTTATCCGCTTCATTTTTGATTGGCGGGTTAGGTTTCTTCTGCTGCATTTGTTCGTTAAAACCGCCGCCCTGGACCATAAAGCCGGGGATCACACGGTGAAACGTGGTGTTATTGTAGAAACCACTGTTTACATAATCGACAAAATTTTGCACTGAAACAGGCGCTTTCTGGCTATTCAGCTCCAGCTCAATATTACCGGCAGAGGTTGTCAGCAGAACGTGTGGATCACCTTTCGCTGCCAGCGCTGCAGGAGAGAGAGCGGAAAGAGCGAGAACAGCTGCAACAGCCGCCAGAGTCGATTTGAGCATGAGATTTCCTTAACGGGAGCAGAAACAAAAGCAAGTGGATTGATTCTAAAGAGCCTTCCATGACAAGGCCATCCCTTTACTTAATTTTACGTATCGAATCCCCCTGTCATGTCAGGCCACCTAATTTTTTGTGACAAATGTCACTTTAAAAAATGCAACAGCTGAATCAATTACTAATAAATATTTAAATGCGTCACTAAAACGCCTAAAATCTGCCCGCCCATTGCGCTGTCAACGCGCTTTACACCTCTATACACAGGCCAGTCATGACTAACAGCAATCGTATCAAGCTCACATGGATTAGCTTTCTCTCCTACGCCCTGACAGGGGCGTTGGTAATTGTCACCGGTATGGTGATGGGAAACATTGCAGATTACTTCCATCTGCCTGTTTCCAGTATGAGCAACACTTTCACCTTCCTCAATGCCGGTATTTTGATCTCTATCTTCCTCAATGCCTGGCTGATGGAAATTGTCCCGCTGAAAACACAGCTGCGTTTTGGATTTATCCTGATGCTACTGGCGGTTGCCGGACTGATGTTCGGCCATAGTCTGGCGCTGTTTTCTGCCGCCATGTTTGTTCTGGGGCTGGTCAGCGGCATCACCATGTCGATCGGTACGTTCCTGATCACGCAGATGTACGAAGGTCGTCAACGTGGTTCACGACTGTTGTTTACCGACTCTTTCTTTAGCATGGCGGGAATGATTTTCCCGATGGTCGCCGCCTACCTGCTGGCACGCAGCATTGAGTGGTACTGGGTTTATGCCTGCATCGGTCTGGTCTATGCGGCCATTTTCATTCTGACCTTCGGGTGTGAATTCCCGGCGCTGGGTAAACATGCACAGCAAACCGAAACCCCTGTGGCGAAAGAAAAATGGGGCATCGGCGTGCTGTTCCTGGCCATTGCAGCCCTGTGCTATATCCTTGGTCAGTTGTGTTTTATCTCCTGGGTGCCGGAATACGCCAAAAGCCTGGGCATGAGCCTGAATGATGCCGGTACGCTGGTCAGCGATTTCTGGATGTCGTACATGTTCGGGATGTGGGGATTCAGCTTCATTCTGCGTTTCTTTGACCTGCAGCGCATTCTGACGGTGCTGGCAGGTCTGGCAACCGTGCTGATGTACCTGTTTATTACCGGCACGCCAGAACATATGCCGTGGTTTATATTGACGCTGGGCTTCTTCTCCAGCGCCATTTATACCACCATCATCACACTCGGTTCACAGCAGACCAAAGTCGCCTCGCCAAAGCTGGTTAACTTTATTCTGACCTGCGGCACTATCGGCACGATGTTGACCTTTGTGGTTACGGGGCCAATTGTGGCGCACAGCGGCCCGCAGGCGGCGCTGATCACCGCGAATGGTCTGTATGCGGTCGTCTTTGCGATGTGTTTTATCCTCGGATTCGTCACCCGTCATCGTCAACATAACGTCCCGGCAGCCCACTAAGTTCTCCTGCCCCTTTTCGTCCTGAAAAGGGGCTTCTTCTCCCCTCCTCCTGAAGGCGTAAATCTCAAAATCGCCTGTGGTAGCTGCTAACTCCCTAAAACCCTTCAATTTGTATGTTATTTGTACAAACACGAAAAGCCAGACAATTCCGTGACTTATAAAAATGCTGACAAATCAGCAATATACCTCTAAAGGAGTATATAAAGGTGAATTTGATTTACATCAATAAGCGGGGTTGCTGAATCGTTAAGGTAGGCAGTAATAGAAAAGAAATCGAGGCAAAAATGAGCAAAGTCAGACTCGCTATTATCGGTAATGGTATGGTCGGCCACCGCTTTATTGAGGATCTTCTTGATAAAGCTGACGCGACCCAGTTTGATATTACCGTCTTCTGTGAAGAACCCCGCAAAGCATACGACCGTGTCCACCTGTCTTCTTACTTCTCCCACCACACGGCTGAAGAGCTGTCGTTGGTGCGTGAAGGGTTTTATGAAAAGCACGGTGTGAAAGTTCTGGTGGGCGAGCGCGCCATCACCATTAACCGCCAGGAGAAGGTCATCCACTCCAGCGCCGGGCGTACGGTCTATTACGATAAGCTCGTCATGGCGACCGGTTCCTATCCGTGGATCCCGCCGATTAAAGGTTCCGAAACTCAGGATTGCTTTGTTTACCGCACCATTGAAGACCTCAACGCCATTGAGTCCTGCGCCCGTCGCAGCAAACGTGGGGCCGTTGTTGGCGGTGGTCTGCTGGGTCTGGAAGCCGCTGGCGCCCTGAAAAACCTCGGCGTCGAAACGCATGTGATCGAATTTGCCCCGATGTTGATGGCTGAACAGCTGGATCACATGGGTGGCGAGCAGTTACGCCGCAAAATTGAAAGCATGGGCGTGCGCGTGCACACCAGCAAAAACACCAAAGAGATCGTTCAGGAAGGAACTGAAGCGCGCAAAACTATGCGTTTTGCCGACGGTAGCGAACTGGAAGTGGATTTTATCGTCTTCTCCACCGGTATTCGCCCCCGTGACAAGCTGGCTACCCAGTGTGGTCTGGACGTCGCTCAGCGCGGCGGCATCGTGATTAACGACACCTGCCAGACCTCTGACCCGGATATCTACGCGATTGGCGAATGCGCCAGCTGGAACGACCGCGTATACGGTCTGGTCGCACCAGGCTACAAAATGGCGCAGGTCGCCGTTGACCATATTCTCAAAAATGAAAACGCCTTTGAAGGCGCGGATCTGAGCGCCAAGCTGAAACTGCTGGGCGTCGACGTAGGCGGTATCGGCGATGCGCATGGCCGCACGCCTGGCGCACGTAGCTATGTCTATCTTGATGAAAGCAAAGAAGTCTACAAACGCCTGATCGTCAGTAAAGACAACAAAACGCTGCTCGGTGCGGTTCTGGTCGGTGACACCAGCGATTACGGCAACCTGCTGCAACTGGTGCTGAACGCCATCGAACTGCCGGAGAACCCGGATTCACTGATCCTGCCAGCACACGCGGGCAGCGGCAAGCCGTCCATCGGCGTAGATAAACTGCCGGACAGCGCGCAGATTTGCTCCTGCTTCGACGTCACGAAAGGTATGCTGGTCGCCGCCATCAACAAAGGTTGCCACACCGTTGCCGCCCTGAAAGCGGAAACCAAAGCAGGTACCGGCTGCGGGGGTTGTATTCCGCTGGTCACTCAGGTACTGAATGCCGAACTGGCGAAACAGGGTATTGAAGTGAACAACAACCTGTGCGAGCACTTCCCGTACTCTCGCCAGGAGCTGTTCCATCTCATTCGGGTGGAAGGCATCAAAACCTTTGAAGAACTGCTGGCGAAACACGGTAAAGGCTACGGTTGCGAAGTGTGTAAACCCACCGTTGGCTCCCTGCTGGCCTCCTGCTGGAATGAATACATTCTGAAGCCACAGCACACACCGCTACAGGATACCAACGACAACTTCCTGGCCAATATTCAGAAAGACGGCACCTACTCCGTGATCCCGCGTTCCGCAGGCGGTGAAATTACCCCGGAAGGCCTGGTGGCGGTGGGCCGTATCGCCCGTGAATTCAATCTGTATACCAAGATCACCGGGTCTCAGCGTATTGGCCTGTTTGGCGCGCAGAAAGACGACCTGCCGGAGATCTGGCGTCAGCTGATTGACGCGGGCTTCGAAACCGGTCATGCGTACGCGAAAGCACTACGTATGGCGAAAACCTGCGTCGGCAGCACCTGGTGTCGTTACGGCGTGGGCGACAGCGTCGGCTTCGGCGTTGAACTGGAAAACCGCTACAAAGGCATCCGCACCCCGCACAAAATGAAATTCGGCGTTTCCGGCTGTACCCGTGAGTGTGCAGAAGCCCAGGGTAAAGATGTCGGTATTATTGCGACGGAAAAAGGCTGGAACCTGTACGTCTGCGGCAACGGCGGGATGAAACCGCGCCACGCCGATCTGCTGGCAGCAGATATCGACAGCGAAACGCTGCTCAAATATCTCGATCGTTTCATGATGTTCTACATCCGTACGGCAGACAAACTGACGCGTACCGCACCGTGGTTAGATAGCCTGGAAGGCGGTATTGAATACCTGAAGTCCGTCATCATCGACGACAAACTGGGTCTGAACGAACACCTGGAAGAAGAGATGGCGCGTCTGCGCGAAGCCGTCATCTGCGAGTGGACAGAAACCGTCAACACGCCGTCTGCGCAGGTCCGCTTCAGACACTTTATCAACAGCGATAAACGCGACCCGAACGTCCAGGTCGTTCCTGAACGTGAGCAGCATCGTCCGGCAACACCGTACGAACGCATTCCGGTAACTCTGGTGGAGGAGAACGCATGAGCCAGTGGAAAAACATCTGCAAAATCGATGACATTCTGCCTGCAACCGGCGTCTGTGCGCTGTTAGGCGAAGAGCAGGTCGCTATTTTCCGTCCTTACCATAGCGACCAGGTCTTTGCGATCAGCAACATCGATCCCTTTTTCGAATCCAGCGTGTTGTCTCGCGGGTTGATTGCAGAGCACCAGGGGGAGTTGTGGGTCGCCAGCCCGCTGAAAAAACAGCGCTTCCGCCTGCGCGATGGCCTGTGCATGGAGGACGAAAGTCACTCCGTGGCGCACTACGAAGCCCGTGTCAAAGACGGCATCGTACAACTGCGCGGTTAATGCATGAACGGGAGGTGCAACGCCTTCCTTATTTGACGTATTTGGTAGGCCTTTTTTCGTAGGCCTGATAAGCGTAGCGCCATCAGGCAAATGGCATAAGCACATTGCCGGATGGCGGCATAAATGCCTTATCCGGCCTACGTACGATTGTTTTTTTATTATTTATATTTCAAGGGTAATCAAACACATGTTCACAGACACTATTAACAAGTGTGCGGCTAACGCTGCGCGCATCGCACGCCTGTCGGCGAAAAACCCGCTCGGCTTCTGGGTTAGTTCTGCAATGGCGGGGGCCTATGTCGGTCTCGGTATTATCCTTATTTTCACCCTCGGGAATCTGCTCGATCCTTCTATCCGCCCGCTGGTAATGGGTGCAACCTTTGGTATTGCGTTGACGCTGGTGATTATTGCCGGTTCTGAACTCTTCACGGGCCACACCATGTTTCTGACGCTCGGCGTCAAAGCAGGTACCATCAGCCACGGGCAAATGTGGGCCATTCTGCCGCAAACCTGGCTGGGCAACCTGGTGGGGTCGGTGTTCGTCGCGCTGCTGTATAGCTGGGGCGGCGGTAGCCTGCTGCCGGTCGATACCAGCATTGTGCACTCGGTTGCCCTCGCCAAAACGGCCGCCCCGGCCACCGTGCTCTTTTTCAAAGGCGCGCTGTGTAACTGGCTGGTTTGTCTGGCAATCTGGATGGCAATCCGTACCGAAGGCGCCGCGAAGTTCATCGCCATCTGGTGGTGTCTGCTGGCGTTTATCGCCTCGGGCTATGAGCACTCCGTTGCCAACATGACCCTGTTTGCCCTCTCCTGGTTTGGCCATCACAGTGATGCCTATACATTGTCCGGGATCGGTCACAATTTGTTGTGGGTAACACTAGGTAATACTTTGTCCGGTGTCGTGTTCATGGGATGGGGTTATTGGTATGCTACGCCGAAATCGGAGCGTCCGGCTCCGGCAAAAATCAACCAAACTGAGGCTGCTGCCAATAATTAAGGGGTAATGTCGTGGATCATTTGCCTATATTTTGTCAACTACGTGACCGCGACTGCCTGATCGTCGGCGGGGGTGATGTCGCAGAACGCAAAGCGCGGTTACTGCTGGAAGCCGGAGCCAGACTCACGGTCAACGCACTGGCGTTTATTCCACAGTTTACCGTATGGGCAAATGAAGGCATGTTGACCCTGGTGGAGGGGCCGTTCGACGAAGCGCTCCTCGACCCCTGCTGGCTGGCCATCGCGGCAACCGATGACGATGAAGTGAATCAACGCGTTAGCCGCGCTGCCGAAACTCGCCGCATTTTCTGCAATGTGGTCGATGCGCCGAAAGCCGCCAGCTTTATTATGCCCTCGATTATTGACCGTTCGCCGCTGATGGTAGCCGTCTCCTCGGGCGGCACATCGCCGGTTCTCGCACGCTTACTGCGTGAGAAGCTTGAGGCGATGTTGCCCCAGCATTTAGGCCAGGTTGCGCAGTACGCCGGACAACTTCGTTCCCGGGTGAAACAACAATTCGCCACGATGGGCGAACGCCGTCGTTTCTGGGAGAAACTCTTTGTCAACGACCGTCTGGCGCAGTCGCTCGCCAACGACGATCGCCAGGCCATTGAACAAACCACGGAACAAATGCTCAGCGAACCGCTGGATCACCGTGGTGAAGTGGTGCTGGTTGGTGCCGGACCTGGCGACGCCGGTCTGCTCACCCTGAAAGGATTGCAGCAAATTCAACAGGCCGATGTGGTGGTGTATGACCGCCTGGTTTCCGACGACATCATGAACCTGGTCCGCCGCGATGCTGACCGCGTTTTTGTGGGCAAACGGGCGGGATATCACTGCGTACCACAGGAAGAGATTAACCAGATCCTGCTGCGTGAAGCCCAGCAGGGTAAACGCGTCGTGCGTCTGAAAGGCGGCGATCCGTTTATTTTTGGTCGCGGCGGCGAGGAGCTGGAAACCTTATGCCACGCAGGGATCCCCTTCTCGGTGGTGCCGGGGATTACGGCGGCTTCAGGCTGTTCAGCGTACTCCGGGATCCCACTGACCCACCGCGACTACGCGCAAAGCGTCCGTCTGGTCACCGGGCATTTGAAAACCGGTGGCGAGCTTGACTGGGAGAACCTGGCGGCCGAGAAGCAGACGCTGGTGTTCTACATGGGGCTGAATCAGGCGGCGACTATCCAGGAAAAACTGATTGAGTTCGGCATGCAGGCTGATATGCCGGTTGCGCTGGTTGAGAATGGAACTGCCGTGAAACAACGCGTGGTTAACGGGGAGCTGTCGCAGTTAGGCGACCTGGCGCAGCGTGTTGAGAGCCCGGCGTTAATTATTGTCGGTAGAGTGGTTGCTCTGCGCGATAAGCTGAACTGGTTCTCGAACCATTAATGTAAAAAAACCGGGAATTTCCCGGTTTTTTTATGCCTGTCGTCGCCGGGCGCTAGCCAGCCATGACCTGCCCGATGCTTTCCTGCAATATACGCAGCACCGTCTCCTCGCCGCTACGGTTTGGATTAATACGGATCGCGTACTGTTCCAGACCCGGAGCGGCTTCGCGAAACGTCCCGGAGAGGCGATAAAACAGAGGTGGGATCTCATATTTTGATTCCGCCCCCACCGGGTAAGGCAGCGCCCCGCGTTTGTGCGCTTCTTCCAGCACTCTCCCGGCAATCGGGTGATTGAACTCCACGATCAATACTTTCGACTGCGCGTTGGCAATCACCGCCTGCTTCACCTCCGGCAGACTCCCTCCATTGAGCCGCGCGAGTATACGCTCGGATACCCCAGCCTGCACGGCATGCATCACGGGCGCAAAAACCAGTCCACGCAGCACTTCCAGCGCTTGCGCGCCCTGGATCTGGCTACCGCCGGAATACAGAGTAGACCGGATTTTAGCGATAGCGTCGGCCTCCCCAACAACCGCCCCCACACCTTCAGGCCCGAAGAGTTTAAAGCAGGAGAACGTAGAGAGCGTGGCCCCGCATTCACACCCGATGCTGCCCACTTTCATGACCGCATAGTTGTCATCAGTCAGCGTAGGAACCCCGCTGTGCGCGATTTCCTCCAGCACCACCGTCAGCGAGTAGCTGTCCCGGGGCTGCTGGCGTGTGTGCTGAACCAGCGCCGCCTGAGGACGGTGCTGTTCAATGGCCTGCGTTATCGCGCCGGGAGTATTGAAATCGGCGCGAATGAGTTCAACGCCCATCTGTTCTATGATGCACGCAGTGGTCGGATACACCGGCGCATCATGTACCAGTAGCCGCTGACCGGGTTTGAGCAACGCGCACAACCCTGCGCGAATAGCACCGGTACCCGCGCCCTGCACCAACACGGCCGCCTCGGCGTGAAACGCATCGGCCAGGACCTGCTCGACACGCTGCGTTACCCGGGGCTGGTTTAGCCCCGGCACAAGCCCTAAATCGCCGCCCGCCAAAAAATCAGCACCGGGAAAATGGCGGCACAGTGTGTCCACCAGCGCAAATTGCTTCTCCTGAGCCTCCATCAGCGTCAGGCTTTGTAATGGATAGGTTTCCATGGCGATGACCTTAGGGTTACACAATCCCGATAAAGTAGAAGAGGTTAGCCAGTATCCCGACGGCAATCGTGGCAACCGGGCCAATAGACATCTCCACCAGCGGTCTACGGGAGGTTCGGTTAAGCAGATAAATTCCTGCGACGATCATGAATCCCATACCCGGCAAAATGGCGTTAGACGCAATCATCCCACCCACCAGCAGCGACACTTCCAGCATTCGTGTGATCGCGGTACGGATATGATCACCACACGCTTTGACGCCAGGATATTTGTCCAGCCAGATCGCCGTTCTGGCGAGCAGTCTAATCTCCAGGAACATAATGACGCCGCCCGCAATGAACGCTATCAAAGGGTTATTGGTCGCCAGGCCTGCAACAAAAACAAACTTCATGCCTTCCGGGCTGTAGACACCTGTTGCAATTGCCGTCATACCGACCAGAGGGATAAAGCTGATCGCTCGCGCCAGTGCAACCAGCATAGCGCTGGTTTGCTCTCCCTGCGCCATCAGTTGTAGCGAAACGGGGCCTTCTGCCAGTAAACTGAATGACATCGAACCGGCCATCGCGCATAAGCCGCCGCTGAACACCAACAGCCATTTGTTTTTCTGAATGCGTTCTATACGTGCCGAAAAGAGGCCCACCAGCATCTCATTCGCGCCTTTCGTCTTTACCCCATCCGCATTTTCTGACGTCGCAGGACGCTCTTGCATGGTGAAATAGAACATCGCGATCATCGCGAGCAATAGCGCAATACCGTTCGGGTCAAGCTTGACGGGTTTTTCAATGCGCCCGCCGAAACTGATGCTGCCAAAAGAGTGCGCGACCAGATACCCCACCAGTGTCGCGACCAGCACCCACATCCCTTTTTTGTATCCGTACTGATAACCGACAACCAATGCAGGAAAGAGGGCGAAACAGACAATAATCGGGTCTCCCACCTGGCTGAGGTTATTCATAAAATTTACGGGCATCATGTTGAACAGATCAACCACTGAACGCAGTCCAACCATCAGCGCCACACCATAAAGGGCACCAATGACGCCGGAGAGCAGGAAGCCACGGCGGCTATTGTTACACCATGTGCCCACCACATCAGTTCCCAGCAGCAGGCTATGCACCAGAATAATCGGCGCGGTCAGTGAAAATGGCAGCCCAAATCCAATGACCAACCCGAAACTCAGTGCAAAGCTGGTCGCCGCCAGCGTTTTGTGATCCATTCTCCCTTCGAGATATTCAGGCATTAATGGGCGCAGGCCATCATGAAAAACCGCAATCCCCCGGTTGGCCATCATGGCAGACAGCCCGCCAATGAGCGCGATTAATCCTGCCTTCATGGGATCGATGGTTAACAGGCGCATCAGAAACTCATGTTCCATTTTTCCTCCTATGCGCCCAGGATTGCCTTGATAATTACCGGGACAACGATTTCAGTGTCCTGCCCCGTGAAACCGAAGGCTTTTTTCCCTGCGTTTACGCCTGCAATAATCTCTTCATTTGACAGAATTTTTCCCGGCATGCCGACGGTAATACATTGGCTGGCCCCCGCAATCGCAATCGCCATTGCCAGCGCCCCGCCGCCACCGGTATTGCACGCGCCGAAATAGTAGTCTGCCGCTCCGCTTTTTAATGCCATGGCCGCTTCAATGTCCCCCATGACAGTGACTGAGGTGGCACGATCGCCCGCTTCACGGCGGACTGTTTCAGCTATTTTGTCTTTCTCAATCTGACCACCAATCACGATTTTCATTGTCTGTTTCCTTATTGATTTATTTCTATCGCTAATACGTTATTAAAAACGCCTACCCTCAACGCGCGCTGTCTCAATCAAACCGACCTACTGGAAGAAACGAGCAGGGTTATCACGCAGCATCATGTCCACATCGACCTGACTGAACCCTGACTGGCGCAGTTGTGGGACAAAGGTGGTTAACAGGTAGTCGTAGCCATTACCGCCGTTCGCTTTCAAATGTGACCGGCGGGTAATATCCATTGAGAGCATCACGCGGTTGAGCAAACCGCGATCGCGAAGCATATGCAGCATCCCAATACGTTTCTCGTCCGGGTAGTAGCTGTTTTTACCGATAGTATCGAACTGCACATACGCGCCGAGATCGATCATGCGCAAGATATTGTCGAGATTATCTTTGAGATCGCAGTGACCAATCACCACTCGCGAGAGGGAGACGCCCTGCGTTTTCAGTAAGGCCAACTGTTCCAGGCCCATGGTGCCGAACGAGGTGTGCGTCGAGATCGGGCGCCCGGTTTCATTGTGGGCACGTGCGGCAGCAATAAAGACCTTTTCTTCCAGCGGCGTGATTACGCCTTCGCTGGAGCCGATTTCAGCGATGATCCCGGCTTTCAGTTCAGTGCCATCGATTCCGCCGACAATTTCATCGACCATCTCCTGGGCCAGTTGCTCCACGCTGCGGGTCGCGACATGTTCCGGGAAAAACTGATTCTGGTAATACCCCGTGCAGGCCACCACATTCATTCCCGTATCACGCATTAGATCGAGCATAAATTGTGGGTTACGCCCCATGTAACGGTTGGTCATCTCAATGATGTTGCGCACGCCCAACGCCATCAGAACGTTCATCTCCTGGCAGATGAGATCGTACTGATCGAACCGGCAGTCGAGGTTGTTTTTGAACCCGGAGAGATCGATATGCAGATGCTCGTGGGCGTAGGTGTAGCCTGAAGTATCAATGCTCATAACGCGTCTCCTGTGAGCCGTAATGCCGAAAGAAAAGAGGTGCCGTTTTGCGGGGCTGCAGCGCCAAAGAATTCGCATACTGTGGCGCCCACATCTGACAGCGTGGCGCGAACGCCTAACTGAGCGGGTTCCAGCCCCTGTCGATATACCAGCACCGGCACCACTTCACGGGTGTGGTGACTGTGACCAATCGTGGGGTCGTTGCCGTGATCGGCCATGACGACCAGGTAATCATCCGGACCCATATCAGAAAGAAGGCGCGTTAGATTACTGTCGACGACCTGCAGGCGTTCCGCATAACGTGCGACATCCTCGGCATGACCAGCGAGATCGGTTTCCTGGATGTTGGCGCAAATAAACACGGTCCGTTCGGCGTTAAATTCATCTCGAGTGATATCCATAATGCGCTGGCTATCGACCAGGTTTTGCCAGCTGCGACCATGTGGGTTGCTGACAATATCAGCTACTTTTCCGACCAGTACGGTTGGCACGCCGACCTCATGCAGCTTCTGCGGAACCTGAACCTGCGCATCAACGCCATAGCCCATGTGAACCACCTGAAAACCGTTTTCATACGCCCCCGAGCGCGGCGCATTGATGCCGATGAAGCGTTCCGCTTTTGTCTCAACGGCATCCAGAATCTGTTGGCTGTCTTTCAGCGTGCCGCCAAAAGCAATGACCCGCCCAACCTGCGCATGCTCACGCACGATGCGGCCAATTTTCACCACCTCATCGAAGTCAATGACGGAAAGGTTGGCGGTAATGTTGTAGACCTGCCCCAAATCCGCTTCGAGGTTATCGCCAATGGCGACCGCCTGATTCACCCACAGAAACGCCAGCCCATCGCCACGCCGCTCCACCTGCAAACCTGCGGCTTTCAGCGCCTGTTCAACGCGCCCAATCACCTCGCTAAACGGCATGCGTAGCGGCGCCTGGGGTCGCGAGCCTAAAATTTCCTGATGCCCCATGAAGGTATCGCCCCCTTCATGTTGCAATTCCGCGACGCCCCATACCGCTGATGCGGACGGTTTCATCACGCCCGGCGTGTACCCCAGCGCATTCATCAACCCCAGCTTTTCCAGCGTTGGCAAACGCAGCTGCGGCTGCTGACTCAGGATATGCCCGCAGGTATTCGCGCCAGCATCCTGCGGTCGGATCTGCGCGACATCCTTCATTGCCCCGACGCCGAAGCTATCGATCACTACCACCACGAAACGAGCCATTAGTCCTCCAGAAGGTTTCCGAGGCTGTCATAACGGGCGACAATCTCAGGCGCGCCGCGCTGAATACCGGACACCAGCACAACGTCACTGCGCGTCACAAAGATTTGCGTGCGAAAACAGAGCACAACGGCACTGCTTACCGGGAATTCCCCTGCAAGCGGCAGGTAATAATCAATACTGCTGTCATCGACAGGTTTCAGTTGCGTCTCAATCGGCGCGTCATTTTCATGGGTAAACACCAGCGCATTACGCGCATGCCCGCGACGGTAATAACCGCCGCCATAGCAATAGCTGTCGCCACGAAAATGGTGAGAGATCTCGCTCAGCCAAAGCATTGCAATGCGCTCTGGTTGGTCGCCCTGTTGATTAGAAGGAATCGTGCCCGTCAACGCATGGCCAGGCTCAGCGTGAGTGACGCCGTACTTTGCCAGCAGCGGCAAAGAGGCGCAGCTGGTCGCAGAAGGGGCATTCAGCTGTTCGATAGCGACACCCGACGCTTCAAGTTGGCGTCGCGCATCGACCAGCGTGTGCAGGTTAGGCGTCGGAACGGTTTCACCTGCCGCCTCATCCCAGAGCAGACAAGGAAAATGCGTTAATCCGCTCAGATGCAGACCCGGTAACCGTTGAACCTGTGCGACAACCTCATCCAGATCGGCCAGTGGGAAGCCGCTTTCCTGCCCGGGATAAAGAAAGTCGTTTTCGCCATACACCTTGAGCATCACCGCCTGCGTCTGCCCGGCTTTCACTGCGGCCGCAGAAACTTCCCGCGCTTTCTCTAACGAAAACAGCGTGATGACATCCGTATTTTGTTCTACTGCTGCATCAACGAGTCGAGACGGGATCTGCACCAAATGACCCTGATGCGCAATCGGTAATCCGGCGCGGCGCAGGGTTCGGCCCTCTTTATAGTCCACCACGACAATCCCGGCATAACCCAGCGCCAACAGCTTTTCCGCCAGCCAGGGATTTCTCCCAACCTGCTTGGTCATCAGATACAACGTGATGCCGTGTTGCTGCGCGACCTCAATCAGCCGCTTACCATTTTCCAGAACCTGGTCAACATCAATCACCCAGCTATCGGGGACAATCTTCCCCTGTTGCCATAACCGAAGCGCGGCGGTAATAAGCGCAGGGTTCTGCCGTTTCAGTGCGTGTATAAACATCTTTTAGCCTCGTTTCCAATCCCTGATTTAAATATTCATTTTTTTGAATATTTAAGGTGAAGGACATTGCTATTCCATCTCTTTCAAACGCCTTCTTCTGCCGCCATCCACAATCCGTACAGGTTCGCCAGCAGATACCCCTCTTCATTTGCATGAAGCGTCACCGCAAACTCTTTCAGCAATGTCTGGTGTACCAGCAAAATGGTTGGCCAGTGGTTTGATTGCGCCATTTCAGCCAGTAACTCGTCGTCCAGCGGCCCAATCACTTCCCCACGGCGGCTGCGCATTAACGCGCTCGCCATGTGCGTCATCGCCATCGTCCCTTGCTCGGAGTGAACCGGCAGATGCCACTCATTGCTCAACCGTTCAACAACCTGCAGCATGCCGCTGCAGATATCCTTATCAATCACACCCGCTTCACATAGCAGGTTCAGTCGGTATTCCATCAAAACGCCCTTAACTTAATAGCTGGGTTCCTGCTCACCGTTAACCACCCGTTGCTGATGGGCGAGCAGCGCCTGTTTGTCCACCACCGCACGCAGTAATTGCTGCATCGGATAATCATCCGCGCGCGTCAGTACGACGGCTTCCGTTGCCTGTAAGAATCGGGGATCGCGGGTGAGCGGGGTCGCTTCTAATCCCAGCATCGCCAGTTCAGCATCCGCCACGACGTTCCAGATCACCGCATCCACGTCCCCTTTCACAATACGCTGAAGGCTTTCGTGGTAGGAAAGGTCTACCAACTCCACGTCGCTGTCGCCAAAACAGGCTTCCGTCATGATTTTCTGATCCGCCGAGCGGTTATCCAGACCCACGCGTTTCACATTTTCAGCCTCACCTTTGCGACAAATGAGCTGATGCTCGCCCACATAAGTATGTGGCCCCAGCTCCAGCGCGATGCGCAACCCGTTCTGCGCCAGATAACTGTCTGCCGCCAGACGGGAGACCACCGCCATGTCATAGACGCCGTTCAGTAAACATTCCACACGAATATCTGCCCCACGCATGTGCGCGTAATAAAAGGGGATCCCCTCAAATTGCGCTTTCAGACCGCTCGCCAACCCTTCGTACAGACGGGTATAAGGCAACGGCATGGCACATACCACGTTGTTGATATCCACATGCGTCAACAGCGTTTTGTTATCCATTTCTACCAGGAAACTACCATTACGCCCGCGACGCTCAATGCGGATTGCCCCTGAGGATTCCAGCGTTTTCAGCGCGGCCTGCGTTAATCCGACAGATGAGTGGCATTCACTTGCCAGTTCATCTATGGTTTTCAAACGGTTACCACACTTTTCACCCAACAGGTAACGGGCCAGAGTTGTTAAGACAACCCCTTCTTTCTTGATAAATGTCCGACGCATCATATATTTTCAGTAAATTGAATATTTATATCTTCATTAAATTGAATATATAGCGCAATGGCGAGATGTGCAAACGGCGAGGCGCTTCACACTTTTTATTGGTCACATAAAAGACAGGCGAAAAAAAACCGGGATTTACCCGGTTTTTAGCGACATCGTTGAATTACGGTTTCGCGACAAAGCCGATCGCTTCGTACACCGCTTTCAGGGTGACAGAAGCGCGGGCGCTGGCTTTTTCGGCACCCTCTTTCATCACTTTCTGCAGGAATGCTTCATCATTGCGGTAACGGTGATAACGCTCCTGCAACTCGGTCAGCATGCCGGAAACCGCGTCCGCTACTTCACCTTTCAGATGACCGTACATTTTGCCTTCAAAGCGTTGTTCCAGTTCAGGAATGCTCTCGCCGGTCACTGCAGAGAGGATATCCAGCAGGTTGGACACGCCCGCTTTTTCTTTCACATCGTAACGCACAACCGGCGGCTCTTCGGAGTCGGTCATCGCGCGTTTGATTTTCTTCACGACGGATTTCGGGTCTTCCAGCAGGCCGATCACATTGTTGCGGTTGTCGTCCGACTTAGACATCTTTTTGGTCGGCTCCAGCAGCGACATCACGCGCGCGCCAGATTTCGGAATGAACGGCTCTGGCACTTTGAAGATATCGCCGTAGATGGCGTTAAAACGCTGCGCGATGTCGCGGCTCAGCTCCAGGTGCTGTTTCTGATCTTCACCGACCGGAACCTGGTTGGTTTGGTACAGCAGAATGTCCGCCGCCATCAGAACCGGATAATCAAAAAGACCGGCGTTAATGTTTTCTGCATAACGCGCAGATTTATCTTTGAACTGCGTCATACGGCTCAGTTCGCCGAAATAGGTGTAGCAGTTCAATGCCCAACCCAGTTGTGCATGTTCCGGCACGTGGGACTGAACGAAGATGGTGCTTTTCTCAGGATCGATACCGCACGCAAGGTAGAGCGCCAGCGTATCCAGCGTCGCTTTACGCAACTGCTGCGCATCCTGACGCACGGTGATGGCATGCTGGTCAACGATGCAGTAGATGCAGTGGAAATCATCTTGCATGTTCACCCACTGACGCAGCGCACCCATGTAGTTGCCAATGGTCAATTCACCTGAGGGCTGTGCGCCACTAAAAACGATGGGCTTAGTCATTTTTCAATTCCTGATTTTCGCTTTGCAAAAGCCCGAGAGCGGGCAGAAGGTCATTAATACTGTCGTAAACAACGTCTGGCTGGCTAAGGTCAATCGCTTCACCGTAGTTATAGCCATAGGTAAGTCCCACAGACGGACAGCCTGCGGCAACCGCGGCCTGAATGTCATTTCGTGAATCACCCACGAAAAGCATCTGCTCAGGCGCAATACCCATGCGGCTCGCGACAAGCAGTAGCGGGTCCGGATGCGGTTTTTTGTTCTGCACGTCGTCACCACCGATGACCACGCTAAAATATTTGGCGATATCCAGCGCTTCCAGCAGAGGAGCAACAAACGGCGTCGGCTTGTTGGTGACCAGACCTAACGGCAACCCGTTAGCGTGCAGCGCACCCAGCGTATCCACTACGTTGGGGAACAGGAACGTCCCCTCTTGCGCCACATCCGCATAATAACGGTCGAACAGCTTACGCAAAATACGCACCTGTTCTTCAGCAGGGATGTCGTCATCAACAGGCGGTTTGCCCATTGTTTTACGCTGCATCGCACGTTCCTGGCGAGACCAGGTCAGTGCGCGTTCCATCAGCACATCTGCACCGTTACCAATCCAGGTAATAACACGCTCTTCGCCTGCCGTCGGCAGTTCCAGCGCATACAACGCCATATCCACCGCAGCGGTTAGTCCCGGTGCGCTGTCGACCAGCGTCCCGTCGAGGTCAAATGCAACGCCCCGAATATTCTGCAATTTATCCATGACTTACCTTCGCCAGTTCACGGCGCATTTCATCTATCACTTTTTTGTAGTCTGGCTGGTCAAAGATGGCGGAGCCTGCCACAAACATATCCGCGCCAGCCGACGCGATTTCACCGATGTTGTCCACCTTAACGCCGCCATCCACTTCCAGACGGATGTCGTAGCCGGATTCATCGATACGACGACGCACTTCGCGCAGTTTCTCAAGCGTCTGTGGAATGAAGGACTGACCACCGAAGCCCGGGTTAACGGACATCAACAGGATCACATCCAGCTTGTCCATCACATAGTCCAGATAGCTGAGCGGTGTGGCCGGGTTGAATACCAGGCCGGCTTTGCAGCCGTGCTCTTTAATCAGTTGCAAGGTGCGGTCGACGTGTTCGGAGGCTTCCGGATGAAAAGTAATGATGTTGGCGCCTGCGGCGGCGAAATCCGGCACAATACGGTCAACCGGCTTCACCATCAGATGCACGTCGATAGGTGCGGTAATACCGTATTTACGCAGGGATTTCAGCACCATGGGTCCGATCGTCAGGTTCGGCACATAGTGGTTGTCCATGACGTCAAAATGCACGACATCAGCACCAGCAGTCAGTGCTTTCGCGGTGTCCTCACCCAGGCGAGCAAAATCAGCCGACAGAATTGAGGGGGCAATCAAATACTGTTTCATCCGCTTCTCCTTGAGAATTATTTTTTCGCGGGCGAAACGACTCCTGGTTGGTACAGAGCCAGCAGTTCGTCCACCTTTTTTCGTGTGCCGCCGTTGCTGCTTATACTGCGCCGCACTTTAACCTGAAAATGTTTCGCCGCTTTGTACCACTCACGGGTATCGGGCGTGTCATGGTTCGAAATTAACACTGGGATCCGCTTACTGACCAGCTTTTCTGCCATCTCTGCCAGATGCGCCTGCTCTCTGGGGCTGAAGCTGTTGGTATGATAAGCGGTAAAATTCGCCGTCGCAGAAAGCGGCGCATAAGGCGGGTCACAATAGACCACAGAGTCTGCATCCGCACGATCCATACACTCTTCATATGAGAGGCAGTGGAACTCTGCATTCTGCGCTTTTTCGGCAAAGTGATACAACTCCGCTTCCGGGAAGTAGGGCTTTTTGTAACGGCCAAACGGCACGTTAAATTCCCCGCGCAGGTTATAGCGGCACAGTCCGTTGTAGCCAAAACGGTTCAGATACAAAAACAGTACCGCACGGCGGAACGGATCCTGACACGCGTTGAATTCCTCGCGGAACTGATAGTAAACCTCAGCCTGATTTGTCTCAGGGGTAAACAGCTCACGGGAAGCCTGCACATACGCATCGGTACGTGACTTCACGATGTTATAGAGACTGATGAGGTCGCTGTTGATATCGGCGAGGATATAACGAGAAAAGTCGGTGTTGAGAAACACCGACCCGGCACCCACGAAGGGTTCAACCAGACACTCACCCGGTGGCAAATGCCGTTTTATATCTTCAAGCAGGGGGTATTTTCCCCCTGCCCACTTCAAAAAAGCGCGATTTTTTTTCATGCTGACTAACTAATTACACCTTCTCCGGCTGTGGAGAAAGCTCCGACAGCATCCTGCGCTTTAATAACATTACTTCAGATCGGCCTGAACCTGATGCAACGGTTTTGCCCACGGGTTTTTCGCCTGCACATCGGCTGGCAGCGTAGACACCGCACGTTTCGCATCGTCTTTCGAGGCATACACACCCGTGACCAGAACATACCACGGTTGGCCGTTACGCGTCGTCTGATACACAACAAAGTTTTTCAGGTTCTCTTTCTTCGCCCAACTGTTCAGGTTGTCGTAGTTAGAAGAACTGCTGAGCTGCAGGGTGTAATGGCTGCCCGGTGCAGATTTTAACGACCCAACGTTGCCTGCACTTTTCCCACCGGCCGCGCTTGGTGTCGCTGCAGCCGTCGGCGCAGTTTGCGCAGGCTGTGTCGTTTGAGCAGGCGCAGACGTCGTGCTGGCGGTTGCTTTCGGGGCTACCGTTGTTGTCGGTGCAGATGTTGCTGCAGGGGCTTTCGCGGTTGTCGCCGGAGCCGTTGGTTCCGTACGTTTTGCCTGAGCGACAGGTTTCGGTTCAGTTACCGTCGCTTTAGCTGTCGTCTGCGGTTTCTTCGGCTCAATCACGGCCTGTTTGCGTTCCGGACGAGTGGTTGTGGCAGGAGCCGCAGGTTCCTTTGTCTCCTGACGCGACGCATTGCCGTTACGGATTGGCGCAACCGTGGCCGGTTCAGTCGGCAGTGTGGAGTTAACCACCACATTGTTAACCTGGCTCTGGTTTTGCGGCTGCGAGAGCGCATTGTTCAGGTCGCCCTGAACTTCAACACGCTGCTGGCCTTCAGTCGCTGCAGGCGTTTGTCCTTCGGTCGGCGTGGACGAAATTGGCGGCAAGGAAACTTCTTGCTGCGGTGCAGTACCGGCGGTTTGCTCAGCAGATGTTGCCCCCGGCGCAGGCTGGGTTGCATTCGCTTGATCGGCGGTATTGCCAGAAAGATCGATACTCTTCTCGCCAGAAGCAGTTTGCTCGCTTGAAGAGGAGGTTGAAGGTGCCTTCAGCGCGGAGCCGATTCCGATAATCAGCAGCAGCAGGACAAGAACACCAACACCCATCATCATGTACTGACGGGAAGCCGGTTTACTGACCGCTTTTTTGCGCTTGCGCGGACGACGCTCTACACGTTCTTCGTCATCATCCACCGCATCATCATCGGATTCGTAATCTTCTTCAGGCTCGACATCTTGCTCCTCATTGCGGTCTTTACGCGCACGTGTCGGGCGATGATCGTCCGCATCCAGATCAACATCATCAAAGTTGATCTGCGGCTCACCACGTTCAGAAGATTGACGAGAACGACCAGTACGACGATCGCTGGGATCGGGTTTCAGCTCGTCTTCTGGTTTGAATTCATCCATTTAACACCCCACTCAAAGGTTAATGCTTACAACGTTGCAGTTAACCTGAAGCTAAAAGACCCAATAATTGCGGTCTGACCTTTCTTGTTGTTACGCCTGCTGACAATCAGCAATCGCGCTAAGAACCACCTCGTGCGACACTCCGCCGCGAACTTCACTCTTCCCTATTGCCAGCGGGAGAATTAAACGCATTTCACCCGCCAACACTTTTTTATCACGCAGCATGTGCGGCAAATAAGCCTGCGCGGACATCTCGCGGGGTCCGTTAACAGGTAAGCCAGCACGCGCAAGCAGCGTAATAATACGCTGTGTGTCAGTTGCATTAAACTGACCCAGACGTTCTGACGTGCGAGCAGCCATCACCATACCTGCAGCGACTGCTTCACCGTGTAACCAATTGCCATAACCCATTTCGGCTTCGATAGCATGGCCAAACGTGTGCCCCAGATTCAGTAAAGCACGTAAGCCCATTTCTCGCTCGTCTGCGGCAACAACTTCTGCTTTCAGCTCACAACAACGGCGAATACAGTACGCCATCGCTGCGCCATCCAGACGCAACAGCGCATCCAGATTATCCTCCAGCCAGGTAAAGAACGCCCCATCCAGAATGATGCCGTATTTGATCACTTCCGCCAGACCCGAAGCCAGCTCACGCGCAGGAAGCGTTTTCAGACAGTCGAGATCCACCACCACGGAAGCAGGCTGGTAGAACGCGCCAATCATGTTTTTACCTAGGGGATGGTTTACAGCGGTTTTCCCGCCAACGGAGGAGTCAACCTGAGACAACAGGGTTGTTGGAACCTGGATAAAACGAACGCCGCGCTGATAGCTCGCCGCCGCAAAACCGGTCAGATCGCCAATCACGCCGCCACCGAGGGCTACAAGCGTGGTATCGCGACCGTGCGGTTTTTGCAGCAGGGCCGTAAAGACCGTATCAAGCACCGTCTGGCTTTTATACTGCTCGCCATCGGGAAGAATAACGCTATCAACGTTAACACCCGCCTGTTCAAGTACGTCGCGAATCTTATCAAGATAAAGAGGAGCCAGGGTTTCGTTGGTCACCAACATAACCTGCTCGCCCGATTTCAGCGGTAAGAATGAAGCTGGTTCGTTAAACAAACCAGCCGCGATGGTGATAGGGTAACTACGTTCCCCGAGAGTGACTGTAATCCTCTCCATGACGCGATATCCACCTTAATGGCTTGTACCCGCAGGCAAGTGTGTATTAAGCCAGAATCAGTTGCTTTCCAGCATGTGAATAATCTGGTTTGCTACGACTTTGGCGCTCTGATCGTCGGTACGAATGGTCACGTCTGCAATCTCTTCATACAGAGGATTGCGTTCGTCGGCCAACGCTTCCAGAACTTCACGAGGCGGAGCTTCGACCTGCAACAGCGGACGTTTTTTATCGCGCTGCGTACGCGCAAGTTGTTTTTCGATCGTCGTTTCAAGATAGACCACGACGCCACGCGCGGAGAGACGATTACGGGTTTCACGTGATTTTACAGAGCCACCGCCGGTTGCCAGCACAATACCCTGCTTTTCCGTCAACTCGTTGATGACTTTCTCTTCACGATCGCGGAAGCCGTCTTCACCTTCTACATCGAAGACCCAGCCCACATCAGCTCCGGTTCGTTTCTCAATCTCTTGATCAGAATCGTAAAATTCCATATTGAGTTGTTGAGCTAACTGGCGCCCAATAGTGCTTTTTCCGGCACCCATAGGCCCAACCAGAAAGATATTGCGTTTCTCTGCCATTTTTTCGGTACTACTAAGACTATTCGTTAATGATAAACCCGCTTCGCAGATACCCAGCGCAGCAGGACATGAACTGAAACCTCATAAGATATTGCGAGAGTCAGGTTGAAAATTATCTCAATACTCAAGCAGGTTTGGCAACTGAATAAATTACCAAACCCCGTGCATTTCCGGTCGCGACAAACCAGCAGTCTCATAAACACCAGACCCAGCGACGCATCGCGAAGTCAGATAACACGAAACCAGCCAACTATTTTGCCGCTTGAAAGGCGAAGAGTAATCACGGGTGCGTAAGCAACGAAAAGTACTGACTCTCAAATCGGTACTCCTTGTATGCTAAATACACCCCCACGTCAAATCCCTGAAACGTGTTCAGCGTAAAAACAACGGTATTTTATGCATAAATCACTCTGTCGATACCAGCCTGGGCGTGATGAACACCACCAGTTCACGTCGCTCATCTTCTTTACCATCGTGGCTAAAAAAATGGCCGAGCCAGGGAATATCCCCTAGCAGCGGGACACTATCCTTGCCTGATTTTTTCTTTTGAGAAAAAATACCGCCCAGCGCCAACGTTTCACCGTTTTTCACCTCGACCTGGGTTTCGATCTCCTGCTTATCGATAGCCAACACTTCGCCATCCGCCTGTTGCAACACCTGGCCGGGCATATTCTGACTAATCCGTAACTTCAAACGAATGCGCCCTTTCTGTAACACCGTCGGCGTTACCTCCATCCCCAACACCGCTTCTTTAAATTCCACAGAGGTCGCGCCGCTTTCACCGCTGGAAACCTGATAGGGGATCTCACTCCCCTGCTTGATACTGGCCGGTTGTAAATGCGAAGCGAGCAGACGTGGGCTGGCGATAATATCGAGTTGCTGTTTTTGCTCCAGCGCCGAAAGCTCAAGATCCAACAGTCGCCCGTTAATGCGTCCGATGTTAAATCCCACGCGCGTCGTCGCCGTGGCAACGGAGAGATCGGTGGTCATCGTGGTCACATCTCCCACGCCTCCTGCCTGCTGGGCATCCGCAAGCGTCCATTTAACGCCCAGCTCACGTAAACTTTTTTCGTTAATGGTGACAATATGCGCAGCCAGTTCAACCTGCGCGACGGGCAAGTCCATCTGTTCCACCCATTTCTCTAACGTGGCCAACGCAACAGTGTTATCGCGAAGCAATAGCCTGTTGGTACGCTTATCCACCGTGATGCTGCCTTTTGCACTCAGCAGTTTTTCACCGACTTTCGCCAACTCTGCCGCATCGGCGTATTGCAAAGAAATATTGCGGTTTTCCAGTGGCATTGTTGCCTGCTGCTGCGCCCGTTCAGCCTCCTGACGCGTCATCATTTCTTGCTGCCAGGCCGCCGTCTGAACATGCAAAATCGCCCCTTCCTGGCGTAATACCAGTCCGGCGCTTTTCGCAACGGTTTGCAGAGCTAGCATCCACGGTACATCCGTCAGATGGAGTGACACCGAGCCACTCACATCCGGTGAGATCACCATATTTTTCCGCTCCTGTTCAGCAAGCGCCTGCAATACCTGAGCCACCGGAACGTCATCCACCATTAGCGTGACGTTTTGCGCTTTTCCCGCCTGCGCTGTCTGCATGATAATCATCAGCGTCGCGGCTATCCATAGCTTCATCCTTTTCTCCTTGTCGTTGCCACTGCCACTGTAATGGCTCACAGTTTTCACCGAGCTCGAGCGTTAACGTTTGCGTGGTCAGTTGGGCGACTCTCCACCCGTTATCCAGTGGCTCGAGAGGTTCCACCCGACGCCATTTCTGCTGACTATCTTTGACGATGCCGATCAGCTTTTCGCCCCGACTTACCGCCCCCTGAAAGCGCCATTGCAAGAGCTCGCCTGTCTTGCAGCGATCTTCTGGTGGTTTGAAAGGATCGCGCATACCGGTCAGCGTCAACAGAGAAAAACAAACCAACAGCCAGCGTTTACCCCTCATTCAGACGCTCCAGTTCCAGCGTCAGGAGTAACGCCGACATTTCCACGCTCAGTGAAAACCGACGTACGTTCATCCCACATGCCGCCAGTCGAACAAAGACGTCAGGAACTGCCTCCCAGACCGAGGCCAACGCCATCTCACCGCCTTCGGCAGAAGGCAACCAGTGAACAAGACGTCGATGTGACGTCTGAAATTCCAGCGGAGAAAAGGGAAGACGCTTTTCATCTGGAGCAATGTGGGCTTCACCGGCCGATACCATCAGCCGGTACTGCGCACGCCACTGCTGCTGCACGGTTGCCCGCTGCACAACCAATGCTTCTCGCTGTACGCGAAGCGCTGGCCCGCCCAGATAAAACAGACAAATAAGGAGCAGGATCCCCAGACAGACGTTTCCGGCACTCCAGCAGAGAATTCGGGTTCGGGGCGTTAACGCGCACCAGATATCAAAGAGGGCGTTCATGCATCACGCTCTTTTTTAACTGATAGTGAAACTGCCAGCGCCCCTCTGCGTCCTGCCGGGTTGCGCCGGTGTTGCTTAGCTCGAACATCGGCAAATGACGCAACATCGCTTCCAGCGAACGTAACGCGGTAAAGCTCAGCGCATTTCCTTCCAGTTCAAGCGTCTCCTGTTGGTAGGCCATCCTGGTGAACCATGCCTGATCAGGCATCTGGTGCGAAATCACGTCCAGCACCGACTGCCAGCGACGCATCTGGGCACGCAGCATTTGTCTCTGCAACGCTTGCTGGCGCTGCTGGTGCTGTTGTTCCAGCCCCCGTTTTCTCGCCATCAGCGCGGCGGCCCTTGTTTGTTCAGCCTCCAGCAGAACCGTGTTGGTTCGGGCTTCCTGCCCCGTAACACTGCAAACACTCAGCGCAATAACGATGAATAAGAACAGTGAACCGCCAAACATAACAGCCCAACATCGCAGGCACGCCATCCGTCGTGAACAACGCCAGGGCATAAAATTGATTGGTGGGCTCATCAACGTATCTCCCCCATCGCAAGACCGAGGGCGATCGCAAAAGCATGCCCTTGCGGCGGAATAGGGGGCTGGCGCACGGAAACGGCTTCCCAGGGATCAAAGCCATCTTCGCCGCACATCACCAGCGTGTCGGGAGGCATGGACAAGGCCGCAGCGAGATCATCAAGACGGCTAATTTCTTCGGCGGTTTTACGCCCCCAGGCATAACGTGTCGCCCACAACCACTGCACGTCATCGCGCCACACCAGACACTGCTGGCCCGAGGCTAAATACGGAATAAATCGTTGTAATGCACAGGCATCCGGCGTGACAGCCGTCACCCGCACCTTTAGCGTTTGCATGAGTGTCAGCAACGTCGAGACCTCCTTGCTTTGCGCGGCAGTCACATTGAACGACGAACTTAACGTATCCTCGCTATAGTCAAAACGTAGGGAGTCGGGATCCATGTCCAGATCACGCGCCATCGAACCGGTTAACCATGCTGTCTGTTCGCGTTCCCGCAGCGCCATCGCAGGGCGCGGAAAGCGTCTTTGCAGTGTTCTGCTGGAGGGAAATGAAAGGTGGATGGCGTGCTGATGAGGAAGCTCCCGGCTCCACGGTTGAAGTACCGCAGCAAGCTGTTCAGGATTGCAAATGTAACCCTCTTTGAGGACTAGCTGGTCGAGCGGCATACGCCACCAGCGCTGTAAAAGCCAGCCCGATGCGCCGCGAACAACGGCAACCGCCAGTACCTCATACGGTTGAATATGAAGGCCTATTTGCCAGAACCGGAAAGCCATAGCTGATGATCTCCTTATCACCCGTCACTCTAACGGGTATATCAATGCGTCTGGCTTGCCTTTATACTACCGCGCGTTTGTTTATAAACTGCCCAAATGACACTAAATGGGAAATCTCCAGTGAAGTTCGTAAAGTATTTATTGATCCTTGCAGTATGTTGCATCCTGCTGGGAGCAGGCTCGATTTATGGTCTCTATCGCTATATTGAGCCGCAACTACCTGACGTCGCGACGTTAAAAGACGTGCGTTTGCAGATTCCGATGCAGGTTTATAGCGCGGAGGGTGAACTGATCGCGCAGTATGGCGAGAAACGTCGAATTCCGGTCACGCTCAACCAAATGCCGCCCGTCATGGTGAAAGCCTTCATCGCTACGGAAGACAGCCGCTTTTACGAGCACCACGGTGTGGACCCTGTCGGGATCTTCCGTGCAGCAAGCGTCGCGCTGTTCTCTGGCCATGCGTCGCAGGGGGCGAGCACCATTACTCAGCAGTTGGCGAGAAACTTCTTCCTCAGTCCGGAACGGACGCTAATGCGTAAAATCAAGGAAGTGTTCCTTGCCATCCGCATTGAGCAACTTCTGAGTAAAGACGAAATCCTCGAACTCTATCTGAACAAAATCTACCTCGGTTACCGTGCCTACGGCGTAGGTGCCGCAGCACAGGTCTATTTTGGTAAAACCGTTGACCAGCTTAGTCTGAGTGAAATGGCGGTCATTGCCGGCCTGCCAAAAGCCCCTTCTACGTTTAACCCGCTTTATTCCATGGATCGCGCCACAGCGCGACGTAACGTGGTTCTGTCGCGTATGTTGAGCGAAGGGTATATCACCCAGAATCAGTACGATCAGGCGCGTAACGAAGCCATTGATGCGAATTACCATGCGCCGGAAATCGCGTTTTCTGCCCCCTATTTGTCAGAAATGGTGCGCCAGGAAATGTACAGCCGGTACGGTGAAAATGCCTATGAAGATGGCTATCGCATTTACACCACCATCACCCGCAAAGTCCAACAGGCGGCTCAACAAGCCGTTCGCAACAACGTTCTGGACTACGACATGCGCCACGGCTATCGCGGCCCGGCGAATGTCTTGTGGAAAGTGGGTGAAACCGCCTGGGACAGCAAAAAAATTACCGACACGCTGAAAGCGCTGCCTACCTACGGGCCATTGCTCCCGGCCGCGATCACCAGCGCCACACCGCAAGAAGCCACGGCAACACTGGCGGATGGAACGTCGGTATCACTGCGTATGGACGGGATTCGCTGGGCGCGTCCGTACCGCTCAGATACACAACAGGGCCCCACGCCGCGTAAAGTGACTGATGCCGTACAAGCCGGTCAGCAAGTCTGGGTTCGTCAGGTGGGCGATGCCTGGTGGCTGGCGCAGGTGCCGGACGTTAACTCCGCGCTGGTTTCCATTAATCCGCAAAATGGTGCGGTAATGGCGCTGGTCGGTGGTTTTGACTTCAATCAGAGCAAATTTAACCGTGCCACCCAGGCGCTGCGTCAGGTGGGATCGAATATCAAGCCGTTCCTCTATACCGCCGCGATGGATAAAGGTTTAACCCTGGCGAGCATGTTGAACGACGTGCCCATTTCACGCTGGGATGCCGGTGCCGGTTCTGACTGGCGCCCCAAAAACTCACCGCCGCAGTACGCCGGTCCGATCCGTTTACGTCAGGGTCTCGGTCAGTCGAAGAACGTGGTTATGGTGCGTGCCATGCGCGCAATGGGCGTCGATTACGCAGCAGAATATCTGCAGCGCTTTGGCTTCCCGGCGCAAAACATCGTGCATACCGAATCGCTGGCGCTGGGTTCCGCATCCTTCACGCCGATGCAGGTAGCGCGGGGCTATGCCGTTATGGCAAACGGCGGCTTCCTGGTCGATCCCTGGTTCATCAGTAAGATTGAAACCGACCAGGGCGGCGTCATATTTGAAGCGAAGCCGAAAATTGCCTGCCCGGAGTGTGATATTCCGGTCATTTATGGCGATACGCAAAAATCGAACGTCCTGGAGAACAGCAACGTCGAAGATGTCGCCATTTCTCAGGAGCAGCAAAACGCCACTGTGCCGATGCCACAGCTTGAACAGGCAAACCAGGCGCTGGTTGCCCAAAGCGGTACACAGGAGTATGCCCCGCACGTGATTAACACGCCGCTGGCGTTCCTGATGAAAAGCGCGCTGAACACCAATATCTTCGGCGAACCCGGCTGGATGGGTACTGGTTGGCGAGCGGGCCGCGACCTGCAGCGTCGGGACATCGGCGGTAAAACCGGTACCACTAACAGCTCGAAAGATGCCTGGTTCTCCGGATACGGTCCTGGCGTGGTAACGTCGGTGTGGATTGGTTTTGACGATCACCGCCGCGATCTGGGACGCACGACGGCATCCGGGGCGATCAAAGATCAGGTCTCCGGCTATGAAGGCGGAGCGAAGAGTGCGCAACCGGCATGGGACGCGTATATGAAGTCCGTTCTGGAAGGCGTACCTGAGCAACCGCTGACGCCGCCGCCAGGGATTGTGACGGTCAATATCGATCGCAGTACCGGTCAACTGGCCAGTGGCGGTAACAGTCGCGAAGAGTATTTCATCGAAGGCACCCAGCCAACACAGCACGCGGTGCATGAGGTGGGAACAACCATTATCGACAATGGTGAGTCGCAGGAACTGTTCTGATCAAAAAAAGGCGCTTCGGCGCCTTTTTTGTTTTTACTGCGTTGCGCTGCCGGGTTATGACCTACAGTCGTCCCTGCCCTTTCAGCCACTCGCGTACCAGAAACAAAGCGCTCACGTTACGCGCCTCATTAAAGTCTGGCTCTTCCAGCAGGTCCATCAAATACAGCAGCGGCCAGCGTACCTGCGGCAGGGGTTCGGGCTCGTCGCCTTCCAGCGATTCCGGATAGAGGCCTTCAGCCACCACGATGTTCATTTTGCTTGAAAAATAGGAAGGCGCCATGCTCAGTTTCTTTAAAAACGTCAGATCCTGCGCACCAAAGCCAACCTCTTCTTTTAATTCGCGGTTCGCTGCCTCAAACACACTCTCTCCGGGATCGATCAGCCCTTTGGAAAAACCCAGTTCGTAGGACTCCGTTCCCACCGCATATTCACGGATAAGAATCAGGTGATCGTCAACGATAGGTACAATCATTACCGCTTCGCGGGTGGACGGACGCATACGCTCATAGACACGTCGCACACCATTGCTGAACTCAAGGTCCACGCTTTCAACGTTGAACAGGCGCGATTGTGCGACAGTTTCTACTTTCAAAATGGTGGGTTTTTGTAATGATTTGCTCATCGTGAGAGTCTTTGCAGTGAAATCTGACGCCATTGTGCGATATGCAGCACGGTTTCGGCAATGTGAATTGCCATTTATTTACATTTATGCAACGCACTTAAAATTAATTCTTATTTCAAATTAAAAGTCAATAGGTTGAAATAACTCCAGGAATTTGCTGATATTCCGCATTTGGTGGTTTTGCTATGATTTGCATTCAATGGGATGCGCTTAAAAATGCTCAAGTTCAACTCCACACTTGCCGATAGCCAACCACAAAATCACGTTTATTGGACAGGGTGCGACTGACCACGCCTGACAGACTTAGTAAGATGGGGAAAGCATGAGCACCATTTTGATTTTTGTAGCTGCTTTGCTGGCCTGCTGTCTACTGGCAGGATGGCTACTCAGGACACGCGCCAGGCGGCGAAGCCTGCCCTGGATCAATGCTTTCCCGGAGGCAGCCACGCGTAAGCTGACGCCCGAAGAGCGCAGCGCCGTTGAGAACTATCTCGACAATCTCAGCCAAATCCAACAAGTGCCAGGACCCACTGGCGCCAGCGCCGCGCCTGTGTCGCTCACACTCAATGCTGAGAGCAACAACGTTATCGTTTTGACGCATTCGATTACGCGTTACGGCATTACCACCGACGATCCCAACAAATGGCGATACTATCTCGACTCGGTTGAGGTTCATCTGCCGCCTTTCTGGGAACAGTACATCAATGACGAAAATAACGTTGAACTGATCCATACCGACAAGCTGCCTTTGGTTATCTCACTGAACGGTCACACGCTGCAGGAGTATATGCAAGAGACGCGTGGCTATGCATTGCAGCACACCGCCTCCACTCAGGCATCGATCCGCGGTGAAGAGAGTGAACAAATTGAATTGCTCAACATTCGTCAGGAAACGCATGAAGAATATGCGTTGAGCCGTCCTGCAGGTCTTCGTGAGGCATTGCTGATTGTCGCCTCTTTCCTGTTGTTTTTCTTCTGCCTGATAACGCCAGATGTCTTTGTTCCCTGGATGGCCGGTGGGGCTATTTTGTTGTCGGCCGCGGGGCTCTGGGGATTGCTTGCGCCGCCATCGAAAACCGCGTTACGGGAAATCCACTGCCTGAGAGGCACCCCGCGTCGCTGGGGGCTGTTCGGTGAAAATAACCAGGAGCAAATCAACAACATCTCGCTGGGGATCATTGACCTGATTTACCCTGCTCACTGGCAGCCTTACATCGCGCAGGATCTCGGTCAGCAAACCGATATTGATATCTATCTGGATCGCCACGTTGTACGCCAGGGCCGCTTTTTATCCCTGCATGACGAAGTCAAAAACTTCCCGCTACAGCACTGGTTGCGCAGTATGATCATCTCCGGAGGTTCCCTGCTGGTACTGCTGATGCTGCTGTTTTGGATCCCGCTGGATATGCCCATCAAATTCACGCTGTCATGGATGAAAGGCGCCCAAACCATTGAAGCCACCAGTGTGAAAAAACTCGAAGAAGCCGGGGTTCGCGTTGGTGATACCCTGCATCTGAGCGGTAAAGGCATGTGTAATATCCATACGCCCGGAAGCTGGACCGCGCAGCCGGGTTCCCCGTTCATGCCCTTTGATTGCTCGCAAATTATCTGGAATGACGCCAAGGCTCTGCCGCTGCCAGAGTCCGAACTTGTCAATAAAGCGACAGCGCTAAATCAAGCCATCAGCCGGCAATTGCACCCCAAACCCGAAGATGATTCGCGTGTCAGCGCCTCGTTACGCTCGGCGATTCAAAAATCTGGCATGGTATTATTGGATGACTTCGGTGACATCGTGCTGAAAACGGCTGACCTGTGCTCTGCTGATGATGAGTGCATACGCCTTAAAAATGCCCTGGTGAACCTCGGCAATAGCAAAGACTGGAATGCGCTGGTTAAACGCGCCAACGCCGGTAAGCTCAATGGAGTCAATGTTCTGCTGCGCCCTGTCAGCGCAGAGTCGCTGGATAATCTGGTGACCACCTCGACAGCGCCGTTTATTTCGCGTGAAACCGCGCGTGCTGCCCAGTCGCTAAACAGCCCCGCGCCGGGAGGATTCCTGATTATCAGTGACGAAGGTAGCGATCTGGTCGACCAGACTTACCCCGCCGTTTCACTGTATGACCACCCGGCTCAGGAGCAATGGGGTGCCTTCCAGCGGTTGGCCCAAATGCTCATGCAAACGCCGTTTAGCGCTGAAGGGATTGTCACCAGTATTTATACCGACGCCAACGGAACGAAGCACATCAGCCTGCACCGTATTCCAGACCGTTCAGGCCTGTGGCGCTACCTCGGTACGACGCTGCTGATGCTGGGTATGCTGGGCAGCGCGATATACAACGGCATACAGGCATTCAGACGCTATCAGCGTAATCGCACCCGCATGACCGAAATTCAGCAATACTACGAAAGCTGCCTGAACCCGAAACTGATCGCTTCCCCTGAAAGCCTCATCTGATAACACGCCCGTGCGGCAGGGTATGCTACCCTGTCGCGCAAATTGCTTCACTCAGGAGAGAACCCATGCACATTGATATCGCCTGGCAGGACGTGGACACCGTTTTGTTGGATATGGACGGCACGCTGCTTGATCTCGCGTTCGATAACTATTTCTGGCAAAAACTGGTGCCGGAAACCTACGGCGCACAGCACGGAATCTCTCCACAAGAAGCCCAGCAATTTATTCGCCAGCAGTATCAAGACGTACAGCATACGTTAAACTGGTACTGCCTGGATTACTGGAGCGAACGGCTGGGGCTGGATATCTGCGCCATGACGACGGAACAGGGACCGCGCGCCGTTCTGCGCGATGATACCGTTCCGTTTTTGGATGCGTTAAAAGCAAGCGGTAAACGCCGTATTTTGCTCACCAATGCGCATCCACACAACCTGGCGGTGAAGCTTGAGCATACCGGTCTGGCCTCACACCTTGATTTATTACTTTCCACCCACACATTTGGTTATCCCAAAGAGGATCAGCGGTTATGGCACGCTGTGGCTGAAGAGACGGGAATGAACGCGGAGAAAACGTTGTTTATCGATGACAGCGAGCCGATTCTCGACGCCGCCGCCCAATTTGGCATTCGTTACTGCCTCGGTGTGACCAATCCCGACTCCGGCATCGCGGAAAAGCAGTATACTCGCCATCCGTCACTGAATGACTACCGCCGATTGATCCCCTCGCTGATGTGAAGGAGTCGCCATGAAAGAGAAGCCCTCTGTTGAGGTCAGGCTGGATAAATGGCTGTGGGCTGCCCGTTTTTATAAAACCCGCGCCATCGCTCGTGAAATGGTGGAAGGCGGTAAGGTGCACTATAACGGGCAGCGCAGTAAGCCGAGTAAAATTGTCGAGCTGAATGCCACCCTGACGCTGCGCCAGGGTAATGACGCGCGCACGGTCATCATCAAAGCGATTACCGAGCAACGCCGCCCGGCAAGCGAAGCCGTCGCGCTGTACGAAGAGACGGCAGAAAGCGTAGAAAAACGCGAAAAAGTCGCGCTGGCGCGTAAGCTTAATGCGTTGACCATGCCGCACCCGGACAGGCGCCCGGATAAAAAAGAACGCCGCGACCTGTTACGATTTAAACACGGCGACAGTGAGTAACTGTCACCTGCAAGAGAGATGATTATGCCGCAACATGACCAATTACACCGTTATCTGTTTGAAAACTTTGCCGTACGCGGCGAGCTGGTGACCGTATCGGAAACCCTGCAACAGATCCTCGAGAATCATAGTTATCCGCAGCCGGTGAAAACCGTGCTGGCCGAACTGCTGGTTGCGACCAGCCTGCTCACCGCAACGCTGAAATTTGCAGGTGATATCACCGTGCAACTGCAGGGTGACGGTCCGATGAGCCTGGCGGTGATCAACGGAAACAACAACCAACAGATGCGTGGCGTCGCCCGCATTCAGGGCGACATTCCTGAAAATGCTGATCTGAAAACATTGGTCGGCAACGGTTATCTGGTCATCACCATCACGCCAGAAGAAGGCGAACGTTACCAGGGCGTGGTTGGTCTGGAAGGCGACACGCTGGCGGCATGCCTGGAAGACTATTTCCAGCGCTCGGAGCAGTTACCCACACGCCTGTTTATTCGCACGGGCGACATCGAAGGTAAACCGGCGGCGGGCGGTATGCTGTTGCAGGTGATGCCAGCACAGAATGCCCAAACGACTGATTTTGATCATCTGGCGACGCTGACGGAAACCATCAAAACTGAAGAGTTATTGACGCTGCCTGCAACCGAAATACTGTGGCGTCTGTATCACGAAGAAGAGGTCACGCTCTACGATCCGCAGGACGTTGAGTTCAAATGCACCTGTTCACGTGAACGTTGTGCGGGCGCGCTGAGAACACTGCCGGATGAAGAGGTCGACAGCATCATTTCTGAAGAAGGCGAGATCGATATGCACTGCGATTATTGCGGCAGCCACTATCTGTTCAACGCGATGGACATTACTGAGATCCGCAACAACGCCTCTCCTGCCGATCCGCAAGTCCATTAATCGCGTGTAAAACGCCGGTTGGCGACGCGACAGAGTCTCTTAAAGGCCGGGTGTGCGGTAACATCGCCCGGCATTCCTCACATTTTTCTCGCTGCCTCTCACCTATTATTTCGACGTGAATCGATAATTTAAATTTTGTTGTTACGTAATTTTCTTCTATGAATGCGATTACAGTCACAATATTCCCGCCAAATACACTTCTGTTTAACGTTTTAAGAACATTTTCCACAACAAAAAAGTGTTTCCTGCCATAATAATCGCCGCTTCGTGACAGGAGTTGCAGCGTTTTCAGTCACTCGTGATTTTTTCCAGATGCGTAAATCTATGAGCCTTGTCGCGTTAAATAAACCCTAAAAAACCTTAATATTTCAGGTAATACATCTTGGCTAAGGAGCAGTGAAATGCGTGTGAACAGTTTAACCCCGCAAGATCTCAAGGCTTATGGTATCAATGACGTTCAGGATATCGTTTACAACCCAAGCTACGAAACGCTTTACCAGGAAGAGCTCGACCCTTCCCTGGAAGGCTATGAGCGTGGTGTGCTAACGAACCTCGGCGCCGTTGCTGTTGATACCGGTATCTTTACCGGACGTTCGCCAAAGGATAAGTACATTGTTCGTGATGACACCACGCGTGATACGCTCTGGTGGTCCGACAAAGGCAAAGGGAAGAACGACAACAAACCGCTCGCTCAGGAAACCTGGCAGCATCTGAAAGGTCTGGTGACCCAACAACTCTCTGGCAAGCGTCTGTTCATCGTTGATGCCTTCTGCGGTGCCAACGCCGATACCCGCCTTTCTGTGCGCTTTATTACGGAAGTTGCCTGGCAGGCTCACTTCGTCAAAAACATGTTTATCCGCCCGAGCGATGAAGAACTGGTCAGCTTCAAACCTGACTTTATCGTGATGAACGGCGCGAAATGCACCAACCCGCAATGGAAAGAACAGGGATTAAACTCTGAGAACTTCGTGGCATTCAACCTGACCGAACGCATTCAGTTGATTGGCGGTACCTGGTACGGCGGTGAAATGAAGAAAGGGATGTTCTCAGTGATGAACTACCTGCTGCCGCTGAAAGGCATTGCGTCCATGCACTGCTCCGCCAACGTGGGCGAGAAAGGCGATGTCGCGGTCTTCTTTGGTCTTTCCGGCACTGGCAAAACCACCCTCTCTACCGACCCGAAACGTCGTCTGATTGGCGATGACGAACACGGCTGGGATGACGACGGCGTGTTTAACTTTGAAGGCGGTTGCTACGCGAAGACCATCAAGCTGTCTAAAGACGCTGAACCGGAGATCTATAACGCAATCCGCCGTGATGCGCTGCTGGAAAACGTGACGGTCCGCAACGACGGCACCATTGATTTTGATGATGGTTCCAAAACCGAGAACACCCGCGTTTCTTACCCGATCTATCACATCGATAACATCGTCAAGCCAATCTCCAAAGCGGGTCATGCCACTAAAGTTATCTTCCTGACCGCTGATGCGTTCGGCGTGCTGCCGCCGGTTTCCCGTCTGACTGCAAACCAGACGCAGTACCACTTCCTGTCTGGCTTTACCGCTAAGCTGGCAGGGACTGAGCGCGGCGTCACTGAACCTACGCCGACCTTCTCCGCCTGCTTCGGCGCAGCATTCCTGTCGCTGCACCCGACACAGTACGCAGAAGTGCTGGTGAAACGTATGCAAGCCTCAGGCGCGCAGGCATACCTGGTGAACACCGGCTGGAACGGTACTGGTAAACGTATCTCCATCAAAGATACTCGCGCCATCATCGATGCCATCCTGAATGGTTCCCTGGACGACGCGGAAACCTTCAGTCTGCCGATGTTTGACCTGGCAATCCCTACCGAACTGCCGGGCGTGGACACGCGCATTCTTGATCCACGTAATACCTACGCGTCACCAGAACAGTGGCAGGAAAAAGCATCCGCGCTGGCAAAACTGTTCATTGAGAACTTCGAGAAATACACCGATACCCCAGCAGGCGCAGCGCTGGTGAGCGCCGGTCCGAAGCTGTAAGTCGAATGTGCCGGATGGCGGCATAAATACCTTATCCGGCTTACCACAACACGAACGTAGGCCTGATAAGCACAGCGCCAGCAGGCTATTCAGAAAAACGAAGGGAGGCATTTAGCCTCCCTTTTTTACACGTCAGTTCTACACGTCCTTGATTGACGCCGGAATGCGAGCCATCGGAACCGGCAGCCAGGCGCGAATAGAGAGTCCGCCCCGCTCACTGGTGCCAATCTCCAGCATGCCGTTATGGTTATCAACGATACGCTGCACAATCGCCAGACCCAACCCGGTACCGCTGGTGCTGCGGGCGCTATCGCCGCGTACAAACGGCTGGAACAGGTGTTTGCGCTGCTCCGGCTTAATCCCCGGACCGTCATCCTCAACCTGGAACCAGGCGCGATGAGGTTCCGTCCCGCTACTGACTTTAATCCAGCCATTACCATAGCGTGCCGCGTTGACCACCATATTGGCGACCGCACGCTTAATCGACAGCGGATGCATCTTCACCAGAATAGTGCCTGGCTGTAACCCAGTGTCGATTTCGCGCTCGTAACCGCTTTCCGCGGCAATGACTTCGCCCAGCACGGCATTAAGATCGGCCATCTCCATCGGCATTTCCTGCCCGGTACGCAGGTAGTCGATAAACTGCTCGATAATGGCGTTGCACTCTTCGATATCTTTGTTGATGGACTCCGCGAGGTAACCGTCCTCTTCGCCCATCATCTCAGTGGCCAGACGAATACGCGTCAGCGGTGTACGCAGATCGTGACTCACCCCCGCCATCAGCAACGTGCGGTCATCGGCCAGTTGCTTCACGCCCGCCGCCATATGGTTAAAGGCTCGGGTCACGGAGCGCACCTCCGACGCGCCATACTCACGCAGCGGCGGTGGAATAATGCCCTTCCCGACCTGCAACGCCGCATGTTCGAGATCCACCAGCGGTCGGTTCTGGATACGAATAAACAGCCATGCGCCACCTATCGCCATGAGCATTATCGCCAGCGTATAGCGAAACAGTGGGGAGAAATCGCCCTGATGGATTTCAGTCAGCGGCACACGAACCCAAATGTTGGGCGATAGCCAGGTTTTTAGCCAAACGACGGGCGAGCTTTTGTTGACCTCGACGCGTACTTCCGTGGGGCCACCCAACTGCTGCGCCATCTGATGGCTTAAGAATTCATAGTGTTGCGCCCAACGAAGGCCAGCCTCTTCGGCGGCTTCGTTGGAGTAAAGAGAAATGCCCAGCTCACGGTAAATTTCCCGGCGGAACGCGGGAGGCACAACGAGCTGCGTGCCGTCCTCCAGTTGCAGTTTATCCGTCATCAGCATACGAACTTCGTAGGCCAGGACCTTATTAAACTGCTGGAGGCTCGGCAGAATCGCAAAGTTCAGCACCACCAGATAGGTCGTCACCAGGCTGACAAACAGCAAAGTGACGATGAGTAGCAACGTGCGGGCAAATGAACTTCGTGGCGAGAAGCGCATTCGCCTCATGCTTTAGAACCGTCCGGCACAAAGACATAGCCCAGACCCCAAACGGTCTGAATATAACGTGGGTGCGCCGGATCTTCTTCCACCATGCGACGCAAACGCGAAATCTGCACATCGATGGAACGTTCCATTGCGGAGTATTCACGACCACGCGCCAGGTTCATCAGTTTGTCGCGCGACAGCGGCTCACGCGGGTGGCTCACCAGCGCCTTAAGAACCGCAAACTCACCGCTGGTCAGCGGCATCGGCTCATCTTCGCGGAACATTTCGCGGGTGCCCAGATTCAGTTTGAACTTACCGAAAGCAATGACCGCTTCTTCCTGAGAAGGGGCGCCAGGCAACTCGTTCGCCTGACGACGCAGCACTGCGCGAATACGCGCCAGCAGTTCACGCGGGTTAAACGGTTTAGGAATATAGTCGTCAGCACCGATTTCCAGCCCCACAATGCGGTCAACTTCCTCACCTTTGGCGGTCACCATGATGATCGGCATCGGGTTGCTCTGGCTACGCAGACGACGGCAAATTGACAGGCCATCTTCACCTGGCAACATTAAATCCAGTACCATGAGATGGAAGGATTCGCGGGTTAGCAGACGATCCATCTGCTCAGCGTTGGCGACGCTTCGAACCTGGAAGCCCTGCTCGGTCAGATAACGCTCCAGAAGCGCGCGCAAACGCATGTCGTCATCTACCACCAGAATCTTATAATTCTCTTGCATTGTTTGTACTCCCAAAGGTTCGCAACAATTGTAAGTGTGTATTCTTAAGAAAGCTCACGTTCGTCACCAGTGAATTCTGGTATGAATTCCAGGCTAAATTGTTACAAAGCATATTTAACAGCAGCTTAAGTATACAATGAAACTTGCGGCACATTATTTATTCTGTTGATTACGTCGCGTAATACTAATTGTGCGCATAATCACAGCGTCGAAGGTAAATCAATAAGATGAAAACGCCCCTGATTACCCGGGAAGGGTACGAAAAACTCAAACAAGAGCTAAATTATCTCTGGCGTGAAGAGCGCCCTGAAGTCACAAAAAAAGTGACCTGGGCCGCAAGTCTTGGCGACCGCAGCGAGAATGCCGACTACCAGTATAATAAAAAGCGACTGCGTGAGATCGACCGCCGCGTCCGTTATCTCACCAAATGCATGGAAAATCTCAAAATTGTCGACTACTCCCCGCAGCAGGAAGGCAAAGTGTTCTTCGGCGCATGGGTGGAAATCGAAAACGACGACGGTGATACCCGTCGCTTTCGTATCGTCGGTTATGATGAAATTTTCGGCCGTAAGGATTACATCTCTATCGACTCGCCGATGGCGCGCGCGTTGTTGAAAAAAGAAGTGGGCGATCTCGCCGTGGTGAACACGCCTGCGGGAGAAGCGAGCTGGTACGTTAATACGATCGAATACGTAAAATGAGCAGGAACAATCCGAAGCCCCTGTGGATGACTGGCATTTTTGCCAGTCAGTCCGTATAACTATTCCCTGATTTTTACTCAGTAGATGAAGCCAATCCATGATGAATGATTCTTTCTGCCGCATTATTGCGGGCGAAATTCAGGCACGCGCCGAACAGGTAGAAGCTGCCGTTCGCCTGCTTGACGAAGGGAACACCGTGCCGTTTATCGCACGTTATCGTAAGGAAATCACCGGCGGTCTGGATGATACGCAACTGCGTAACCTGGAAACGCGTCTGGGGTATTTACGCGAACTGGAAGACAGACGTCAGTCGATCCTCAAATCTATTTCCGAGCAAGGCAAACTGACCGATGAGCTGGCAAATGCCATCAACGGTACGTTAAGTAAGACCGAACTCGAAGATCTCTACCTGCCTTATAAACCGAAGCGCCGTACCCGTGGACAAATAGCCATCGAAGCAGGCCTTGAGCCGCTGGCCGATCTGCTGTGGACCGACCCGTCCAACGACCCGGAAGCAGAAGCCGCCAAATACATCGACGCCGAAAAAGGCGTGGCTGACACCAAAGCGGCACTCGACGGAGCGCGCTACATCCTGATGGAGCGTTTTGCCGAAGACGCCGCTCTGCTGGCGAAAGTACGTGATTATCTGTGGAAAAACGCCCACATCGTGGCGACCGTGGTGGCAGGCAAAGAGGAAGAAGGCGCGAAATTCCGCGACTACTTCGACCATCACGAACCGATCTCCTCCGTTCCGTCTCACCGCGCGTTGGCAATGTTCCGCGGTCGTAACGAAGGCGTATTACAGCTCTCGCTGAATGCCGATCCGCAGTTCGATGAGCCGCCGAAAGAGAGCCACGGCGAACAGATTATCCAGGACCACCTCGGCCTGCGCCTGAACAACGCCCCGGCGGACAGCTGGCGTAAAGGCGTAGTGAGCTGGACATGGCGTATTAAAGTGCTGATGCACCTCGAAACCGAGCTGATGGGAACCGTGCGCGAGCGCGCGGAGGATGAAGCGATTAACGTCTTCGCCCGTAACCTGCACGATCTGCTGATGGCAGCGCCTGCCGGTCTGCGCGCCACTATGGGTCTCGATCCGGGTCTGCGTACCGGCGTGAAGGTCGCTGTTGTCGACGGTACCGGCAAACTGGTCGCCACCGACACCATTTACCCGCATACCGGTCAGGCAGCGAAAGCCGCCGTCGCGGTTGCCGCGCTGTGCGAAAAATACAACGTCGAACTGGTCGCCATCGGCAACGGCACCGCATCACGTGAAACGGAGCGTTTCTTTCTCGACGTACAGAAACAGTTCCCGAAAGTGACCGCACAAAAGGTGATCGTCAGCGAAGCCGGTGCATCCGTTTACTCGGCTTCCGAACTGGCTGCTCTGGAATTCCCGGATCTCGACGTTTCGCTGCGCGGCGCGGTTTCTATCGCCCGACGCCTGCAAGATCCGCTGGCCGAGCTGGTAAAAATCGATCCGAAATCCATCGGTGTGGGCCAGTACCAGCATGACGTCAGCCAGACTCAACTCGCCCGTAAACTGGACGCCGTAGTCGAAGACTGCGTAAACGCCGTCGGTGTCGATCTAAACACAGCATCCGTGCCACTGTTAACCCGCGTGGCGGGTCTGACCCGGATGATGGCGCAGAATATCGTGAGCTGGCGTGATGAGAACGGCCAATTCCAGAACCGCCAGCAGTTGCTGAAGGTAAGCCGTCTGGGGCCAAAAGCCTTTGAACAGTGCGCGGGCTTCCTGCGTATCAACCATGGTGACAACCCGCTGGATGCGTCCACGGTTCACCCGGAAGCGTACCCTATCGTTGAACGCATTCTGGCGGCCACCGAACAGTCCTTGCGCGACCTGATGGGCAACAGCAGCGAGTTACGTAACCTGAAAGCGTCTGACTTTACTGACGAACGCTTCGGGGTGCCGACCGTCACCGATATCATCAAAGAGCTGGAAAAACCGGGTCGCGACCCGCGTCCGGAGTTTAAAACCGCTCAGTTTGCCGATGGTGTAGAGACCATGAACGATCTGCTGCCTGGCATGATCCTGGAAGGCGCAGTCACCAACGTGACCAACTTTGGCGCGTTTGTGGATATCGGCGTCCATCAGGACGGACTGGTGCATATCTCTTCCCTGTCGAACAAGTTCGTCGAAGATCCTCATACCGTGGTGAAAGCGGGCGACATCGTTAAAGTGAAGGTGCTGGAAGTGGATCTGCAACGTAAGCGTATTGCCCTGACCATGCGTCTGGACGAACAGCCCGGTGAAACGAACGCCCGTCGCAGTAGCGGCAGTAACGAACGTGCCCAGGGCAATCGCCCGGCGGCAAAAGCGGCAAAACCACGCGGTCGCGACGCTCAACCTGCCGGTAACAGCGCCATGATGGACGCACTGGCCGCAGCGATGGGTAAAAAACGCTAACGCCGGTTTTGTTTGCGTCTTCCTGCTTCTGGCACGGCTCTCGTGCCAGAAGCAGCCTTCCGTTTTTTTTGGATCCCCAAGCTTTTCCCCCTTTCTTCCCGACAAGCAAATCCATTTACGGTTTAACAATTAACGTCTGCAGAATGAATCTGTTAATTAATTTCATCAGGTGAGGATGACACTATTAATTATCACATCGTTAACATATAAAACGTTAATTAAACATTAAGAGGGTTAATTATTGCGAATGGCATTACCTGTCCGTAAGGGGAATAAATGTTGAGCCATATCAAGATTGGTTCAATTTATTATACAAAACCACATTCGGTCACATTTTAAGTATTGATGATAGAAACCATTCTCATTATCATTGTACTGTTGATTATTTAATCTTTCCTTCGTTGGCTAATCATCTGGTCTCATGCCCTCCGCTCTGCGCACCGCATGAGGTAAACATCCAGTTAGCGAGAAACAAAGTAGGCCCTATGCAATTTACTCCAGACACTACGTGGAAAATTACCGGTTTTGCCCGTGAAATCAGTCCGGCGTACCGTCAGAAACTGCTTTCCCTCGGCATGCTGCCCGGCTCTTCTTTTAATGTGGTGCGCGTTGCGCCCTTAGGCGACCCCATTCATATCGAAACGCGTCGTGTTAGCCTGGTATTGCGTAAAAAAGATCTGGCCTTATTAGAAGTGGAAGCGGTTTCCTGTTAATACAGTGAGTCTATAAAAATGAAAAAATTAACCATTGGTTTAATTGGCAATCCAAATTCCGGCAAGACAACCTTATTTAACCAGCTCACCGGTGCGCGTCAGCGTGTGGGCAACTGGGCTGGCGTTACCGTCGAACGTAAAGAGGGTCAGTTCGCCACGACCGATAATCAGGTCACGCTGGTCGATTTACCCGGCACCTATTCGCTAACCACCATTTCGTCGCAAACCTCGCTTGATGAGCAAATTGCCTGCCATTACATTCTGAGCGGCGACGCAGACCTGCTGATCAACGTGGTCGATGCCTCTAACCTTGAGCGTAACCTCTACCTGACGTTACAACTGCTTGAATTAGGCATTCCCTGCATTGTCGCACTCAACATGCTGGATATTGCTGAAAAACAGCAGATCCGTATTGATATTGATGCCCTGTCCGCACGCCTTGGCTGTCCTGTGGTCCCGCTGGTTTCCACACGGGGTCGTGGGATTGAAGCGCTGAAATTAGCCATCGACCGCCATCAGGCAAATGACAGCGTTGAGCTGGTGCATTATGCCCAGCCGCTTTTACGTGAAGCCCATTCGCTGGCTGACGCGATGTCTACGGATATGCCGTTGCAACAGCGCCGCTGGCTTGGTCTGCAAATGTTGGAAGGCGATATCTATAGCCGCGCGTATGCCGGTGACGCCGCGCAACGTCTTGACGCCTCAATAGCGCGCTTAAGCGAGACGATGGATGATCCGGCGCTGCACATCGCCGACGCGCGTTACCAGTGTATCGCCGCCATCTGCGACGTGGTGAGCAATACGCTGACCGCCGAACCCAGCCGTTTCACCACGGCAGTGGATAAAATCATCCTTAACCGCTTCCTCGGTCTGCCGATTTTCCTGTTCGTCATGTACCTGATGTTCCTGCTTGCCATTAACATCGGTGGTGCTTTACAGCCGCTGTTTGACGTCGGCTCGGTCGCACTGTTTGTGCATGGTATCCAGTGGATTGGCTACACCCTTCACTTCCCGGAGTGGTTAACTATTTTCCTGGCCCAGGGCCTTGGCGGTGGGATCAACACCGTTCTGCCGCTGGTGCCGCAGATCGGGATGATGTACTTGTTCCTCTCCTTCCTTGAAGACTCCGGTTACATGGCGCGCGCAGCGTTTGTGATGGACCGGTTGATGCAAGCACTGGGGCTGCCGGGTAAGTCATTCGTGCCGCTGATTGTGGGCTTTGGTTGCAACGTCCCCTCGGTGATGGGCGCGCGTACTCTGGATGCACCACGTGAACGTCTGATGACCATCATGATGGCGCCGTTTATGTCCTGCGGCGCACGCCTGGCGATTTTTGCGGTGTTTGCTGCTGCCTTCTTTGGGCAGAATGGTGCGCTGGCGGTCTTCTCACTTTACGTGCTCGGTATTGTGATGGCGGTGTTGACCGGTCTGATGCTCAAACACACCATCATGCGTGGCGAAGCCTCTCCGTTTGTTATGGAACTGCCGGTCTATCATGTTCCGCACATTAAGAGTCTGGTCATTCAAACCTGGCAGCGCCTGAAAGGCTTCGTCCTGCGCGCCGGTAAAGTGATCATCATCGTCAGTATTTTCCTCAGTGCCTTTAACAGCTTCTCCCTGAGCGGGAAAATCGTCGACAACATCAACGACTCTGCCCTCGCCTCCGTGAGCCGCGTGATCACCCCCATCTTTAAACCGATTGGCGTTCATGAAGATAACTGGCAGGCAACGGTAGGGCTGTTTACCGGTGCAATGGCGAAAGAGGTCGTGGTCGGTACGCTCAACACGCTCTATACCGCAGAAAACATCCAGGAAGAGGAGTTCAACCCCGCAGAGTTCAACCTCGGTGACGAGTTGATGGGCGCGGTAGACGAAACCTGGCAGAGCCTGAAAGATACCTTCAGCCTCAGCGTACTGGCGAACCCGATTGAAGCCAGCAAAGGCGACGGCGAAATGGCGACAGGCGCAATGGGCGTGATGGGTGCCAAATTCGGTAGCGCGGCGGCAGCCTACAGCTATCTGATTTTCGTCCTGCTGTATGTACCGTGCATCTCGGTGATGGGCGCTATTTCTCGTGAATCCAGTCGCGGCTGGATGGGCTTCTCCATTCTGTGGGGTCTGAACATCGCCTACTCACTGTCGACGTTGTTTTATCAGGTGGCCAGCTACAGCCAGCACCCGACCTACAGTCTGGTCTGCATTCTGGCCGTCATCCTGTTCAACATTGTGGTTCTGGGTCTGCTGCGTCGCGCCCGTAGCCGCGTGGATATCGAATTGCTGGCCACGCGTAAAACGGCAAGTTCCTGCTGCGCCAGCTCAACGGGCGACTGCCACTAAGGCTGCGAATAATGGCTTCACTTATTCAGGTTCGTGATTTACTGGCGCTGCGGGGACGGATGGAGGCTAAACAAATTAGCCACACACTTCATACTCCGCAGCCTATGATTGATGCGATGCTGAGTCAGCTAGAGAACATGGGTAAAGCCGTGCGCATTCAGGAGGACACCGACGGGTGTCTCTCCGGAAGTTGTAAGAGCTGCCCGGAGGGGAAAGCGTGCCTGCGCGAGTGGTGGACGTTACGGTAGTTCACCGCACACGGCCCGGCGAAAATCACATCGCCGGGCGGCACGCCGCTGTTACAGCTTATCCTTCACGGCGATTAGCACCTGACAAAACGCATCAGGATGCGAGATAAACGGCGCATGTGCCGCTTTCGCAAAAACTTCAGACTCACTTTCCGGCCATAACGCATCCAGCATCGGCACCACTTTACGCGGCACCAGACCATCCAGATAACCGTACAGACGCAAAAACGGCATGGTCAGTGCTTTTAGTGGCTCACGGAGATCGGCAGTTTTGAGGATTTCCAGACCGCCGTTCAGCACTTCGACCTCCGGCATCGGCAGCGCCAGTACGGCTTTTTTCAATGCCCGCGCATCCTGACGCGCCGTCTCCGTTCCCAGCGTTTGCAGCGCCAGAAAACGTTCCACCGTACGCTGGAAGTCTTCACTCAGTTGCTGTTGAAAACCGGCTAAAATTTCCGGTTTGATGCCCGGCCACTCTTCATGGGCGCTAAAGCGTGGTGATGAGGCCACGGTGACCAACGCCTGAACGCGTTCAGGATGCGTTAGCGCCACCTGACTGGCGACCAGCCCGCCCAGACTCCAACCGAGCCAAACGGCTTTATCCGGCGCCTGTTTCAGTACGCATTCCGCCATCGCCTCGAGCGTCATTGCGCCAAATCCCTGACTCCGGCCAAAACCCGGTAAGTCAACGAGATGCAGGGTGAAATGCGAAGCCAGTTCCGCGCTTATGCAATGCCAGACTTCTGCGTTCAATCCCCATCCGTGCAGCAGCACAAGATGACAATTTCCCTGACCTTCGGTCTGCCACCAGATGTCATTCATCAGTTACTGTTCTCTTTTAGCCAACAAGGATGCGCATATGCTAACAGTACCGGGTTTATGCTGGCTATGCCGAATGCCGCTGGCGCTCGGTCATTGGGGAATTTGTTCGGTATGCGCGCAGTCGGTACGCTGCCGCGTTTGCCTGTGTCCGCAGTGCGGTTTACCGGCCACACATGCCACTCTCCCCTGCGGACGTTGTCTGCAAAAATCGCCCCCCTGGCAACGACTGGTCACCGTTAGCGACTATACCCCGCCGCTGAGTTCGCTCATCCACCAGCTTAAATTTTCCCGCCGCTGTGAAATCGCCCTCGCCCTTTCGCGACTGCTATTGCAAGAGGTATTACTGGCTCGCCGCGCCACTGGTCTCCGGTTACCTGACCGGATAGTCAGCGTACCGCTTTGGCAGCGCCGCCACTGGCGCAGGGGATTTAACCAAAGCGATCTCTTATGCCGCCCGCTGGCGCGCTGGCTGGGATGCTCCTGGGATAGTCAGTCCGTGACGAGGGTCCGGGCGACGGCCACCCAGCACCATCTCAGCGCCAGATTACGCAAACGTAACCTGAAAAACGCATTTCGCCTTGAATTGCCGGTGCGGGGACTCCATATGGTTATTGTGGATGATGTCGTCACTACCGGAAGTACCGTCGCGGAGATCGCGCAACTGCTTTTACGCAACGGCGCAGCGACTGTCCAGGTATGGTGCCTGTGTCGAACCTTGTAGAGCCTCGATGATGGGCGTATTATAACCAACTAAAATAGTCAACTATTAGGCCATTACTATGATCCATATTTCCGAGGCTGCACAAGCGCACTTTGCCAAACTGCTGGCAAATCAGGAAGAAGGGACACAAATCCGCGTATTTGTGATCAATCCCGGTACGCCTAACGCTGAATGTGGCGTTTCTTATTGTCCGCCGGACGCCGTGGAAGCAACCGACACGCCCATCAAATTTGACCTGCTCACCGCCTATGTCGATGAGCTGAGCGCGCCGTATCTGGAAGATGCCGAAATTGATTTTGTGACCGACCAGTTAGGTTCTCAACTGACGCTGAAAGCGCCAAACGCGAAAATGCGTAAAGTTGCTGATGATGCGCCGCTGATGGAGCGCGTGGAATACGCAATCCAGTCGCAGATCAACCCACAGCTGGCGGGCCACGGCGGTCGCGTGACGCTGATGGAGATAACCGACGAAGGCTACGCCATTCTGCAGTTTGGCGGCGGCTGTAACGGCTGTTCTATGGTCGATGTCACCCTGAAAGAAGGCATCGAAAAACAGCTGCTGAACGAGTTCCCTGAACTGAAAGGCGTTCGCGACCTGACCGAACACCAGCGCGGCGAGCACTCTTACTACTAAGAGCCTGCCTTTGCCCGGTGACGCCATGCTCACCGGGCCTGTATTTGCCTTCTCCTTCCTGAAAGATCCGACCTCATAACATGACCTGCGTCTCATAATTCAAATTTTGCCTGCCTGGGTGATTCTCAACTCATACATGTTACCCGTATCATTCGTATGGGCACCTAACCACCCCATAACAGCCGACTAAACTAAAGAGTTTCGAAGGCACTCAGTACTGGTGCCGCTACGGTTCTGTTCCCCGTTGGGAAAACCGGATTTTGTCATCTAAACACTGACGTTACCCATAACAAAGTAAAGGCCAGGTAAATCATGCCATTAGTCATCGTTGCTATCGGTGTCATCTTGTTACTTCTTCTGATGATCCGCTTCAAAATGAACGGATTTATCGCTCTCGTCCTGGTAGCGCTTGCAGTCGGTCTGATGCAAGGCATGCCGTTGGTTAAAGTGATTAGCTCCATCAAGGCTGGTGTTGGTGGAACCCTGGGCAGCCTCGCCCTGATTATGGGTTTCGGCGCCATGTTGGGCAAAATGCTGGCAGATTGTGGCGGCGCGCAGCGTATCGCCACCACGTTGATTGCCAAATTTGGTAAAAAACACATCCAGTGGGCTGTCGTGTTAACCGGCTTCACCGTGGGTTTTGCCCTGTTCTACGAAGTGGGCTTCGTGCTGATGCTGCCGCTGGTGTTCACCATCGCTGCTGCTGCCAATATCCCGCTGCTGTTTGTCGGTGTACCGATGGCGGCCGCGCTTTCCGTGACCCACGGCTTCCTGCCGCCGCACCCGGGCCCAACTGCCATTGCGACCATTTTCCATGCAGATATGGGTAAAACCCTGCTGTTCGGTACCATTCTGGCAATCCCAACCGTTATTCTGGCCGGTCCTGTTTTTGCTCGCTGCCTGAAAGGTATCGACAAACCAATTCCGGAAGGTCTGTACAGCGCCAAAACCTTTACTGAAGAAGAGATGCCTGGCTTTGGCGTCAGCGTCTGGACGTCCCTGGTACCGGTGATCCTGATGGCGTTCCGCGCCGTTGCAGAGATGAGCCTGCCGAAAGGTCACCCTTTCCTGGCTGTCGCAGAATTCCTCGGCGACCCGGTCATGGCGACGCTGATTGCGGTCCTGATTGCGATGTTCACCTTCGGTCTGAACCGTGGTCGTTCAATGGATCAGATTAACGAGACCCTGTCCTCTTCCATCAAAATCATTGCCATGATGCTGTTGATCATCGGCGGTGGCGGTGCGTTCAAACAGGTTCTGGTTGATAGCGGCGTTGATAAGTACATCGCCTCTATGATGCACGAAACCAACATCTCCCCGATTCTGATGGCATGGTCTATCGCCGCCGTCCTGCGTATCGCGCTGGGTTCAGCGACAGTTGCCGCCATTACCGCGGGTGGTATCGTGGCACCGCTGATTGCCACCACTGGCGTAAGCCCTGAGCTGATGGTTATTGCCGTAGGTTCTGGTAGCGTGATTTTCTCCCACGTGAACGATCCGGGCTTCTGGCTGTTCAAAGAGTATTTCAACCTGACCATCGGTGAGACCATCAAATCATGGTCAATGCTGGAAACCATTATCTCTGTCTGCGGCCTGGTAGGGTGTCTGCTGCTGGGTATGGTGGTTTAACACCGCACATTCCAGACTAAAAAGCCGGGGAAATCCCCGGCTTTTTTTATGCTTAGCGTTCACCGTATAGGCCTGATAAACGAAGCACCATCAGACGTGATACGGAACATTGCCGGATGGCGGCTTTGCCTTATCCGGCCTACAACGATGTCGATCGGCCCGCGCTACAGATAAGAAAACGCCGGGGTAAGCCCCGGCGTTTTGGTTGTTACTTCTTCTTCGTTGCCGCTTTTCGCCGCTTATCCAGATCCTTAATCAGCTTGTTCACCTCATCATCAGCAAACATCTGTTCAAGAGGGATAGCCAGTTTACGCCGCCAGTTCTTGTACTGTTCGCTGGTGCCCGGAATATTGACCGGCTCCGCCATGTCCAGCCAGTCTTCCGGCTGTAACCCCAGTAAAGCGCTATTACTGTCTGCAATATAACGCTGAAGGCCGCGATTAAGCGTCGACGTCATCGACATCAGCGATGCCTTATGCCCTGCGCGTTTTGGCAAGCAGCCATACTTGTGCAACGCATCCAGCAGACCTTGTTTCGCCTGCTCGCGATCCTGATACAACTCACGCAGGACCGCCTCATCCGGGTAAAGTCCCAGCGTTTTACCGAGCGTCAGATCGCCGCTGTCCCAATAGCCACGCAGCGTAGGAAGGTCATGCGTCGTCGCGACAGCCATTGATTGTTCCGGGTACGCTTTCGGTGCACGGAAGGTCTTCTCATGGTCATTTTCAAAATAGAGGACTTTGTAAGAATAGACGCCGCTATTACGCAGTTTGCTGACGATCTCCACCGGCACGGTACCCAAATCTTCGCCAATCACCATACAGTGATTACGTTGACTTTCCAGCGCCAGAATGGAGAGCAGATCGTCCACCGGATAATGGACATAAGCGCCATGATCCGCCGTTTCACCGTAGGGGATCCACCACAAACGCAGCATCGACATCACATGGTCGATACGCAGCGCGCCGCAGTTTTGCATATTGGCGCGCAGTAGCTCGATAAACGGCTCATAGGCACGCGCGGTGATAATGTGGGGATCCATTGGCGGCAATCCCCAGTTCTGACCGAGCGGGCCGAGGATATCCGGCGGCGCGCCGACAGAGGCTTTCAGGCAATACAGCTCCCGGTCACACCAGGTTTCCGCACCGCCTTGTGCGACGCCCACAGCCAGATCACGATACAGACCGATCGGCATGTCGAATCCCTGACTGGTTTGCCAACAGGCGGCGAATTGGGTATACGCCAGCCACTGTAGCCAGAGATAGAAATCCACCTCATCCTGATGCTGTTCGCAGAACTGTTTGACCTGTGGAGAATCCACCGACTGATATGCCTTCGGCCACACCGGCCAGCCCCAGCGCAATGCGTCCTCTTTCACCTGATAAGCATGCAGCGCGTCGAACGCGGCCTGCCAGTACAGGCTTTCGCCTTCCTGTTCGACAAAGTGACGAAACTCAGCCATCTGCTCGTCATCACGAACGGCGAAACCACGCCATGCCATACGCAGCGCCGTCATTTTCAGCGCCGTCACAGTTGTGTAATCCACCCATTCGGCGTCCCGCGCCTGTTTCAGCGCTTTCTGCGTAGCGGGCTTCTGCCACCATGCCTGCGCCTCTTCGCTCTGGCGGAAGTCTTCTACTGCGTTCACATCAATGTAAATAACATTCAGCCAGCGGCGTGAAGAAGGGCTGTACGGACTGGCGCTCTCGGGATTCGCAGGATAGAGCGCATGAATGGGATTCAATCCAATGAAGGAACCACCGCGTTTCGCCACGTCTACCAGCATGGCCTTGAGATCGCCAAAATCGCCAATCCCCCAGTTAAGCTCTGAACGCAGGGTGTAGAGCTGTACACATGCACCCCACAGCTTTTGGCCCGTCAGCAGCGCCTGCGGTTCGTAGCAGCGCTTCGGCGCCACAATGATCCGGCAGTGCGAACGCTGTTCGCCCTGGGTTAATGTCAGCGTGTGATAGCCCTCCGGCAGCTTTGCCGGAAGATGAAATGCTTTGCCGCCCGTAGCGTGCCCTTTGTGCTGCGCCCCCTCTTCGGTGGTCAGTATCCAGGTAAACTCCCCACTCCCTTCGACCGCCAGCGGCATCTTTTTGCCTGCGGTATACACCATCACATTTGGCACGGGTGTCACCGCCACCTTCGTGGCGGCGGTGGTGCGATGCATGGCGTCAAGCAAACGCCGTTTGGTTTCGGCGCCAATCGACTGCGGTTTACCGTGGGCATTGATATAATTGGGGCTGATCCCCGCCGCTAACGCGGCATTATCCAGACGTTTGCTTTCCATCGCGTTTCCTTAGCGCTTTGCCTGCCAGATACGGGTCTGATAATCACGGATGGAACGATCCGAGCTGAACATGCCGCAACGCGCCGTATTCAGAATCGCCGCACGGGTCCAGGCTTCCTGGTCGCGATACAGCACATCGACCTGCTTTTGCGCCTCAACGTAGGCAGCAAAGTCCGCCATTACCAGATACGGGTCACCACCCTGCTTGCCCATGCTGTGCAGCATCTGGTCAAACGCGTGTTTATCACCACCGCTGTACTTCCCGCTTTCCAGCTCTTTGAGTACCGCATCCAGCACTTTGTCTTTTTTACGCCATTTCACCGGGTCGTAACCTTTGGCTTTCAGCGCTTTCACCTCTTCCACGGTATGACCAAAAATAAAGATGTTCTCATCGCCCACTTTCTCGGCGATTTCGACGTTTGCCCCGTCCAGCGTACCAACGGTCAGCGCACCGTTCAGCGCCAGCTTCATATTACCGGTGCCAGACGCTTCCTTACCGGCCGTCGAGATCTGCTCGGAGATATCCGCCGCCGGGATCAGCATTTCCGCCGCCGAGACACAGTAATCCGGCAGGAAGACCACTTTCAGTTTGTCACCCACTTTCGGATCGTTATTGACGGCTTCCGCCACCTTGTTGATCGCAAAGATAATGTTCTTCGCCAGGTAATAACCCGGCGCCGCTTTCGCGCCAAACAGGAACACGCGCGGTACGCGGTCTGCTTTCGGGTTCTCGCGGATCTCTTTGTAGAGGGCCAGAATATGCAGCAGGTTCAGATGCTGGCGTTTGTATTCGTGCAGACGCTTAATCTGGATATCAAAAATCGCCTGCGGGTTAATTTCAATCCCGGTACGCGCCTTCACAAACTCGGCCAGACGGTCTTTGTTCGCCTGTTTAATCTCGCGATACGTCTGACGGAATTTTGCGTCGTCGGCAAATTTCTCCAGATTGATCAGTTGATCGAGATCGTTGGCCCACTCTTTCTTCAGCGACTTGTCGAGCAGCGCGGCAAGTTGAGGGTTGCACTGTTTGATCCAGCGACGCGGCGTAATACCGTTGGTCACGTTATGGAATTTATTCGGCCACAGCTGGTGATATTCCGGGAAGAGATCTTTCACTACCAGATCCGAGTGCAGCGCGGCCACGCCGTTGACCGCAAAGCCACTCACCACACACATGTTCGCCATGCGCACTTGTTTGTCGTGGACCACCGCCAGCTTCGCCCACACCGCTTTGTCGCCCGGCCAGGTCTTATCCACCAGCGTCTTAAAGCGGTCGTTAATCTCTTTGATGATCTGCATATGGCGCGGCAGCAGCGCTTTCACCAGTTTTTCATCCCAGCACTCGAGCGCTTCCGGCATCAGCGTGTGGTTGGTGTAAGCGAAGGTTTTGCTGGTGATCGCCCACGCCTCGTCCCAGCTCATCTGGTGCTCGTCGAGCAGCACGCGCAGCAGTTCAGGAATGGCGATAGTCGGGTGGGTGTCGTTCAGTTGAATCACTTCGAAATCGGCCAGCTCATGCAGCTTGCGACCCGCCAGGTGATGGCGACGCAGAATGTCAGCCACCGAGCACGCACACTGGAAGTATTGCTGCATCAGGCGCAGCTTTTTGCCTGCGGTGTGGTTGTCATTCGGATACAGCACTTTCGTCAGTTTTTCCGCGTCGATGCCCTGCTGTTCCGCCCGCAAGAAATCGCCATCGTTAAATTTGGTCAGATTGAACGGATGTGCATGGGTCGCCTGCCACAGACGTAGCGGTTGCGCCATCCCATTGCGATAGCCAAGCACCGGCAGATCCCACGCCTGACCGGTGATCACAAAGCCCGGTTCCCAGTGGCCGTCTTTACTCACCTTGCCGCCAATGCCGACCTGGACATCCAGTGCTTCGTTATGGCGAAACCACGGGTAGCTGCCGCGATGCCAGTCATCTGGCGCTTCCATTTGCTGCCCATCGGCAAAAGACTGACGGAACAGGCCGTACTGGTAATTCAGGCCATAGCCTGTCGCGGACTGCCCCACGGTGGCCATCGAGTCAAGGAAGCATGCAGCCAGACGTCCCAGACCGCCGTTACCCAGCGCCGGATCGACTTCTTCTTCCAGCAGGTCGCTCAGGTTGATGTCGTGCGCTTTCAACGCGTCGCCCACCTCCTGATACCAGCCCAGGTTAAGCAGGTTGTTACCTGTCAGACGGCCAATCAGAAACTCCATCGAGATGTAGTTAACGTGGCGCTGATTTTTCGCCGGTTTTGCCGCGGGTTGCGCGCTGAGTAACTCAGCCAGTGCGCCGCTAACAGCCTGCCACCATTGACGAGAGGTCATCTCGGCAGCCGACAGTAAACCGAAACGCTGCCACTGACGCGTCAGGGCAGCCTGAAATTGCTCTTTATTAAAGGTAGGCTGTGACATAGGAATTCCGGGTCCTCAGGTAATAAAACAACGTTATTGCTAGTTTGCCTGGCTCGTTGTTGACCTTCCTCCTCCCACCGGGGATTAGGCGGGGAGGAGTAGTGGGGATGAGCATAAAAGTGTGATCGCCACCACTTAACGATAGTGCGATGACCCGTCAATGCTCAGAATGACCACACAGATCCCTGCAAGCCATATATTGTTTTACGCATTATCGAAGGGAATAAACAGAGGCCAGGAAAAATTGTGGAATATCATTTAGAAAGAACATGTAAATACGGAAATAGTTTCTAACCTAAAATAACCCCCTGGTTTATCACTCTTTCGTAAATGTTTATTTTTCATGCAGGGAAAATGACGATTTTCATTAAAACCGCAGTCGCCATACAGCGCTTATGACATGCTCTGAAACAGCCAGAATGAGGTGCCAATCCAGTCCCCACGCACATTCAGGCGATAAAAGTGAGTTTCCAACCAGATATATTTATATTTGTGACAGAGTGCAAATTCAGAAGCACAAAAAGTCCGCTTAACTTGCATTAAACCGGTTTCTGTCCGACCTTATATCTATTAATTACGAAGCGCAAAAAAAATCGTTTTCCCCCATTTCCTCACAGTGAAGTGATTAACTATGTTGATTCCGTCTAAATTAAGTCGTCCGGTTCGACTCGACCATACAGTGGTTCGTGAGCGCCTGTTGGCTAAACTTTCCGGCGCGAACAATTTCAGGTTAGCCCTAATCACAAGTCCTGCTGGTTACGGGAAAACCACGCTCATTTCACAATGGGCAGCCGGAAAAAATGAGTTAGGTTGGTTCTCACTGGATGAAGGTGACAATCAGCAAGAGCGATTTGCCAGCTATCTGATTGCCGCCATCCAGCAAGCCACTGGCGGGCATTGCTCGACCAGTGAAGTGATGGTGCAAAAGCGCCAATACGCCAGCCTGACGTCACTGTTTGCCCAGCTGTTTATTGAACTGGCAGAGTGGCATCGTCCGCTGTATCTGGTCATTGACGATTACCATCTCATCTCCAACCCGGTTATCCATGAGTCGATGCGCTTCTTCCTGCGCCATCAACCAGAAAACCTCACGCTGGTGGTTCTGTCGCGCAACTTACCGCAGTTGGGCATCGCTAATCTGCGCGTACGCGATCAGCTCCTGGAAATAGGCAGTCAGCAATTAGCCTTCAACCACCAGGAAGCCAAACAGTTTTTTGACCGTCGTTTATCCTCCCCGATTGAAGCCGCTGAAAGCAGTCGGATGTGTGACGACGTTGCAGGCTGGGCAACGGCGCTACAGCTTATCGCCCTTTCCGCCCGCCAGAACAATAGCCCCGCTCACCAGTCGGCACGCCGCCTGGCAGGGATCAACGCCAGCCACTTGTCTGATTATCTGGTGGATGAAGTGCTGGACAGCGTCGATGTCGCCACCCGTCACTTCCTGTTAAAAAGCGCCGTATTACGCTCCATGAACGACGCTCTCATCGCCCGTGTTACCGGCGAAGAAAACGGTCAAATGCGCCTCGAAGAGATTGAGCGCCAGGGTCTGTTCCTGCAACGGATGGATGACACCGGCGAATGGTTTAGTTATCACCCGCTGTTCGGCAACTTTTTACGTCAGCGTTGCCAGTGGGAACTGGCAACCGAACTGCCGGAAATTCACCGCGCCGCCGCCGAAAGCTGGATGGCGCAAGGGTTCCCCAGCGAGGCCATTCACCATGCGCTGGCGGCTGGCGACGCACATATGCTGCGCGACATTCTGCTTAATCATGCGTGGGGTCTGTTCAACCACAGCGAACTGGCGTTGCTGGAAGAGTCACTGAAAGCGCTGCCGTGGGAAAGCCTGCTGGAAAATCCACGACTGGTGCTGCTGCAAGCCTGGCTGATGCAGAGCCAACACCGTTACAGCGAGGTCAACACCCTGCTGGCGCGCGCCGAGCAAGAGATCAACGGCGTGATGGACGGAACACTGCATGCGGAATTTAACGCATTGCGCGCGCAGGTGGCGATCAACGACGGCAACCCGGATGAAGCGGAGCGGCTGGCAAAACTGGCGCTGGACGAACTGCCGATTGCCTGGTTCTATAGCCGGATTGTCGCCACTTCCGTACACGGTGAAGTTCTGCACTGTAAAGGCGATCTTGCCCAATCGCTGTCATTGATGCAGCAAACGGAGCAAATGGCGCGTCACCATGATGTCTGGCACTACGCGCTGTGGAGCCTTATCCAACAAAGCGAAATTCTGTTTGCCCAGGGCTTCCTGCAAGCGGCCTGGGAAACGCAAGAGAAAGCGTTCCAGTTGATCAAAGATCAGCACCTGGAACAGTTACCAATGCACGAATTCCTGGTACGCATTCGCGCGCAGCTCCTGTGGGCGTGGGCGCGTCTGGATGAGGCTGAAGCCTCAGCCCGTAGTGGGATTGATGTGCTCTCTGGCTTCCAGCCGCAACAGCAATTGCAGTGTCTGGCGCTCCTCGTGCAATGCTCGCTGGCGCGTGGCGATCTGGATAATGCCCGTAGCCAGTTGAACCGGCTGGAAAACCTGCTGGGCAACGGCCAATATCACAGTGACTGGATCTCCAATGCGGATAAAGTCCGGGTGATTTACTGGCAGATGACCGGCGATAAAAAATCGGCCGCTCACTGGCTGCGACACACACCAAAACCGGCGTTTGCCAACAACCACTTCCTGCAAAGCCAGTGGCGCAACATCGCCAGGGTGCAGATCCTGTTAGGCGAGTTCGAACCCGCAGAAATTGTGCTGGAAGAGCTGAACGAAAATGCACGTAGTCTACGTCTGATGAGCGACCTGAACCGCAACCTGCTGCTGCTCAATCAACTGTACTGGCAGGCAGGACGTAAAAACGATGCCCAGCGCGTGCTGCTTGAGGCGCTGCAACTGGCGAATCGTACCGGTTTCATCAGCCACTTTGTGATTGAAGGGGAAGCGATGGCGCAGCAACTTCGCCAACTGCTTCAGCTCAACACGTTACCGGAACTCGATCAACACCGGGCACAGCGTATCCTGCGGGAGATTAACCAGCACCACCGACATAAGTTCGCCCATTTTGACGAGGGTTTCGTTGAGCGTCTGCTCACGCACCCGGAAGTGCCGGAACTGATCCGCACCAGCCCGCTCACGCAACGCGAATGGCAGGTTCTGGGGCTTATCTATTCCGGTTACAGCAATGAACAGATCGCGGGGGAGCTGGCGGTCGCCGCAACCACCATCAAAACGCACATTCGCAACCTGTATCAGAAACTTGGCGTCGCACACCGGCAGGATGCGGTGCAGCACGCGCAGCAATTGTTGAAGATGATGGGTTATGGGGTGTGATTTCGCCCGGTGGCGCTAACGCTTACCGGGCCTACGAGGACGGGTGATTTTGTAGGCCGGATTCGGCTTTAGCCGTCATCCGGCAAACGTCATTAGCACAGCTCCAGTTGAATATGGTGCTCGGCAATCACCTGCATCACGCCAGCGGGCGGCATGGTATCGGTATAGACCGCATCGACCAGACTAATGCTGCCCATGTTCACCATCGCATTACGACCAAACTTCGAGTGATCCACCACCAGCATAACGTGGCGTGAATTTTCAATGATCGCGCGCTTGGTGCGCACTTCATGATAATCAAACTCCAGCAATGAGCCGTCGCTATCGATGCCGCTGATCCCCAAAATGCCAAAGTCGAGGCGGAACTGGGAGATAAAATCGAGCGTTGCTTCGCCAATGATCCCGCCATCACGGCTGCGAAGCTCACCGCCGGCCAGAATAATGCGAAAATCCTCTTTCACCATCAGCGTGTTCGCCACGTTGAGGTTGTTGGTCACAATGCGAAGATTGCTGTGGTCCAGCAGCGCATGCGCGACCGCTTCCGGCGTTGTACCGATATCGATAAACAGCGTGGAGCCATTCGGTATTTGCGTGGCGACTTTACGCGCAATACGCTCTTTTTCCGCCGTCTGCGTTGCTTTTCGATCGTGCCACGGCGTGTTCACGGAACTGGAAGGCAGCGCCGCACCACCGTGGTGGCGCAGAATCATGTTCTGATCGGCCAGTTCGTTGAGATCGCGGCGAATCGTCTGCGGGCTGACGGAGAAATGCTCCACCAACTCCTCGGTGCTGACGTATCCCTGTTTTTTTACCAGTTCAATGATCGCGTCATGTCGTTGTGTTTGTTTCATTCTGATTCCCTGGAATTTCTATGTTCGTTTTCGCACATTAACCGTATCAGCCAATGCCATTGCCAAACCTACCGCCAGCCCGGCGATGTGTGCGCCATTCGCCATCGACATCCCAAACACGTCAAACCAGCCGGCTACTATCCAAATCAACGCAAAAATAATCAAACCACGCTGAAGGTATATGCCACTTTGCGGATCGCGTTCACCGCGCAGCCAGACATAACCCATCAATGCGTAAACAACACCCGAAAGCCCGCCAAACCACGGACCGCTAAATTTCTGCTGCACATAGCCACTCAGCAGTGCGCTGATCACCGTAATGACGACCAGTTTGCCGCTGCCCAGACGCTTTTCGACCGCCCCGCCAAGGTACCACCACCACAGCAGGTTAAAGAGTATGTGCATCAGCGAGAAGTGCATAAACGCATGGGTAAAATAGCGCCAGAACTCATATTTCAGAGACGGATCAAACGGCCAGGCCAGCCAAAGCATCACGTTCTGATCGCCCATGATGTTCATCGCGAGAAACACCAGGATGCATGCCGCCATGATAAGCCAGGTAACGGGACCTGCCCGTTCACGCAGCGTGGCAATAAACGGGAAACGGCGGTAGTGGAGTCCGCTGTCGGTATGACCGGACTGCCAGCTCGCCGCCAGATAACGCGGATCGCCCGGGTTTTCGAGGAATCGTGCCAGCTCCGCCTGGACGCGCTCGGCCTGGGATTCATCCGCCAGCCAGACGTCGCTTTGGTTATGTTGTTGGATCGTCAGGATAACGCCCTGCGTCGCCATATAATCAACAAATGCCTGCGCCACGCGGGGGTTAGCAAAAGAGGTAATCATCAACATCGTTGCTGTCGCTTAGTCCACACAAAAGAGAACAGTATAAAGGCTTACGAGCCGTATGCCACCTCTGAGGGGAAATGGCGGTGCCATGCATCAAAGCCGCCATCAATACTGTAGACCGCGTCATAGCCTTGCTGGAGAAGATACTGCGCCGCCCCTTTGCTGCTATTTCCGTGGTAGCACATCACCATCACCACGCTATCGAAGTCATGTTCGCGCATAAACGTTCCCAGCGTGTCATTGGTCAAATGAAACGCTTGCGGCGCATGCCCCATTGCATAGCTTTGCGGATCGCGGATATCGACCAGTACCGCTTTTCCGTGATGCAGTTTCTGGTGAGCTTCTTCTACGTTAATACATTCAAACTGATCCATAGACTCTCTTTCTTTTATTGCCGGTAAGCCATAGTAACGCCCAGTGTACGTTCAGACGGCAGGTAAACACCATAATGTTATATGTATCACTCTAAAATGTTTTTTCGATGTTACCAATGGCGCGTTTCTTTGCTATTATGTTCGATAACGAACATTTATGAGCTATAACGAAAGCGCAAGAGGGCAGCATGGAAACCAAAGATCTGATTGTGATAGGCGGGGGCATTAACGGTGCCGGTATCGCGGCAGACGCCGCTGGACGTGGTTTATCCGTGCTGATGCTGGAAGCGCAGGATTTAGCCTGCGCCACCTCCTCTGCAAGTTCTAAACTCATCCACGGTGGCTTGCGCTACCTGGAACACTACGAATTCCGCCTGGTCAGCGAAGCGCTGGCCGAGCGTGAAGTGCTGTTGAAAATGGCGCCACATATCGCCTTCCCGATGCGTTTTCGTCTACCTCACCGCCCGCACCTGCGTCCGGCATGGATGATTCGTGTAGGTCTTTTTATGTACGATCACCTGGGCAAACGCACCAGTTTACCTGGTTCAACCGGTTTGCGTTTTGGCGCAGATTCTGTGCTGAAACCCGAGATTGTGCGCGGTTTCGAATATTCTGACTGCTGGGTAGACGATGCGCGACTGGTTCTGGCAAACGCCCAAATGGTGGTTCGCAAAGGGGGAGAAGTGTTAACCCGTACCCGCGCGACCTCCGCCCGCCGTGAAAACGGCCTGTGGATAGTGGAAGCGGAAGACATCGATACCGGCAAAAAATACAGCTGGCAGGCGCGTGGTCTGGTCAACGCGACGGGCCCGTGGGTGAAACAGTTCTTCGACGACGGTATGCATCTGCCTTCACCGTACGGTATCCGCCTGATCAAAGGCAGCCATATCGTGGTGCCACGCGTCCACACGCAGAAGCAGGCTTACATCCTGCAAAACGAAGACAAGCGCATTGTGTTTGTGATCCCGTGGATGGATGAGTTCTCAATAATCGGCACCACCGACGTTGAATATAATGGCGACCCGAAAGCGGTGAAAATTGACGAAAGTGAAATCAATTACCTGCTGAAGGTTTACAACGCGCACTTTAAGAAACAACTGGGACGCGACGATATCGTCTGGACCTACTCTGGCGTACGCCCGCTGTGTGATGACGAATCCGATTCGCCGCAGGCCATCACGCGTGACTACACGCTGGATATTCACGACGAAAACGGCAAAGCCCCGCTGCTGTCTGTGTTTGGCGGCAAGCTGACCACCTACCGCAAGCTGGCCGAACACGCAGTGGAAAAACTGTCGTCTTACTATCAGGGTATTGGCCCGGCCTGGACCAAAGAGTGCATCCTGCCAGGCGGCGAAATTGGCAATGATCGTGAAGATTATGCGGCAAAACTGCGCCGTCGCTACCCTTTCCTGACGGAATCGCTGGCGCGCCACTACTCGCGCACCTACGGCAGCAACACGGAATGGATCCTGGGTGAAGCCACGTCGATTGCGGACTTAGGTGAAGATTTTGGTCACGAATTCTACGAAGCGGAGCTGAAGTATCTGGTCGAGCACGAGTGGGTACGCCGAGCAGACGATGCGCTGTGGCGTCGCACCAAAGAAGGGATGTGGCTCAACGCTGAACAGCAGTCCCGCATCACCCACTGGCTGGCGGAATACCTGGATAAACGCCAACTGTCGTTAGCGTCTTAATAAAAAGGCCGGATGGCGACTTCGCTTTTCCGGCCTACAGAACGGCATTAACCCGCAGGCCCGGTAAAACTACCGGGCCTTTCTTCATTACAACCGCACCGAATCAATATGCCAGATGGTGTCGGCATACTCTTTGATCGTCCTGTCGGAGGAGAAATACCCCATATTGGCGATGTTGAGCATGGTCTTCGCGGTCCACTCTTCCGGACGCAGATACAGTTCGTCGACCTTATCCTGACAGTCAACATAGCTGCGGTAATCCGCCAACACCTGATAGTGGTCGCCAAAGTTGATCAGCGAGTCCACCAGGTCACGATAACGGCCTGGTTCGTCCGGACTGAACACGCCGCTGCCAATTTGCGTCAGCACCTGATGCAGCTCTTCGTCTTTCTCGTAATATTCGCGAGGTTTGTAGCCCTTACTGCGCAGCGCCTCGACCTCTTCTGCCGTATTACCAAAGATAAAGATATTTTCCGCACCCACATGCTCCAGCATCTCGACGTTGGCGCCGTCCAGCGTACCGATCGTCAGCGCGCCGTTGAGGGCAAATTTCATATTACTGGTGCCGGACGCTTCTGTTCCTGCCAGTGAAATCTGCTCAGACAGGTCGGCGGCAGGAACGATCACCTGCGCCAGGCTGACGCTGTAGTTAGGGATAAAGACTACCTTCAGCTTGTCACCAATCTGCGGATCGTTGTTGATCACTTTCGCGACGTCGTTGATCAGGTGAATGATGTGTTTCGCCATGTAGTAAGCGGAAGCCGCTTTCCCGGCGAAAATATTCACACGCGGCACCCACTCGGCATCAGGCTCGGCCTTGATACGGTTGTAACGGGTGATCACATGCAGCACGTTCATCAACTGACGTTTGTACTCGTGAATACGTTTAATCTGCACATCAAACAGCGCTTTCGGATTCACCACCACATTCAGGTTCTGAGCGATAAGCAGTGCCAGACGTTTTTTATTCTCCAGCTTCGCCTGACGCACCGCATGGTTGACCAGCGGGAAATCGCAGTGCTGTTCAAGCTCGCTCAACTGGCTGAGATCGGTACGCCAGGTGCGGCCAATGTTCTCATCCAGCACGTCGGAGAGCGGCGGGTTCGCCAGCGCCAGCCAGCGGCGCGGCGTCACACCGTTAGTGACGTTGCAGAATCGCGTCGGGAAGATCTTCGCAAAATCGGCAAACAGCGACTGTACCATCAGGTTGGAGTGCAGTTCGGAGACGCCGTTAACTTTGTGGCTCACCACTACCGCCAGCCACGCCATGCGCACGCGACGACCGTTGGACTCGTCAATGATCGACGCGCGTCCCAGCAGCGCAGTATCGTTGGGGTACTGTTCCTGCAAGGTTTTCAGGAAGTAGTCGTTGATCTCAAAGATTATCTGCAAATGACGCGGCAGAATTTTACCCAGCATATCGACCGGCCAGGTTTCCAGCGCCTCACTCATCAACGTGTGGTTGGTGTAGGAGAAGACCTGGCAGCACACTTCAAACGCATCATCCCAACTGAACTTATGGTCGTCGATAAGCAGACGCATCATTTCAGGAATCGACAGCACCGGGTGGGTGTCGTTGAGGTGGATAGCAATTTTATCCGCCAGATTGTCGTAGGTTTTGTGCAGTTGGTAGTGGCGACTCAGGATGTCCTGTATCGTCGAAGAGACCAGGAAGTACTCCTGGCGCAAACGCAGCTCACGCCCCGAGTAAGTCGAATCGTCCGGATAGAGGACGCGGGAAACGTTCTCGGAATGGTTTTTGTCTTCCACTGCCGCGAAGTAGTCACCCTGGTTAAATTTACCGAGGTTGATTTCACTGCTGGCCTGCGCATTCCACAAACGTAACGTGTTGGTGGCATCGGTGTCGTAACCCGGAATGATCTGGTCATAGGCGACGGCCAGAATCTCTTCAGTTTCAATCCAGCGCGTCTTCTTGCCTTCCTGCTGAATACGTCCGCCAAAACGCACTTTATAGCGTTTGTTATGGCGTTTGAACTCCCACGGGTTACCGTACTCCAGCCAGTAGTCCGGAGACTCTTTCTGCCGCCCGTCGACAATATTCTGCCGGAACATGCCGTAGTCGTAGCGGATACCGTACCCACGACCCGGCAGACCTAACGTTGCCAGCGAGTCGAGGAAACACGCCGCCAGACGCCCCAGACCGCCGTTACCGAGGCCCGGGTCGTTCTCTTCATCAATCAATTCCTCAAGGTCTAGCCCCATGCCTTCCAGCGCACCTTTGACATCGTCATAAATACCTAACGATAACAGCGCATTGGAAAGGGTGCGGCCAATCAGAAACTCCATCGACAGGTAGTACACCTGACGGGTTTCCTGTGACAGTTGAGCACGGTTAGAACGCAGCCAGCGCTCCACGAGACGATCGCGCACCGCGAACAATGTGGCGTTCAGCCACTCATGTTTGTTGGCAATGACCGGATCTTTGCCAATCGTAAACATCAGCTTATAGGCAATAGAATGCTTAAGGGCCTCTACGCTGAGTGTGGGCGATGCATAAGAAAATGGAGCATTCATATAAGTGATTCCTGGATAACTATTTCAAACGATAGTAAAGCTCGCGGTACGACTTCGCCGCGACGTGCCAGCTAAAATCCATAGCCATTGCCTGTCGTTGGACAAAACGCCAGAGCGAAGGCCGGGACCACAACACGAAAGCCCGTCTAATCGCTCTTAATAGCGACCAGGCGTTACTATCTTCAAATACAAACCCACTGGCGATACCGTCCGCCAGGTTTTCCAGCGAACTATCAGACACCGTATCAGCCAGCCCACCGGTGCGCCGCACTAGCGGCAGCGTGCCGTACTTCAGTCCATATAATTGCGTTAAGCCGCAAGGTTCAAAGCGGCTGGGCACCAAAATCACATCCGCGCCACCCATAATGCGATGTGAGAACGCCTCGTGATAGCCGATCTGCACGCCGACCTGACCCGGGTGCTCTGCAGCGGCGGCAAGAAACCCTTCCTGCAAGATGGGGTCACCTGCGCCGAGTAACGCCAGTTGCCCGCCCTGCTCTAACAAACCCGGTAAGGCTTCCAGCACCAGATCCAGCCCTTTCTGGCTGGTCAGGCGGCTGACGACCGCAAACAACGGGGCTTTGTCATTGACCTTTAAGCCCATCGCTATCTGCAACTGCCGTTTGTTTTCCGCTTTCTCTTCCAGCGAATCACGCGTGTAGCGTGACGCCAGCAGGAGATCGGTTTCCGGGCTCCAGATATTTTCGTCCACACCGTTCAGCACGCCGGAAAGACGTCCTTCACGGTGCCGTTGCTGCAGCAAACCTTCCATCCCGTAGGCAAACTGCGCTTCCGTGATTTCACGCGCATAGGTCGGGCTGACCGCCGTGATATGGTCGGCGTAGTACAGCCCCGCCTTCAGGAATGAAATCTGTCCGTTAAACTCCAGTCCGTGCACATTAAAGAACGACCATGGCAATTGGATGTCATCCATATGCTTTGCATAAAACATGCCTTGATATGCCAGGTTGTGTACGGTGAACACCGATTTCGCCGGATGGCCGCGCGCCGCCAGATAGGCCGGTGCCAGACCTGCATGCCAGTCGTGCGCATGCACCACATCCGGGCGCCAGAATGGATCAAGGCCGCAGGCCATTTCACATCCGACCCACCCCAGCAACGCAAAACGCAGCACGTTATCGGTGTACGCAAATAAGTTGGTGTCGTGATACGGGCTACCCGGACGGTCATACAAATGGGGAGCATCAATCAGGTAGATACCGACACCGTTGTAATGACCGAACAACAGCGTGATCCTTCCTGCGAAGGTGTCGCGTCGGGTAACCACCTTTGCATCGGTTACCCCCCGACGAATGTCAGGAAATGCAGGAAGCAATACACGGGCATCCACGCCATCCGCAATTTGTGCCGCCGGCAATGCGCCAATCACATCCGCCAGCCCCCCGGTTTTCAACAGAGGGAACATCTCTGAACATACATGTATAACCTGCATTATCGCTCCTGGTTGACCTGCAGTTTGCGCAGCATCTCACGCGTGACCAGCACAATGCCTTCTTCTGAACGGTAAAAACGACGCGCATCCTCTTCCGCGTTTTCACCAATCACCATGCCTTCCGGGATCACACAAGCGCGATCGACGATGCAACGGCGCAAACGGCAGGAACGCCCGACCCAAACTTCTGGCAACAAGACTGCCGAATCAATGTTACAGAACGAATTCACCCTTACCCGTGGGAACAGAACCGACTGCACCACCACCGAACCGGAAATAATACAGCCGCCGGAAACCAGCGAGTTGAGCGTCATCCCGTGGCTGCCGGAGCGGTCCTGCACAAATTTCGCGGGCGGCAACGGTTCCATATGCGTACGGATTGGCCATTCCTGGTCGTACATATCAAGCTCAGGCGTGACAGAGGCCAGATCGAGGTTGGCTTTCCAGTACGCTTCCAGGGTTCCGACATCGCGCCAGTACGGCTCGGCATCCGCGTCAGACTGCACGCAGGACAATGGGAATGGATGCGCATAAGCCAGACCAGCTTCGGTAATTTTCGGAATAATATCTTTGCCGAAGTCATGGCTGGACGCGTCATTCTCATCATCGTCTGCCAGCAGTTCGTAGAGGTAATCAGCATCAAAAACATAGATGCCCATACTGGCGAGGGACTTCGTCGGATCGTTTGGCATTGCTGGCGGGTTTGCCGGTTTTTCCACGAACTCGATAATTTTGTCGGTCTCATCAACAGCCATCACGCCAAACGCGCTGGCTTCTTCGATAGGCACCGGCATACATGCCACGGTACAACGCGCCCCTTTCTCAACATGGTCTATCAGCATGCGAGAGTAATCTTGCTTATAGATGTGATCGCCCGCGAGGATCACCACATATTCCGCTTTATAGCGACGAATGATGTCCAGGTTTTGGGTGACGGCATCTGCGGTGCCGCGATACCAGTTTTCGCCCTGCATCCTTTGCTGGGCGGGCAGCAAGTCAACAAACTCATTCATCTCTTCACTGAAGAATGACCAGCCGCGTTGAATATGCTGCACCAGGGTATGGGACTGATACTGCGTGATGACGCCGATACGGCGGATCCCAGAGTTAATGCAATTGGATAACGCAAAATCGATAATGCGGAACTTGCCGCCAAAGTGAACGGCTGGCTTGGCGCGTTTGTTGGTTAAGTCTTTTAGACGGGTACCACGGCCACCGGCCAGGATCAGGGCAACAGATTTCAATGGCAGCTGGCGCGCCAACATTAAACGATCGTTTTTATCTAAACTCACCATGACTAACTCCTTTTTTATCATCTTTGGAACACACACAGTCCGTGCGCAGGTCCCTGCCAGACAGCCGTAATCACTGGATTATCCTCTCCAGCAAATGGAGGAATAGCGCGCCATTCCCCTTCAGGTAAAACGATATCTGTTACCTCAAGCGTGGCGTTTATTGCGATCAGAAAACGACCCGACAGCAAGATTTGCATCTGTTTCGGTCCGTTTTGCCACTCATCCGCACTCAAGGGTTGTGCGTACTGATTAAGCCACTGAACATTGCCGTCGTTCTCTTCCCACCAGTTATCCCGGGTTAATGCAGGGATCTTCTGGCGAAGATGAATCAACGCGGCAGTGAACAGGGTTAACCCACTGTTCGCTTGCTGCCAGTCCAGCCAGGTTAAGGCATTATCCTGGCAGTAAGCGTTGTTATTGCCATGCTGGCTGTGACCATGCTCATCGCCCGCAAGCAACATCGGCGTCCCCTGAGAGAGCAGTAACGTCGTCAACAGGGCATGAATACTGTCGCGCCGCCGTTCAATCAGGTCTAACGTACCGCCTAATCCTTCTTTACCATGATTGTTACTATAATTGTTGTTGGTGCCGTCGCGATTTTCCTCACCGTTTGCCTCATTATGTTTCTGATTGAAACAAACACAGTCTCTGATCGTAAATCCGTCATGGGCAGTAACCAGATTTACTGTTGCGCTGGGTTTACGGCCATTGCGTTTAAATACATCGCTGGAGGCGGCAAAACGCTGCGCAAAATCACCCGGAGACAAATTGCGTTGCAACCAAAAACGCCGGGCCGCGTCGCGGAAATGATCGTTCCACTCGGCAAACGGTGGCGGGAAATTACCGACCTGATATCCCCCTTCACCAATATCCCATGGCTCAGCAATCAGCTTAATATTAGAAAGCAACGGGCAGTTTTTGATGGCGTTAAACAGCGGCGCATCCTGACGAAACGCAGGCGTACGCCCCATGACGGAGGCCAGATCAAAACGAAAACCATCAACATGGCACGTCTCAACCCAGTAGCGCAGGCACTCGCACGCATACTCCACCACGCCGGGATGGCTTAAATTGAGCGTATTACCACAGCCGGTCCAGTTGTGGTAATCGCCATCCTCCTTAATCCAATAATAGCTACGGTTGTCGATTCCGCGCAGAGAGAAGAACGGACCGTCGAGATCCAACTCCGCACTATGATTGAGAACAATGTCGAGAATGACTTCAATACCGGCTTTATGCAGCGCTTTCACCGCGTCGCGAAATTCATCGAGCGCAGTCTCCGGGGAGCAGGCATATGCCGGATGAAGCGAGAACATCGCCATGGGGTTATAGCCCCAGTAGTTCGACAGCCCCAGCCGTTGTAAACGCGGTTCACTGGCGAAATGCACCACTGGCAACAATTCCAGCGCGGTGATTCCCAACTGTTTGAAATACGCCACCATCACCGGATGACCGAGCGCCTTGTAGGTGCCGCGTATCTCCTCCGGGATCCCCGGATGCAAATACGTCAGCCCCTTCACGTGCGCCTCGTAGATCACCGAATTGCCCCACGGCGTGCGCGGCGGGGCATCGTCTTCCCAGTCATAATGGTCGGCCACCACCACGCATTTTGGCGCGAAGGCGGCGCTGTCACGGCGATCCGGTGCGTCATATCCGCCATGCAACTCGGGATGATCTTTCAGATCGCCTTCCACCCGGCGGGCATAAGGGTCAATCAGCAATTTCGCCGGATTGAAAAGCAACCCCTGCTCAGGTTTCCACGGACCATACACACGATAACCGTAACGCAGACCGGGTCTGGCATCGGCCAGATAACCATGCCAGACATCGCCGCTCCGCCCCAGTAGCTCATACCGCTGCTCGCCCCCCTGCGCATCGAAAACACACAGTTCCACGCGCGCGGCATTCACCGAAAAGAGCGTAAAGTTAACGCCACGACCATCGTAAGTTGCACCATGCGGCGTGGCGTTACCGATGGCCAGTTGGCTCATTCCCCCTCCCGCATCAGCCAGATGGTGGCTAACGGCGGCAAGGTTAGGCTCAGTGAGTGCTGGCGACCGTGACTGGCAATTTCATCGCTTTGTACGGCTCCGCCATTGCCGGTATTACTGCCGTGATAGTGCATGGAGTCGGTATTCACTATCTCGCGCCATTTCCCCGGCTGATTAATGCCGAAGCGATAGCCAGGACGTGGGACCGGCGTAAAGTTGCTGGCGACAATAATTTCGTTACCGGCTTTGTCCCGACGGGCAAAAATCAGCACCGAACGTTCGTTGTCGTCCACCACCAGCCATTCGAATCCATACCCATCAAAATCAACCTCATGCAGCGCTTTATGGTGACGGTAGGTGTGGTTCAGATCGCGGACCAGGCGCTGGACGCCGTGGTGCCAGTTGTCGCCGCCTTCCAGCAGATGCCAGTCAAGGCTGGCGTCGTGGTTCCATTCGCGTCCCTGGGCAAACTCGTTGCCCATAAACAGTAACTTCTTACCAGGGAAAGCCCACATCCAGCCGTAATAGGCACGCAGGTTGGCAAATTTCTGCCAGGCGTCGCCGGGCATGCGATCAAGAATGGATTTTTTGCCGTGGACCACTTCGTCATGCGACAGCGGCAGAACAAAGTTTTCGGTGTAGTTGTACAGCATGCCGAAGGTCAGCTTATCGTGATGATACTGACGATGGACCGGATCCAGCTTCATATAGTCCAGCGTGTCATGCATCCAGCCGAGGTTCCATTTGAACCAGAAGCCCAGCCCCCCCATGTCCTGCGGACGAGAAACCCCTGGAAAATCCGTAGACTCTTCCGCCATACTGACCGCGCCGGGCACCTGTTCGCCCAGAATACGGTTGGTATTGCGTAAAAATTCGATCGCTTCGAGGTTTTCGCGACCGCCATACTCATTGGGGATCCACTCACCTTCTTTGCGGCTGTAATCGCGATAAATCATCGACGCGACGGCGTCCACGCGCAGCGCATCAATCCCGAAACGTTCAATCCAGTACAGGGCGTTACCGACCAGATAGTTACTGACTTCGCGGCGACCGTAGTTGTAGATCAGCGTGTTCCAGTCCTGATGGTAGCCTTCGCGTGGGTCGCTGTGTTCGTAAAGGTCGGTGCCGTCAAACTCCGCCAGGCCAAAGTCGTCTGACGGAAAATGCCCCGGGACCCAGTCGAGAATGACGTTCAGCCCCGCCTGATGTGCGGCATTGACGAAGTAACGGAAGTCGTCGCGCGTACCAAAACGACGCGTCGGCGCATACAGGCCGGTAGGCTGGTAGCCCCAACTGCCGTCAAACGGGTGTTCATTAATCGGCAGTAACTCAATGTGCGTGAAGCCCATCCACTTCACGTAAGGAATCAACTGGTCTGCCAGCTCACGATAGCTGAGCCAGAAATTATTGTCGGTGTGACGACGCCAGGAGCCGAGATGCACCTCATAAATGGAGATCGGCGCGTCGAACTGATTGGCCTGTTTGCGTGCCTCGCTCTGGACGACCTTTTCCGGCAAACCGCAAATGAGCGATGCCGTCTCCGGGCGCATTTGCGCCTCAAACGCATAGGGGTCGGCTTTAACGCGCAGGCGGCCATGTGCGTCGATCATTTCATATTTATACAGCTGGCCATTTTGCGCGCCGGGGATAAACAGCTCCCAGATGCCGCTCTCTTTGCGCAGCCGCATTGGGTGGCGACGACCGTCCCAGTAGTTGAACTGCCCGACCACCGAGACGCGCCGGGCGTTTGGTGCCCAGACGGAGAAACGCGTACCGGTAACACCGTCCATCGTATCCGCATGCGCCCCCAGAGTTTCATACGGACGCAGATGGGTGCCTTCAGATAATAACCAGGCATCCATTTCCTGGATCAAAGGGCCAAAGCGATAAGGATCATCAATCAGATTCTGTTGCCCATGCCAGACAACAGCGAGTTGATAGCGGAAGACATTTTTACGCCGGGGCATTACGCCGCAGAAAAAACCACGTGAGTCGAGGCATTCCAGATTGCCGACTTTACGCCCGGTTTTAGGTTCAATCACCCACACTTCGGTGGCGTCAGGTAATAGGGCCCGGACCTCAAGGCCAGCGTCAGTTTGATGCATACCGAGTACGGAAAAAGGATCCGCAAAGTGGCCTGCAATAAGCGCATTAATCACGTCTCTATCGATACGAACGGACATGGTTGTCATCCTGTTTTATGGTGTCGCCCCTTCCAACTGATCTTCGACATCAGGTAGCGACACTTCTTTGACCTGAACGGCGCAGCACAATGTGCATCCTTTCTGCTCCGTCCTACCTCCAGGCAAGGTCTAAATACGCACCGTATTTAGCCACCCTTAAAGAATAGCCAATGCTTTATCTAACTCCTGGTAAATAATGAAACATCGCGTTTACTCCTGTATTACGCAAAAAAGGGGTGACTCAGCACCCCTGTATATTTAACACACTGTTAGGCCAACTGACGCAGCATTCTGCGCAGCGGTTCTGCAGCGCCCCAAAGCAGTTGATCGCCGACGGTAAAGGCTGACAGGAACTCGGGTCCCATATTCAGCTTACGCAGACGCCCTACTGGCGTGGTTAGCGTGCCGGTAACGGCCGCCGGGGTTAACTCACGCATGGTAATTTCACGATCGTTGGGTACCACTTTCGCCCACGGGTTATGAGCCGCCAGCAGTTCTTCCACGGTCGGAATAGACACATCTTTTTTAAGTTTAATGGTGAACGCCTGGCTGTGGCAGCGCAGCGCGCCTACGCGCACGCACAGGCCATCAACCGGGATCACAGAAGCGGTGTTGAGGATCTTGTTGGTTTCCGCTTGTCCCTTCCACTCTTCACGGCTCTGGCCGTTATCAAGCTGTTTGTCGATCCACGGGATCAGGCTGCCCGCCAGCGGTACGCCAAAGTTATCCACCGGCAGATCGCCGCTACGGCTCAGGGTGGTGACTTTACGTTCGATATCGAGAATCGCAGAAGAAGGGGTCGCCAGTTCCTCGGCCACATGACCATACAAATGGCCCATCTGGCTCAGCAGTTCGCGCATATGACGCGCACCGCCACCGGAAGCGGCCTGGTAGGTCGCGACAGAAACCCAGTCAACCAGATCGTTGGCGAACAGGCCGCCAAGCGACATCAGCATCAGACTCACGGTGCAGTTACCGCCGACGAAGGTCTTAATGCCTTTGTTTAAGCCGTCGGTGATGACATCCTGGTTAACCGGGTCGAGAATGATGATGGCGTCGTCTTTCATACGCAGTGAGGAAGCGGCATCAATCCAGTAACCCTGCCAACCGCTTTCACGAAGCTTTGGATAGATTTCGTTGGTATAATCGCCGCCCTGACAGGTCACAATGATGTCGAGCGCCTTCAGCGCTTCCAGATCAAACGCGTCCTGAAGCATGCCGGTGGAGGTCGCACCAAACGTCGGTGCCGCCTGCCCGAGCTGGGAAGTAGAAAAGAAAACAGGGCGAATGGCGTCGAAGTCGCGCTCTTCAACCATGCGTTGCATGAGTACAGAGCCGACCATACCGCGCCAGCCGATAAAACCAACATTTTTCATAGCGTTTTTTTCCTGCAGAGATGTGTGCTGTGTATGTGTGCCAGTATCCTGGGGCACATCCTTCACCATACAAAAAGCAGCCAAAGTCGCAAGTGAAATTAATCAATGATAGCGAAGCCATCAGTAATGCGACTTATCCCGCTGCGCAAACAAGCAGAAAGTCCGTATTGATTATCTGGGAATTTGACTTATGAATGAAATCATTTCGGCGGCAGTTTTGTTGATCTTGATTATGGATCCACTCGGAAATCTGCCCATTTTCATGTCCGTACTGAAACATACCGAACCCAAACGCCGACGCGCAATTATGGTTCGCGAGCTGTTCATTGCGCTGTTGGTGATGCTGATATTCCTGTTTGCGGGCGAGAAAATTCTGGCATTTCTTAACCTGCGTGCAGAAACCGTGTCGATCTCCGGCGGTATCATTCTGTTCCTGATCGCCATCAAGATGATTTTCCCCAGCGCCACCGGGAATAGCGCCGGGCTTCCGGCGGGTGAAGAGCCGTTTATCGTACCGCTGGCGATCCCGCTGGTTGCAGGCCCAACTATCCTGGCATCGTTGATGCTGTTATCGCACCAATACCCGAATCAGATGGGGCATCTGGTGATTGCCCTGCTGATCGCCTGGGGCGGAACATTTGTGATTTTGCTGCAATCGTCACTGTTTTTGCGCCTGCTGGGCGAGAAAGGGGTTAACGCGCTGGAGCGTCTGATGGGGCTGATTCTGGTGATGATGGCGACCCAGATGTTCCTGGATGGCGTTCGGATGTGGATGAAGGGGTAACATTGTGCCGGGTGGCGCTACGCTTACCCGGCCTGCGGTCTGAATAGGTGCGCGGATCCAGGCCCGGTAAGCGCAAGCGCCACCGGGCAACGGCCTGAATAGGTGCCCGAATGTAGGCCCGGTAAGCGTAGCGCCACCGGGCAATCAACACCATGAATGTGTTTTTAAGAAACACCTCAAGCATTTAAGTCGCTGAAAAAACGTATTTTCATTTCTGCGAAACGCCTTCCGGAATGCCCTCTTGTCAGCCTCGCGGATAAGCATTATCTTCTCGCTGCACCTGCAAAATCAGGTGCCAGAATTAGCCTTCTGAAAATCATACTGGCGACATATACTCCTATGTCGTGCGACCGGTTTCGTCTCAATGGCGGACCGGGCGGGGGCGTCGTAAGACGCGCCGGTATCCAGTATGACCGGTAAGGCTAACTCCGCTCGGTTCCGCCACCCGCGAGATTAGCCTCTCCGGTGGTGGTTTAAATAAAACATACTGGAGGCTGCCTTATGGCTACTACCCCTCTCTTTTCACACGCTTTATTTACCCTGCCCTTTAGCCATGCCACGGATTTCACCGAGCTGGCGGATAACTGCGAGCGTTTTGTCGAAGGGCTTGTAGAATGTCATGACCCGGTTGAAAAACTGGCGATTTGCGCGCGTCTGTCGGCCTGTCTCGCGTTATTGCAACCGACGCTGACGGAACCCGTACCGCAACACCTGCAAGCCAGCCTGACGGTGGAAACATTACCGACCCGTTCTCCCCTATTCGAGCCTGAACCCGATCAAATGGGACGTTACTGCCAGTTATTAACTCTCTTACTGATGAGCAAAACGCTTTCTGATGATATGGAACGGGTTGCAGGTGATTTGCTACAGGATCTGGTGGGGTATTTCGCCGATACGCTGAAAGCGCCGCGTTGGTTGAAAACCGAGAATGGTGTGGTGATGCTGTAAAAAAGCCGGGTGGCGCTCGCGCTTACCCGGCTTACGGTCTGAATATATGCACGAATCCAGGCCCGGTAAGCGCAAGCGCCACCGGGCATCGGACTCAGCTCAGAAGCTGGAACGCAATCATACCGACAATCGCGCCGACGGTGCCGAGGATGGTTTCCATCATCGTCCAGGTCTTCAACGTTTGTGCTTCGGTCGCACCGGTAAACTTACCGAACAGCCAGAAACCGGCGTCGTTAACGTGACTGACCACGATTGAACCACCCGCGATGCAGATAGACAGAGCCGCCATCTGCGCACCAGAGAAATTCAGTTGTTCAATCACCGGCATCACCAGACCCACCGCCGTTAGGCAGGCTACGGTAGCAGAACCCTGAATGATACGGACCGCCGCCGCCAGCACGAAGCAGGTAATGGCAATCGGTAAGCCCATACCGGTCAACGCTTCGCCCAAAGCAGGACCCACGCCAGAATCGACCAGTACCTGTTTGAACACGCCGCCTGCACCAATCACCAGCAGGATAATCCCCGCCGGTTGCAGCGCATGGCCGCAAATTTCCATCACTTTGTCTTTCGGCATGCCCTGACGCATTGCCAGGCCATAAATCGCCACCAGACACGCCACCAGAATCGCGGTGAACGGATGACCAATAAATTCAAACCATTGGTAAGCGTCAGACCCGACCGGCACAAAGCGTGCCGCGATGGTTTTAAACCCGACCAGTACCAGCGGCAGCAGGATCAGCGACAGGCTAAAGCCAAAGGACGGCATTTTGCCCTCGCCCAGATGCGGTTCGGTAATGTCATCAGGAATATTCAGCTCGACATAACGGCTGATGAAATTGCCCCACAGCGGCCCGGCGATAATCATGCCTGGGATTGCCGCGCACAGGCCAATCAGGATCATCCAGCCAAAATCGGCGTGCATTTGAGAAGCCAGCAGCATCGGCGCAGGCCCCGGCAACAGAAATGCGGCGGCGGCAGCCACACCCGCAAACAGCGGGATCACCAGCTTCACGAGGTTGGTGCCGGTGTGACGCGCCATAGAGAACGCGACGCTAATCAGCAGGACGATCGCCACCTCAAAGAATAGCGGCAGCGCGCAAATCAGACCCGCCAGACCAATCGCATAATGCGCCCGGCTGTGGCCGAAAGATTTGAGCATTTTGACGGCGATCTGATCGACCGCCCCCGTCTCATGCAAAATCTTGCCGAACATGGCTCCCAGGGCGACCACAATCGCCAGGAAGCCCAGGGTTCCCCCCATTCCCTTTTCCATCGTCGCTGCGATTTTGTCGAGCGGCATTCCGGAAAAGAGACCTGCACCAATAGACACCACCATCAAAGCAACGAAGGCGTGCATACGCGCCTTCATCACTAAAAACAACAGCAGTAAAACAGACCCTACTGCTGTTAAAACAAGCGTTAATGTACTCACTACTTACTGCCTTTGTTAATAACCTCAACGGTGCTTGCGACAACACCTTCCAGTGGCTGATCGATATTTACCACCAGGACATCGCTCTCGTCAGCGCCCGGTTCTTCCAGTGTTTCAAACTGGGTCACCAACATCTGCGTTTTAAAGAAGTGGCCTTTACGCGCCTTCAGGCGGTTTTCGATCACTTCAAAGTCCCCTTTCAGATAGATGAAAGAGAGGTTCGGGTTACCGTCGCGCAGCAGGTCACGGTAATGTTTTTTCAAGGCGGAACAGACGATCAGCGAAACCTTGTTGGTGCGCTGCATCGCGAACGCAGCATCATTCAGCGCCTGTAACCACGGTTTACGGTCGTCGTCATTCAGCGGCTCGCCGGACGCCATTTTCGTGATGTTGCAGCGCGGATGGAGAAAATCGCCATCAAGAAACGCGGCATTCAGTTGATGCGCCACTTCGCTGGCGACAGCGGATTTGCCGCTGCCTGATACGCCCATCAGAACGTAAACGTGGTGATCATGGTTAGTCGTGCTCAAAGTGGGCCCCCACAGTACAAGGTTCAGAGAATTGTTACGGGTAACTGTTATCGGTAACATTGTCCGGCCGGACAAATAGAGAAGCAATATCCATTCGTGCCAGAAGTGAATAAGTGTGAGCTACTTCAAACTTGTTGGGCTAAATAGATCCGCCCGGTGACAAGGTGAAACCTAAATCTAACATTTTAGGTGTCACTGTTTCGCCACGAATGCGCGCCAGCAGACGTTCTGCACCAATGCTGCCCATTCGCTCACGTGGCGTGAGTACGCTGGCCAGACGGGGTTCCATCACCTGACCGATATCATGTCCGTGGAAACCGGCGATCGCTATATCATCAGGAATTTTGAGGCCTAAACGCTGGCACTCAAACGCCGCACCGACAGCCAGGTCATCGTTGGTACAGAACACGCCATCCAGTTGCGGATATTCGCGTCTTGCCTGACGAATCAGCTCAATACCGGCAGAGTAAGAGGAAGACTGTTCCACCATCACGCTGTAAGGCACCAGACCAGCATCCAGCATCGCCTGTTCGTAGCCCTTCTGTTTGATGATAGTACGTTCGTCGAGACGCGCCCCCAGATAGGCGATATGGCGATGCCCCCGCGCGATAATCGCGGCAGTCATCTGGCGCCCGGCTTCAAAGTTGTCAAAACCCACCGCAATGTCCAGGCACGGAGACTGGCTGTCCATCAGTTCGACAACCGGAATACCCGCCACCTCAATCATCTTCAGGGTACGCGCCGTGTGGGTACGCTCAGTGAGGATCAGGCCATCGATGTTCCACGACAGCATCGATTCCAGACGCTCCTGTTCCATCTCAGGTTTATAGCCATAGTGCGCCAGCATTGTCTGATAACCGTGAGCATCAGTAACGCTTTCAATTCCGCGTAATACTTCAGCAAAAACCTGGTTGGTGAGAGAGGGTAACAGCACGCCGATTGCACGGCTGGTGGCGTTAGAAAGGATATCAGGAGCACGATTGGGAATATAACCCAGTTCATCAAGTGCAGCAGCAATTTTGCCCCGCAGCGCAACAGAGACCTGCTCTGGATTACGCAAAAAACGGCTGACCGTCATTTTGGTCACGCCCACGCGGTCGGCCACATCCTGAAGTACGGGTCTTTTCTTTTTCATCGTCCTGAAAGGTACAAAAAGGGGATCATTCCCCCGAGTTTATCACGGACTTGCAAAATTAATGACAAACGATGAAGGCCGGATGGCAACGCTCACGCGTCTTATCCGGCCCAGGTAAAGTGATGACGTGTATTTTTATACTGGCGGCAGATCAAACAACAACACTTCGCTGTCGCTGTCGGCATGAATAGAGATTGCCTGCTCATCCCAGATTGCCAGACCGTCGCTGGTCGACGCTTTGGTGCCATTAATGGTGACATTACCTTTCACCACCTGGATCCAGACGCGACGCTCTGCGGAGATCTGATGCACTGACTGCTCATCTTTCAGCAACGCCCAGCGATACAGTTCCATATCCTGATACACCTTCAGCGAACCGTCACGCGCATCCGGCGACAGGACCAGTTGTTTGCCCTGTACGGCGTCAAAGCGACGCTGTTCGTAGCGTGGCGTAATCCCGTTTTCCTGCGGCATGATCCAGATCTGATACAGATGCAGCTTCTCAGTGTCGCTCGGGTTGTACTCCGAGTGACGGATCCCCGTCCCGGCGCTCATGATCTGAAATTCGCCCGCTGGAACCTGCTCTTTATTGCCCATACTGTCCTGATGCTCAACCGCGCCTTCCAGAACATACGTCAGGATTTCCATGTCTTTATGGGGGTGAGTTCCAAAGCCCTGACCGGCTTCAATCACGTCATCGTTGATGACACGCAGCGCCGAGAATCCCATAAAGTTCTCGTCGTAATAGTTGGCAAACGAGAAGGTGTGCCAGGAATCCAGCCAACCATGATTGGCGTGGCCACGGTCGTTTGCTTTACGTAAGTAGATCATTGTATTCACCCCCAGATGTTTTCGATGGACTCAGTGTGGACCCAATCCTTCTGTGATCATAGAGGGTGAAAATTGACTCCTCTGTTCAAAAATTATGAACAAATACAGAGGAGGCGATTTTACTTATCTGGCGAGGGTAATCGTCGCTGGAGAAGCCTGCTCGAATGCGCGTTCGAGGATTTCCAGGTTAGTGAGAACGTCAGATTCCTTGACGTAGTTCGGTTTGCCGGTGGTTAACGTCTCATACAACGCATCATAGACGCGTCCATAGTCACCGAACTCTGGCGTCATCTCTTCTCTTACGGTGATTCCGTCTTCGTTCACATACTCCAGCCGACCAACCGAATCGTCAGCCGCAAATCCGGGTTCGCCGGGCATGATATTGGCCTTCAGGCTGGTTTCCTGCTGGTCGATACCATATTTCACAAACGAGCCTTTCGTCCCGTGGACGATAAACTTCGGATACTCGATTTTCACCAGATGACTGGTTTTGACGATGGCTTTGAGGTTGCCGTAAAAGAGCTGCGCTTCAAAGGTGTCATCCGGGTTAGCGCAGTTGCGCACGCTACGGATGTCGTAGGCCACATGATTTGGTCGGCCAAACAGCGAGATGATTTGGTCCAGGGTATGCACGCCAAGACCGTAAAAAGCGCCATCCTGCGGTAAACCGGGTTTGGTTTCCGCCACCGGGCGGTAATAGTCAAAGTGACTTTCGACTTCCACGATGTCGCCCAGTTTGCCGCTTTCGATCGCTTTTTTAGCGGTCAGGAAACAAGAATCAAAGCGACGATTCTGGTACGGGGTAACGGTCAGCCCTTTGCTTTTCGCCAGTTCAAACAGCGCTTTCGCTTGCGCCAGCGTCGGGGTAAACGGTTTTTCAACCAGCACGTTCTTCCCGGCTTCCAGCGCGCGCCTGGCGTAATCGAAGTGGCTGTCAGCGTGGGTACATACGACCACCAACGTCACCTGCGGATCGTTAAACACTTCATCGAGATCACTGGTGAAATGGATGTGGGAGTACTGCGGGTGCTGCTCCTCCGGCTTCGCGCTGCGACGATAGATATGTGCAACGTGCCAGCGGTCTTTACGATGGAGGACATACGGTAGGTGGTAGCGAGTGGTACTTTTACCGAACCCGATGAATGCGCAGTGTAAGGTCATGAAAGCGTCCTTTTGACGGTGATTGCATACACCATAGCGCAAAGCGGAGAGGGACAAAACATTGAACGTTGTAGGCCGGATAAGCGCCAGCGCCATCGGGCTACAGCCGTGCAGCGCCGGATGGCGGCGTTGCCTTATCCGGCCTACAAAACACAGATGCCCACACACCACTTTCACAAATGCCCGCGCCTCGGGCGTCAGTGGCGCAGGCAGATTATTCACAGCCTGCGCGCAGCAACCGGAGCGTACTTAATGTACGTGAGGATTATTCGCTTCGCTCACCCCTTCGGGACCGCACTAAAGTGCGTTCAAAACGCAATGCGTTTTGTGCGAGCACAGCCCGGGATTAAGCTGGCAAGCAAACTAGCCCGAAACACACTAAAAAAAAAGCCAGCGATACGCTGGCTAAAATAATACTGGAAGCAATGTGAGCAATGTCGTGCTTTCAGGTTCTCCGCATGGGTTTCCCTGAACGCACGGCAATAATAATCATTATCATTCGCACTTGTCCAATACTTTTTGCAAAAAAAGACGGTTGACTCAAATTTCAAAGTCAATGATGTTTAACAGGACATTTACCCCACAGAGGACGAAGGAATGAGTGACATTGTGATACGCCATGCAGAACCGAGAGATTACGACGCAATCCGTCAAATCCACGCCCAGCCAGAGGTGTATCACAACACGCTACAGGTTCCTCATCCATCCATGGAAATGTGGCAGGAGCGACTAGCCGATCGCCCCGGCATCAAACAACTGGTTGCCTGCATTGATGATATTGTGGTGGGGCATCTCTCCATTGCGGTCGCCCAGCGCCCGCGCCGTAGCCATGTCGCCGATTTTGGTATTTGCGTCGGTGCGCAGTGGCAAAATCGCGGCGTCGCCAGTGCGCTGATCCGTACCATGATCGACATGTGCGACAACTGGCTGCGGGTGGATCGCATCGAGTTAACGGTGTTTGTCGATAACGCCCCGGCGATCGCGGTGTACAAAAAGCAGGGATTCGAGATTGAAGGCACCGGGAAGAAATACGGTCTGCGCAATGGTGAGTATGTGGATGCGTATTTTATGGCGCGGGTGAAATGATGTTTGCCCGGTAGGCGTAGCGCCACCGGGCATTTCAAATCAATATCCTGCCGTTAAATCATCGACTGAACGCGGGTCTGACGCGCCATACAACGCGCCATCCGGTCCCACCATAATGCTCTGGGTGCTGCCCATCGCCTCTTTCAGCACGACTTTCTGCCCCTTTTGTTCCAGCAATTTGACGGTATCCGGGCTAAACCCTTTCTCCACGCGCAACTCATCCGGTAACCACTGATGATGGAAACGCGGCGCATTGGTTGCTTCAGCGACGTTCATTCCGAAATCGACACTGTTGACCACCATTTGCAGCACAGTCGTGATAATTCGGCTACCGCCAGGGCTGCCGGTCACCAGCCAGGTTTTGCCGTCTTTCACCACGATGGTTGGCGACATGGACGACAGCGGGCGTTTCTTCGGCCCCACCGCATTGGCATCGCCGCCCACCAGACCGTAGACGTTTGGCACCCCCGGTTTGGCAGAAAAGTCGTCCATCTCGTTATTGAGCAGAATCCCGCTGTTTCCGGCCACAATCCCGGTGCCAAACGTGGTGTTCAGGGTGTAGGTCACCGCCACGGCGTTACCGTCTTTATCCACCACTGAGAAGTGAGTGGTCTGGTTACTTTCGTACGGTGCAAGTTTACCCGGTTTTATTTCGCTGGACGGCTTAGCTTTATTGATATCTATCTGATCAGCAATGGATTTTGCATACGCCTTATTCGTCAATGCCTGCCACGGCACCTTCACAAAATCCGGGTCGCCGAGATATTCCGAGCGATCGGCATAGGCATGTTTCTCGGCTTCCGCCATCACCTGCATGGCGTCCGCGCTGCCGAATCCGTATTTCTTCATATCGAAGTTTTCAAGGATATTAAGGATCTGCACGATATGAATACCGCCGGAGGATGGTGGCGGCATGGAGAAGACCTGATAGCCACGATAGTCGCCGCCGATCGGCGTGCGTTCCACCGCTTTATAGGCCGCCAGATCGTCTTTGGTCATCAACCCGCCGTTCTTCTGCATCTCTTGTGCAATCTGGTCTGCTATCGCCCCTTTATAAAAGGCATCCGGGCCGTTTTCCGCAATCAGTTCCAGACTTTTGGCCAGATCTTTTTGCACCAGTTTGTCACCCTTTTTCAGCGGCTCGCCGTCCTTCCAGAAAATCGCTTTACTGTTCTCATGATTAGGGATCACTTCGCTGCCGTAGGTTTTCAGATCGTCGGCCAGCGCATCGTTAACGATGAATCCTTCTTCCGCCAGTTTCATTGCCGGGCGCACCACTTTGTTCAGCGGCATCGTGCCGTATTTCTCCAGCGCCAGCGAGAAGCCCGCGACAGTTCCCGGCGTACCGGAAGCCAGATGCGAGGTCAGCGATTTATTGCTGTCGGGATTGCCCTGATCATCGAGGAACATGTCACGGGTGGCACCGGCAGGCGCCATTTCACGAAAATCGATCGCCGTGGTATTACCGTCTTTGGTGCGCAGCAGCATAAATCCGCCACCACCTAAATTACCGGCCTGCGGATGGGTGACGGCCAGCGCGTAGCCCACCGCCACTGCGGCATCCACGGCGTTACCGCCCTGCTTAAGAATATCGACCCCCACCTGGGTGGCCATCGCATCCACTGAAGCCACCATCCCCTGCGTCGCCCGCACAGGATGGAACACATCCTCTTCAACGCCGTATGACACCGGAGATGGCGCTGGCGGCGCAGCAACAACACTAAAGCAGCTTCCTGACAGCAGAGCAGCAAGCGCTACCCGGCGAAAAAACGTCGGTTTCATCATTATGATTCTCCAGAAGTTCCGGGGTCAGCCCCCCACTAATCCTGGTGCATAACTCTGAAATAACCATCGTTACGGTAAGAAAGGAGTAAACTTAAGAGATCCCCCCAGAGGAGGAAAGACGATGAAACGGTTCTTAATTTTAACGGCGCTGCTGCCGTTTGCTGTTTTTGCACAGCCCATCAACACCATGAATAACCCGAACCAGCAAGGTTATCAGATACCCAGTCAGCAACGCATGCAGACGCAAATGCAGTCGCAGCAAATCCAGCAGAAAGGGATGCTCAACCAGCAGTTGAAAACACAAACTCAGCTTCAACAACAGCATCTGCAAACGCAGATGAACAATAACACCCAGCGAGTCCAGCAAGGTCAGGTACGCGAACAACCGTTACCGAATACCAACGGCGGTATGCTGAACGGCGGAACAGTTCAGGACAGCGGTCAGCAACATATGCTGCCGCAGCGTCAGAATGGCGATATGCTTAATAATTCGCAGCGGTAAAGTCCGGACCAATAACGTCGATCGCATCGGTGCAGATGCAGTTCACCCCCCAGCGCAGCAATTGTGCGGCGCGCTGGGGTTTGTTGACGGTGTAGACCAGAATCTTCAGCCCCGCCTCGCGCAGACTTTCGACCCGCGCTTCATTCAGCAGATGATGATTAAGATGAATGGAGACGCACTCCAGTCGCGTGGTCAGCTCACGCCAGTCGTCACGCCACTCATCCAGCAACAGGCCACGCGGTAGTTCCGGCGCAGCCTGCTGTGCGGCTTCCAGCGCATCAATTTCAAACGAAGAGAGTAGCGGTGGCGTCATATCCGCCCACAGCGCGCGCGCTGCCAGCGCCACCACTTTTCCCGTCAACGGCCCGGTGCCGGTGGTGGGTTTGATTTCGATATTGGCCATCATGCCGTATTTCCGACAGCGCTCCGCCACCTGTGCAAGCAACGGCAACGGTTCGCCTTTGAACTCGCCGCTGAACCAGCCGCCCGCATCCACGCGCAAGAGGTCCTGCCACGCCAGCTCACCCGCCACGCCCCAGCCGTTGCTGGTACGCTCGAGATTGTCGTCATGCAGCAGGAAGATTTCGCCGTCTTTCGACAATTTAACGTCAAATTCGATCATGGTGTGCCCATAACGCGCCCCCACGTCAATGGCCGCCAGGGTGTTTTCCGGAGCCAGTTTGCCGCCGCCGCGATGGGCTGCAACGTGGGGGTAAGGCCAGTTACTCATAGTCGTTGTCCTGTTTCACCATCAAAAAGATGCAAATGATTGTCCGGCAGATGGAGCCACAGCGTGTTGCCTGCGGTTGGGCGCTCCTGATGCGCGAGGCGCACCACCAGCTTCTGCTCGCCCCAGCGACCATGCGCAAGGTTATCCGCGCCCAGCATCTCCAGCGTCTCCACCACCAGCGGCACGCCGCCTTCTGCCTGCGAGCTTAGCGCAATATGCTCCGGGCGGATACCGAGGGTCATTTTACGCCCGGCATGTTGGCGATGCGCGCCGTTAAGCGGCAGTGCGAGGCCGCCTTCCAGTTCAAAGTGAGTGCCTTCGCTGTTTAGTCGCCCCGCCAGCAGATTCATCGCGGGACTGCCGATAAAGCTCGCCACAAACAGACTGGCGGGCTTCTCGTACACCTCAACCGGCGTATCGATCTGTTCGGCGACCCCGTTATTCATCACCATCACCCGCTGGGCGAGGGTCATCGCTTCCACCTGGTCATGAGTCACATACAGCGAGGTGGTTTTCAGGCGGCGGTGCAACTGTTGCAGTTCAAGACGCATCTGTACGCGCAGTTTGGCATCGAGGTTAGAGAGCGGCTCATCAAACAGGAACACCGCCGGGTCACGCACGATGGCGCGCCCCATCGCCACACGCTGGCGCTGTCCACCGGAAAGCTCGCGCGGGCGGCGTTTGAGCAAACCGTCCAGTTCCAGAATGCGGGCGGCCTCTTTAACGCGTTCGGCAATCTGACCTTTGTCCATTCCGCGGATCTTCAGCCCCCACGCCATGTTCTCCTCCACGCTCATATGGGGGTAGAGCGCGTAGTTCTGGAACACCATCGCAATGCCGCGATCTTTCGGCTCCAGTTCGGTCACACACTGACCGTCGATCCAGATATCGCCGCTGGTCGCCCGCTCCAGCCCAGCCACCATCCGCAGCAGCGTCGATTTCCCACAGCCGGAAGGCCCCACCATCACGATAAATTCACCGTCAGCCACTTCCAGCGTCAGCGGTTTAATGACCTGGGTTTTGCCATCCCAGCTTTTGGTTACTGCCTGTAACGTTAATCCCGCCATCTTATTTCTCACTGTCCACTAAACCGCGTACGAAGGCACGCTGCATCACTAAAACAACCACCACCGGCGGGATAAGCGTTAACAACATCGCCGCCATCACATGATTCCATTGAGTCGTGCCTTCGCCGGTGGCGATCATCCCCTTAATACCCGCCACGGCGGTGCCGAGATCAACATCGGTGATAATCAGCAGCGGCCACAGATACTGGTTCCAGCCGTAGATAAAGGTGATCACGAACAGCGCTGCGAGGTTGGTTTTCGACAACGGGAAGACAATGTCACGAAAGAAGCGCATCGGCGAAGCGCCGTCGATGCGCGCCGCTTCCACCAGCTCATCCGGCAACGTCATAAAGAACTGGCGGAACAGAAAGGTCGCGGTGGCCGACGCCATCAGCGGCAGCGTCAGACCGGCGTAGCTGTCGAGCATTTTCAGGTTGGCGATCACTTCTACCGTCGGGAAAATACGGACTTCAACCGGCAGCATCAGGGTGATAAAGATCATCCAGAAGAACAGGTTACGCAGTGGAAAACGAAACCAGACGATAGCGAACGCCGAGAGCATCGAAACCGTGATTTTGCCCACCGTGATGCTGAACGCCATCACAAAGCTGTTGAGCATCATCCGCCAGAACGGCGCGCTGTTCACACCGACGCCGTTGATCCAGATGGTGTGCATATTTTCCAACAGATGCCTGCCGGGGATCAGCGTCATCGGCGCGGCAAACACCGCCTGGTCATCCAGCGTCGCCGCCACAAACGCGACATACAGCGGGAAGAGGATCACCGCGATCCCCAGAATCAACATGGTATGGCTGAATATTGTCAGCCACGGACGGTTCTCAATCATTGGTAGCGCACCTTACTTTCGACATAGCGGAACTGCACCACCGTCAGCACAATGACAAGGAACATCAGCACCACCGACTGCGCGGCGGAAGCTGAGAGATCCAGCCCGGTAAAACCTTCACGGTAGATCTTATAGATAAGCGTCGTCGTCGCCTGCACCGGTCCCCCGGCGGTGGCCGCGTCGATCACCGGGAAGGTGTCGAAGAAGGCGTACACCAGATTGACCACCAGCAGGAAGAAACTCACCGGCGCAATCAGCGGCAGGGCGAGCTTAAAGAAGCGGCGAATCGGGCCTGCGCCATCAATGGCCGCCGCTTCGATAAGCGATCGAGGAATGGATTGCAGCGCGGCATAGAAGAAGAGGAAGTTGTAACTAATCTGCTTCCAGACAGAAGCGAACACCACGAGGAACATCGCCTGACCGCTGTATTGCGCGTGGTTCCAGTCGTAACCAAACTCGGCGAGAAAATGGGTGATCAGTCCGCGACCGGGGTTAAACAGGAAGATCCACAGCACGGCGGCCACTGCGGGCGCAACAGCGTAGGGCAGCAACATCAAGGTTTGATAAATACGGCTACCGCGCACGATATACTCCACCAGCGCGGCGAAGAACAGCGAGACCAGCAGGCCGCTGACGGTGACCAGGGTGCTGAATTTTATCGTCGTCCAGAAGGAGTCGAGATAGTAGCTGTCATGAAACAGCGCGACGAAGTTCTCCAGCCCAACGAACCGGCTGGAGAAACCAAACGGATCGACGCTTTGTAGGGAATACCACAGCGCTTCACCCGCAGGCCAGATAAAGAAAATAAGGGTGATAACCAACTGCGGAGCGACCAACAAATAGGGCAACCAACGCGAGCGGAACACCGGACGGGATGAAGACATAAGGGGTTGATTCCTGAACAACGCCGGATGACGCTACGCTTATCCGGCCTACAGGTTCGTGTAGGCCGGGTAAGGCGAAGCCGCCACCCGGCATTTCACTCATTAAGATTTCGTTGACTGTTCAAAACGACGCAACAGCTGATTTCCGCGCTCAACGGCGGAGTCCAGCGCCTGCTGAGGGGTTTTCTTGCCGGTCCACACGCTTTCCAGCTCTTCATCCACAATGGTGCGGATTTGCGGCATATTGCCCAGACGCAACCCTTTGGTGTACGGCAACGGCGGTTTGTTCAGCATCTGACGCGTCGCGATATATGAGCCAGGGTTCTTATCGTAGTATCCCTGTTCGCGGGTCAGGTCATACGCTGCGGTGGTGATCGGCAGATAGCCGGTCTTTTGGTGCCACTCAGCCGCATTTTCCGGCTGCGCCAGGAAGTTGAGGAATTTCGCCACACCGGCGTAGGTCTCTTTGTCTTTACCCTGCATCACCCACAGGCTCGCCCCGCCAATGATGGCGTTCTGCGGCGCGCCTTTCACATCACCATCGTATGGCATCATGCCGACGCCGTAATTGAATTTGGCATATTGACGAATGTTGGCAAGCGATCCGGACGAGGCCGTCGTAATGGCGCAATCCCCGTTGTAGAACTTCTCGGTGGACTCATCTTTGCGACCCACGTAGCTGAAATCGCCCTTCTTGTTCATCTCCTGCAGCAGCGCAATATGTTTCACCTGCTCCGGTTTGTTGAACTCCAGCACCGCGTCCGCGCCGTCAAAACCATTGTTTTTAGTCGCAAAGGGTAAACCGTTCCAGGCGCTGAAGTTTTCCAGTTGGATCCAGCCCTGCCAGCCGCTGGCGTAACCGCACTTCATGCCCGCCGCTTTCAGCTTCTCGGTATAAGCCGCCAGATCCTGCCAGGTTTTCGGCGGCTGCTCCGGATCTAAGCCCGCTTTTTTGAAGGCATCTTTGTTGTAGTAGAGCACCGGAGTCGAACTGTTGAATGGCTGTGAAAGGAGGTGCCCGCTTTTACCATCGGTGTAGTAACCGGAAACCGTCGGCACAAACTGCGATTCATCAAAGCTGATGCCCGCATCTTTAAACACTTCATAGACCGGTTTAATCGCCTTCGACGCCATCATGGTGGCGGTGCCGACTTCATAAACCTGCAAAATCGCCGGGGCGTTACCGGTACGGAATGCTGCAATACCTGCACTCAGGTTTTGCTCGTAGTTACCCTTGTAGACAGGAACCACTTTGTAATCCGGATTGGCAGCATTGAAACGTTGCGCCAGAGAATCAACTTCTTTACCTAACTCCCCTTCCATTGAGTGCCAGAATGGAATAGAGGTCACTGCCAGTGCCTGGCCAGCCAATGCCAGGCTGAGCGCCAGTCCTAAGGCTGTATGTCGTAACGGTTTCATTGATTATCTCTCTTGTTGTTTCGAATGCGCGATTTCACGCGTTTTATGTTCGCGGAAGTAACATGACATGCTCGAATTACAAAAAAATAACGTTTTGATTACAAAAAAAGATAGTAAGGCGTCAGTGGGATGGCAAGACGATGAAGGCACGGTGACAGGAAAATGGGAGCTGAGGCACGTATAAGCCAAATAAAAAGCCGGGTGGTGGCATCACCTTACCCGGCCTGGAATTCATGACATCGCGGTATTACCCGCCCAGATAGGCGCTTCTTACCGCTTCATTCGCCAGCAGTGCATCGCCAGTATCGGAAAGCACCACATGACCGTTTTCGAGCACATAGCCGCGATCGGCAAGCTTCAACGCCTGGTTGGCGTTCTGCTCAACGAGGAAAATGGTCATCCCCTGCTCGCGCAGTTGTTCGATGGTGTCGAAGATCTGCTGAATGATGATCGGCGCAAGACCCAGCGAGGGTTCGTCCAGCAGCAGCAGGCGCGGGTTGCTCATCAGCGCACGACCAATCGCCAGCATTTGCTGTTCACCGCCGGACATAGTGCCCGCACGCTGAATGCGGCGCTCATGCAAACGGGGGAACAGTTCGTACACCCACTTGATGCGCTGCTGGAACTGGTCGCGTTCGGCAAAGAAGCCGCCCATCGCCAGGTTCTCTTCCACGGTCATGCGTGAGAAGACGCGACGCCCTTCCGGAACAATCGCCACCGCTTCGCGCATGATCTTCGCCGTTTGCCAGTCGGTAATATCTTTGCCGTCAAACACAACCCGCCCGCTGGTCGCACGCGGATCGCCGCACAGCGTCCCCAGCAAGGTGGTTTTCCCTGCGCCATTCGCGCCAATCAGGGTGACGATTTCACCCTGATTGATGTGCAGGCTCACCTCGTGCAACGCCTGAATTTTGCCGTAGTGGGCACTGACCTTGTCAAAGGACAACATGACTTTATCCATCTTATGCGTCACCACCATTATGCTTCACCTAAATAGGCGCGGATCACGTCCGAGTTGTTACGAATTTGCTCCGGCGTCCCGTGCGCCAGCGGCGTTCCCTGATTCACCACATAAATGCGATCAGAGATGCCCATCACCAGCTTCATATCATGTTCAATCAGCAAAATCGTGGTGTTGTGATGGTTACGCAGTTCGGCAATCAGCTCGTCCAGCTCTTTGGTCTCTTTCGGGTTCAGGCCCGCCGCCGGTTCGTCAAGCATCAGGATCTCCGGTTGCGTTACCATGCAGCGGGCGATCTCCAGACGGCGCTGATCGCCGTACGCCAGGTTACTGGCCTGACGGTTGGCGTGCTCCAGCAAACCAATACGCTCCAGCCAGCTCGCCGCGCGGTCCAGCGCTTCGCTCTGGGCGCGGCGGAAGGATGGCGTTTTGAACAACCCCGAAAAGACGCCGGTTTTCAGCTGTTGATGTTGTGCTACCAGCAGGTTTTCAATCACCGTCATTTCGCGGAACAGACGCACATGCTGGAAGGTACGCACCACGCCCATACGGGCAATTTGCTGGCCCGGCAGCCCTTCCAGATGCTGGTCACGCAACGTGATGGTGCCGCCCGTGGGTTTATAAAAACCGGTCAGGCAGTTAAAGACAGTCGTCTTGCCCGCGCCGTTCGGACCAATCAGGGAGACGATTTCCTGCGGGTGCAGCTCCAGGTTGACGTTATTCACCGCCAGCAAACCGCCGAAGCGCATCATCAGACCGTTAACAGATAATAATGGCTGACTCATGCCTGCTCTCCTTTCGGTTGCCCGTTTTTCAGTTTCAACTGGGGACGGGTCATCGGCAGCAAGCCCTGCGGACGCCAGATCATCATCAGTACCATCAAACCACCCAGCATCAACATGCTGTATTCGTTGAAGTCACGCATCAGCTCGCGCGAAACCACCAGCAGAATAGCCGCCAGGATCACCGCAAACTGCGACCCCATGCCGCCCAGAACCACAATCGCCAGCACAAACGCCGATTCGGCAAACGTGAACGACTCCGGACTGACAAAGCCCTGGCGCGCGGCGAACAGCGTTCCGGCAAAACCGGCAAACGCGGCGCTGATGGTAAAGGCCGTCAGCTTGATACGCGTCGGGTTTAGCCCCAATGAACGACAGGCGATTTCATCTTCACGCAGCGCTTCCCATGCGCGGCCCAGCGGCATACGCAGCAGACGGTTAATCACGAACAGTGAGAACACCACCAGCAACAGCGCCACCAGATAAAGCCAAATCACGCGGTCGGACGGGTCATACTTCATGCCGAAGAAGTTACTGAAAGTGTCCCAGCCACCTTCACGGGCGGTGCGACTGAACTCCAGACCAAAAAAGGTCGGTTTCGGGATCTGGCTGATGCCGTTCGGGCCGCCGGTCACTTCGGTGTTGTTGAGCAGCAGAATACGGACGATTTCACCAAAGCCCAGGGTGACAATCGCCAGATAGTCGCCGCGCAGACGCAGCACCGGGAAACCGAGCAGGAAGCCCGCCGCCGCAGAAACCAGCCCCGCCAGCGGCAAACAGGTCCAGAAGCCGAGGCCGTAATAGTGGTTCAGCAGCGCGAAGGTGTAAGCGCCGATAGCGTAAAAGCCGCCATAACCCAGCACCAGCAGGCCAGAAAGCCCGACCACCACGTTCAACCCGAGACCAAGGATGATGTAAATCATGGTCAGGGTGGCGATATCCACCGTCCCGCGCGACACCATAAACGGCCACGCCACGGCGATAACCAGCAATGCCACAAGGAACAGCTTCTGTTTGGCGGTTGAACCGTCAATGGCCGGCAGAATAAATTTCGGCCCGGAGACGCTCTTCAGCCCCTTCTGTAATGTCGGGCGCAGCATCTGGAAGATAAAGACCACCGCCGTGCCGATAAACACCCACTGCCAGCGGATGTCGCCCGCAGTGTCGACCACCAGTTTAGTGCCATCCAGCTCTAACTGGACGCCCATAAAAACGCTCGCCAGCACGAAGAACATCGCGGCAGAGAGCAGCGCCATCGCAAAATGCATCGGTTTCATACTTTCTCTACCTCCGGACGACCCAGAATACCGGTCGGCATCACCAACAGCACCAGAATCAGCAGGGCAAACGACACCACATCTTTGTATTCTGTACTCAGGTAGGCAGAGGAGAGCGCTTCGGCAACGCCGAGGATCAGGCCGCCGATCATGGCACCTGGAATGCTGCCGATACCGCCCAGTACCGCCGCGGTGAAGGCTTTCATCCCGGCCATAAAGCCGATGTACGGGTTGATGACGCCGTAAAATTGTCCGAGCAGCACACCCGCCACCGCCGCCATCGCCGCGCCGATCACAAAGGTCAGCGCAATCACACGGTCAGTATTAATCCCCAGCAGACTCGCCATTTTCAGGTCTTCTGCGCAGGCGCGACAGGCGCGGCCCATACGGGAATAACGGATGAACAGCGTCAATGCCAGCATCGCCACGAAGGTGACAATCCAGATAACCAGCTGCATGGTGGTGATGCTGGCAGAGAAGTTCTCGCTGGACCCGACAACCCACTGGCCGTTGAACAGGCTTGGCAGCGCCACATCGCGCGACCCTTCGGTCAGGCTGACGTAGTTTTGCAGAAAGATGGACATCCCGATGGCGGAGATCAGCGCAATCAGGCGCTTGGAGCTGCGTACGGGCCGATAGGCCACCCGCTCGATACTCCAGCCATAGGCGCTGGCGATCACAATGGCGCCAACAAACCCGGCGGCCACCAGCAGCCAGCCGGTATCAATGCCCATCATCATTAGTGCGGCAATGATCATAAAAGAGACATAGCTGCCGATCATGTACACCTCGCCGTGGGCGAAGTTGATCATGCCGATAATGCCGTACACCATCGTGTAACCGATAGCGATCAGCGCGTAGGTGCTTCCCAGCGTGACGCCGTTAAACATCTGCTGCAGAAAATAGAGAAACTGCTCGGACATAAGACTACCTTTCTCATTCCGCCCGGTAACGCCGGGCGGTGGGATGATTATTTGGCTACCGAGGAAGAACCGTCGGCGTGCCACTGGAAGACACCAAATTCAAATCCCTTTAGATCGCCTTTTTCATCCCATTTCAGCGGCCCAATCACGGTATCAGCCCCGTGTGCTTTCAGATCTTTCACCAAATCCAGCGGCGCTTTGCTGCCGCTACGCTCCAGAGCCGTCGCCAGCGACTGAACCGCAGCGTAGGTGATCCACACGTACGGGCCGCTCGGATCTTTTTTCTCTGCCTTCAGCTCATCCACGATGGCTTTGTTCGCCGGATCCTGGTCATAGCGTTTCGGCATCGTCACCAGCATGCCTTCCCCCGCCTCGCCCGCGATATTCGACAATGACGCATTACCCACGCCTTCCGGTCCCATAAACTGCGTTTTCAGGCTGACAGCACGCGCCTGGCGCAGCATCTGGCCCATTTCCGGGTAGTAGCCGCCGTAATAGACGAAGTCGATGTTGTCTTTTTGCAGACGCGCGATCAGCGCAGAGAAATCTTTCTCTCCGGCCGTGATCCCATCAAAAAAGACGATATTGGCGTTGCCCGCTTTCAGGCCGTCCTGCACCGAACGCGCCAGCCCTTCGCCGTATTGCTGCTTATCGTGAATGATGGCGATACGCTGCGGTTTCACGGTTTCAAGAATGTATTTGGCGGCGGTCGGTCCCTGAGAAGAGTCCAGGCCTGCCGTACGCATAATGTGTTCATAGCCACGCTGCGTCAGCTCCGGGTTCGTCGCCCCCGGGGTGATCATCAGAATACCTTCTTCTTCATAGATGTCAGATGCAGGCTGGGTGGAAGAAGAACACAGGTGGCCGATAACATACTGAATGCCGTCGTTGACGATCTTATTCGCCACCGCCACGGCCTGTTTCGGATCGCAGGCATCGTCATACTCAACGCCAACCAGCTTGTCGCCTTTGATGCCGCCTTTGGCGTTGATGTCTTTAATGGCCTGACGCGCACCATTAAATTCCATGTCTCCCCATTGCGCCACCGGGCCGGACATCGCCCCCACGACCGCCACTTTAATATCCTCAGCCATTGCTGCATGCGATATCGCTAATGCAATGACCCCTGCGATGACCGTTTTCGCATTCCGTTTCATTTCTGAGAACCCCATTTGTGATGTGATTTATAGTTTGTATTTATATGGTCAAAAAGCAGTCTGTGCTTTTTTTGAACTTCGCTACTTTTATCAATCCCATTAATGGTTTAGCGATGCCTTTTAAGCAAATACAGATTAAAATCTCTATTTTTCAGTCGATTAAGAAAAGATAATATTCTGCTTTTCACTATAGATAAACAAAAAAAAACGCCGTTGTCAGCATAAAATAACGATACAAAGGGCGGAATAAAACACTGCCTTTCAGGGAATTATTCTGCCTAATTTTCATTCTCTAATGTTTCAAACTGTACTTTTCGCTGTCAAAACATTAATCACCTAACAAATGATAGAAAAAAGAGAAAGCCTCCGGGGAAATTATTTCGGTAAACTGTCCCTATCTTTTGAGATTTGGACATGCTGTTGATGAAGCTGACCATCATTCGTTTAGAAAACTTCAGCGCCCAGGATCGCATCGATCTGGGCAAAATTTGGCCGGAATATTCAGCCTCCTCCTTAACACTTGATGAAACGCACCGGATCTACGCCGCGCGCTTTAATGAGCGTCTACTGGGAGCAGTGCGGGTCACTCTCGGGACAACGCAAGGCGCGCTGGATTCATTGCGTATACGCGAAGTCACACGACGCCGTGGCGTGGGGCAATATTTGGTCGAAGAAGTGCTGCGCGATAACCCGAACGTCGTCTCCTGGTGGATGGCGGATGTCGGCGTTGAGGACCGGGTTGTGATGGCGGCGTTTATGCAGGCGTTGGGCTTTACGGCCCAGGAGAATGGCTGGGAGAAGCGGTAAAAAAACCGGGTGGCGACTGCGCCTTACCCGGCCTGGAGATGGCACGTTGTAGGCCCGGTAAGCAAAGCGTCACCGGGCAATGCCGTCATTTAGCGTCGGTCGCCGTACCGTTGGCGTGCCAGTCAAAGACGCCGAACTCAAAGCCTTTCAGGTCGCCTTTCTCATCCCAGGAGAGCGGACCCATCACGGTTTCTACGGTGTTCGCTTTCAGGTAGTTGGCGATCTCAGCCGGATCTTCAGACTGATTCAGGCCTGCCTGCAGAGATTGCAGCGCCGCATAGGTGGTCCATACGAACGCACCGCTCGGATCCTGCTTCTTCGCCTTGATGGCATCCACAATCGGTTTGTTCGCCGGAACCTGATCGTAGTTCTTCGGCTTCGTTACCAACATCCCTTCGGCAGATTCACCGGCAATGTTAGACAGGGAGACGTTCGCCACCCCTTCTGGTCCCATAAACTGCGTTTTCAGACCCGCCGCGCGAGCCTGACGCAGGATCTGCCCCATCTCCGGGTGGTAACCGCCGTAGTAGACAAAGTCGATATTCTCTTTCTTCAGACGCGCCACCAGCGTAGAGAAATCTTTCTCGCCAGCCGTAATACCGTCAAAGAATACGACGTCGGCGTTACCTTTTTTCAGCTCGTCCTGAACGGCGCGCGCCAGACCTTCACCGTATTGCTGTTTATCGTGAATGATCGCGATGCGCTTCGGTTTCACGCTATTCAGAATGTATTTCGCCGCTGTCGGTCCCTGGTCAGAATCCAGACCGGTGGTACGCAGAAGCAATTTATAGCCACGCGCGGTCAGTTCCGGCGCGGTTGCCGCTGGCGTGATCATCAGAATGCCTTCGTCTTCATAGATGTCAGACGCAGGCTGAGTGGATGAAGAGCACAGGTGACCAATAACGTACTTAATGCCGTCGTTAACCACTTTGTTGGCGACCGCGACCGCTTGTTTCGGGTCACAGGCATCATCATATTTCACGACGACCAGTTTGTCGCCTTTAATGCCACCTTTCGCGTTGATATCGGCAATCGCCTGCTCCGCACCTGTAAATTCCTGATCGCCATACTGCGCGACCGGCCCCGACATTGCGCCGACGACTGCGACTTTAATATCCTTAGCAAACGCCATATTGCTCAAAGACAGGGCGATACATCCTGCCAATAACGCTTTACCCTTCATATTCATCCTGAGAATCCCCATTATTGTGGTTATTACGTGTGTTGTGATGTTGTTGTTTAGCGCTTTATTTCAATTATAGGTGTGCAGTTCGCGCTTTTTCAGCACACTCTGCTAAAACATACCCGATTTTTACGATTTTGGAATAGCTAATTTGACAGTCAGATAACAAGTTGATGACAAAAAAAGTGGCCGCCGCAATGGGCGGCGCAGGTTTATCGTGTCAGCGAGTGCGTAATAATCTCCAGCGCTTTGCGAAATTGCGCGTCGGGGATAGTCAGCGGGTAGAGAAAGCGGATCACATTGCCGTAAACGCCGCAACTGAGCAGCAAGAGTCCTTGCGCCAACGCTTTACTCTGTACCTGGCGGGTAAATTCAGGAGATGGCTGACCGGAAGACGGGCAGTTAAACTCCACCGCCACCATGGAGCCCTGCGCACGAATATCCGCAATATGCGGACAATTCGCTTTGGCCGAGTTGAGCGCCTCAACCAGATGTTGGCCCAACGCGACGGCACGCGCGCACAGCTTCTCTTCTTCAATCACATCCAGTACGGCATGCGCGGCAGCAACGGCCAGCGGATTTCCGGCGTAGGTGCCGCCGAGTCCGCCTGGCGCTGGCGCATCCATAATATCGGCGCGTCCGGCAACCGCCGACAGCGGCATCCCGCCAGCCAGACTTTTCGCCATCGTGATGAGATCGGGTTGCACGCTGTAATGCTCCATCGCAAACAGTTTGCCCGTACGGGCGAAACCGGTCTGCACCTCATCGGCAATCAGGAGAATACCGTGGGTATCGCACAGTGCGCGCAGCGCGTGCATAAATTCACCCGGCGCGACATTAAAGCCCCCTTCACCCTGTACCGGCTCAAGGATTACCGCCGCCACCTGATCGGGCGCAATATCCGCTTTGAAAATGCGCTCCAGGCTTTGCAGCGCATCAGCGGTGCTAACCCCGTGCACCGCATTAGGATACTGGGCGTGATACACCGACCCGGGGAACGGTCCAAAGCCAATTTTGTAGGGAGCGACCTTTCCGGTCAGCGCCATGGTCATAAAGGTTCGCCCGTGGAAGGCGCCGCCAAAGGTGATAAGTCCTGGTCGTTTTGTGTAGGCACGGGCAATCTTCACCGCGTTCTCTACCGCTTCCGCCCCGGTAGAGAAAAAGGCGGTTTTTACCGGCCCGTTGATGGGGACACGTTCGTTGATGCGTTCCGCAAGCCGGACGTAGCTTTCATAAGGAACGATTTGATAAGCCGTATGGGTGAATGACTGAAGCTGCTTCTCAATGGCAGCGATTATTTTTGGGTGTCGATGACCGGTGTTAAGCACCGCAATACCGGCGGCAAAATCAATCACCTCATTGCCTTCCACGTCCCACAGCGTCGCGTTTTCTGCTCTGTCGGCATAAAAATCGCACATTACGCCGATACCGCGCGGCGTCGCCTGTAAACGCCGTTCATTCAGTTCGTTATTTTTCATTTTCATCCCCTAAGATGCGCAAAACCCATCGGTAAGTGTTTGCCAGGGGGAGAAAATTTGCCAGAACAGGCGTTAAAAAAACAAAAACCCCGGATATTCATCCAGGGTTTTTCGGGGACTTCGCGGGAATTACGCTTCGATAGCGGCGCGAAGTTTTTTCATGGCGTTCTTTTCAAGCTGGCGCACACGTTCTGCGGAAACGCCGTAGCGATCGGCCAGTTCCTGCAAGGTAGACTTGTTGTCTTCATCCAGCCAACGTGCACGAATGATGTCCTGGCTACGTTCGTCCAGCCCCTGCATAGCGTCGGTCAAACGGTTTGCCGCCTGCTCTTCCCAGTTGTCGTCTTCAATGCCGTCGGCAAAGTTAGACGATTTGTCCTGCAGATAGAGCACCGGTGCCATCGGCTGGCTGTCGGATTCATCGTCCGAGGACATATCAAACGTCATGTCCTGCGCCGCCATACGGGATTCCATTTCGCGAACGTCTTTGCTGGAAACACCCAGCTCGCGCGCCACCATTTCGACTTCATCCTGATTAAACCAGCCCAGACGCTGCTTGGTTTTACGCAGGTTGAAGAACAGCTTACGCTGCGCTTTGGTGGTCGCCACTTTGACGATACGCCAGTTACGCAGAACATATTCGTGGATCTCAGCTTTGATCCAGTGCACGGCGAAGGAGACCAGGCGCACACCCACTTCCGGGTTAAAACGGCGCACGGCTTTCATCAGGCCGATATTACCTTCCTGAATCAGATCCGCCTGCGGCAGGCCATAGCCCGCATAGTTACGAGCAACATGAACAACAAAGCGCAGGTGAGACAGAATCAGCGTCTTCGCTGCCTCCAGATCGCCCTGGTAATGCAGCTTTTCAGCAAGTGCCCGCTCCTCGTCTGCCGACAACATCGGCCACGCGTTCGCAGCCCGGATGTAAGACTCCAGGTTACCAACAGGGGCTAAAGCTAAATTTTGCATTTCTTTGGTCATTCAAATCCTCTCAATCTTTATCTTCCGGCGTTACAACAACAATCATGCCAGAGCTTATGAGCAACGAGAATATCATTCACATTTTTATCAGACAGTGATTCTATCCACAAGTTCAATGCAACGCTGTGAATAAACTACGCACAAAATGTGACACCGTTTTGAAAAATACGAGGGCAGGGACAGGAGATTTTTTTGAAGCTCTTTCCCTGCGAACGGGAATTCATTGCAGGGAAAGATTATATCACGGTTTTTTTAGTCAGGAGTAAAGTGACGTAAATGTTGTACCGTGGCAAGCCAGGCTGCCACCCAGCCAATCATTGAGCACACCAGCAATAACAGCAGACACTCGTCGAACGATAATCCGTTGATATCAAATTTCGTTCCGAAAACCTGCGCCACTTCGGTCACGGCAGACGACAGTCGCATCACCAAAATTTCTGACAAAATCAGTGAGAGAAATGCGCCAGAGAAGCCCAGCAGCGCACCGCCATACAGGAACGGACGCAGAATAAAACCGTCTGTCGCGCCGATCAATTTCTGTACGTTAATGGTGTCGCGACGGGCAAAGATGCTCAGGCGCACGCTGTTGCCGATGACGAGGAAGACCGCCGCCACCATCAGTACGCCTATCATCGCCGATACCCGGCCAACCAGACCAGTCAGCGCGGCGAGACGAGCAAACCAGCTATCATCCATGCGCACTTCGTCGATACCGTTAATTTGCGAAATCCGATCGCGCAGCGTATTCAACGAGTCCGTTCCCTGAAAGTCGAGTTTCGGCACCACCACCGCCACGGCCGGCAGCGGGTTCTCTTCCAGCATGTCCAGCGCGCCGCCAAATCCGGACCAGTTACGGAACTCGCCCAGCGCGTCATCTCGCGACAGGTAATTCACTTTTTCCACGCCCTGCTCGCCCTGCAACTGCGCCACCACCCCTGCAGCTGCGTCATCATCCAGCGTTTTTTGCAGATATACGGTTATCTGCGGAGAAGGGTAATATTGTGTCGCCGCATGGTTCACGTTTTTGTAAACCATGTAGCACACGCTTGGCAGGGTCAGGGAGATCGCGATAACCATCACCGTCAGAAACGTCGCCAGTGGTTTGCTTTTCAGATCCTGTAACGCCCCCTGGAACGCGTAGCGAACCTGTTCGTTAAAGACGTTGGTTTTACGCGAGTTCGGTTTTGGCGCAGACTTCGCACGCTTTGGCGCATTGCGGCCACCGTCTGGGGACGCACCGCCAGATTTACGGAAGCGGTCCAGTCGACCACCGAATTGCCTGATTTGATTAATCGCGTCGCGCTTATTCACGGGCCTCGCCTCCATGCAAATGTCCATCGCTCAGGGTCAGCATCCGATACGAACGGCGGGAAATAAGCCCAATGTCGTGCGTTGCCATCAGTACCGTCACCCCGACGCGGTTAAACTCTTCGAACAGACGTAAGATCCCTTCCGACAGCGCGTCATCCAGGTTCCCGGTCGGTTCATCCGCCAGTAACACTGCCGGTTTATTCACCACCGCCCGGGCGATGCCCACACGCTGCTGTTCACCGCCGGAAAGTTGAATCGGGAAGTTCTTCGCTTTGTCCAACAGGCCGACTTTATCCAGTGCCGCCGACACGCGACGACGAATGTCGTCTCCGCTGGCGCCCGCGATAATCAGCGGGATCGCCACGTTGTCGAAGACCGTCCTGTCCATCAACAGGTGGTGATCCTGGAAAATCATCCCGATCTGACGGCGCAGAAACGGCACTTCACGGTTTTTCAAACGCGTGATGTCATGCCCGCTGAAATAGATTTTCCCGGCGCTTGGCCGCTCAATCCCACAGATCAGCTTCAGCAGGGTACTTTTCCCCGCACCTGAGTGACCGGTCAGGAACGCCATCTCGCCAGGCTGCATGTGGAATGTGACCCCTTGCAGCGCTTGTCTCCCACCGAGATAGGCCTTGCTGACATGTTCAAAGCGAATCATTGTTAATCCTCTCGGGCAAAAAGTGCCTCTATAAAATCGCCCGCTTTAAACGGACGTAAATCCTCGATACGTTCGCCCACACCAATATAGCGGATAGGAATGCCAAACTGATCGGCAACCGAGAAGATAACTCCCCCTTTCGCCGTTCCGTCCAGCTTGGTCAGAGTGATACCGGTCAACCCCACCGCTTCGTGGAACAGTTTGGCCTGGCTTATCGCATTCTGCCCGGTGCTGGCATCGATAGTCAGCATAACTTCATGCGGCGCGTCTTCATCCAGTTTCTTCATGACGCGAACGATTTTCTTCAATTCTTCCATCAGGTGCGCTTTGTTCTGCAAGCGACCTGCCGTATCGGCGATCAGCACGTCAACGTTACGCGCCTTCGCCGCCTGAATCGCATCAAAGATCACGGAGGCGGAATCTGCGCCCGTGTGCTGAGCAATCACCGGAATGTTGTTACGTTGCCCCCAAACCTGCAACTGCTCCACCGCCGCGGCGCGGAAGGTGTCCCCTGCCGCCAGCATCACGGATTTGCCTTGTTGTTCAAATTGACGCGCCAGTTTACCGATAGTGGTGGTTTTACCCACGCCGTTCACGCCAACCATTAAAATAACAAACGGGGTTTTGCCTTCTACATTCAACGGTTCTTCGACTTTCGCCAGGATCTCGCCCATTTCATCCTTGAGCAACCCGTAGAGCGCTTCGGCATCGCGCAGTTGCTTACGGCTCGCGCCGTCGGTCAGATTAGCAATAATCTTGCGGGTGGTTTCCACCCCGACGTCAGCGATCAGCAACTGCTCTTCCAGCTCTTCGAAGAGATCATCGTCGATTTTCTTTCCACGGAACAGACTGATAAATCCGGAACCGAGGTTTTCTTTGGTTTTTAGCAGACTGCGTTTCAGGCGCGCAAAGAAACCTTCTTTGGTCGGTTTTTCCTGTTCCTGAGCGCTCTCTTCAACCGGCGTCTCTTCTTGTACCTCTGCGGCGTCAACAACCGGCTCTTCTGTCTCTTCGACTTCTTCTGCCGCTTCTTCTTCCGCGTCGGCGGCCAGCGCCTGCGCTTCCAGCTCTTCGTCGGTTAATTCGGGTTCGTTTTCCGCTGCTTCCTCGACCGCCTCAATGATTTCGACGGTTTCCGCTTCCGCCTGCCACTCTTGCGGTGAAATCTCTTCGGCTTTCACCTCTTCCGGCAACGGCAGCACTTCATGTTCGATAACATCGGCGACAGCAACGGCCGGGGCGGGTGTTTCAACAACCGGTTCTTCGACGATCGCAGCGGGCGTTTCTACGACCTCTGGCTGTGGTTCAACGTCGGATTCGACCGGCGCGGCGTCAACAATGGCTGGCTCCGGCTGCGATTTTTCACTTTCGGCAACTTGCTCAGTGACCTCTACCACTTCAGCGGCAAACGCTTCCGATTCAGCGTCTTTGTGCGGTTCCGGGGCGTGCTGCTGCTCTTCAGTCGCAACAACCTCATCAGTAACCTGTTGTTGTTCTTCGCTTTTTAGTTCTGTCTCGTTTTCCGGCGCCTGCTCTTTTTGACCAAAGCCCAGCCAGGAAAAAAAGCCACGTTTTTTCTCTTTCGCCATTTGCGACCATACTCCCCGCTGTTGCTTCATGGCACAGCGTCAACGCTATGTACATAGCAGCTATAAAAATGATGAAATAGTCTATCACTTAACTTAATTCACATCACCGCCTGGTATTACGTATCAGCCGCGGATTGGACCATTATTGACATGAAAAAACCGAATCACTCAGGCAGCGGTCAAATCCGGATTATTGGCGGACAATGGCGAGGTCGTAAACTCCCGGTTCCGGACAGCCCGGGTCTGCGCCCGACGACGGACCGGGTCCGCGAAACGCTGTTCAACTGGCTGGCGCCCGTCATGGTCGACGCCCAGTGTCTGGACTGTTTTGCGGGCAGCGGCGCACTGGGGCTGGAGGCACTGTCCCGCTATGCGGCAGGCGCGACGCTACTGGAGATGGATCGCGCGGTTTCCCAACAGTTGCAAAAAAATCTGGCGACGCTGAAAGCCAGCAATGCCCGGGTCATCAACGCCAACACCCTGGCGCACCTTGCCCAAACCGGAACACCGCACAACGTGGTCTTCGTCGATCCGCCCTTTCGTAAAGGACTGCTGGAAGAGACGCTAACGTTACTGGAAACGCACGGCTGGCTGGCTGATGAAGCCTATATTTATATCGAAAGCGAAGTCGAAAACGGTCTGCCGCCCGTCCCGGAAAACTGGTCGCTGTATCGCGAAAAAGTGGCCGGGCAAGTCGCATACCGTTTATATCAAAGAGAAAAATAAGGAGAACGTAATGTTGATTAATCTGGGACGGTTGTTGATGCTCTGCGTCTGGGCATTTTTGTTGCTTAACGTAGTACAACCTTTCCCACGGCCACTCAATATCTTCGTGAACGTCGCGCTGATCTTTATGGCGTTGATGCACGGTATGCAGCTCGCGTTGCTAAAAAGCACCTTGCCGAAAGAGGGGCCGCAAATGACTACCGGTGAAAAAATCCGCATTTTCCTGTTCGGTGTGTTTGAACTGCTGGTCTGGCAGAAAAAACTGAAGTCACAGATGAAGAAGTGATTTTTTTGCCCGGTGGCGCCACTGTTACCGGGCCTCTGTCTGACCCACAAAATCGACAAAGCGCGTTCCTTTGTAACTCAGCGTGCCTTTGTCTCCCACGGTCAGCGCATGATATTGCTGCGCATCCAGACGGAAGGTGTGTTCCAGACCGCCGCTCTGCGGTTTAAAGCTCGCCTCATAACGCATACTCGTGCCTGCCGGGGTGACCTGCTGCTGGCGCGAGCGTCGGTCATCGATCGGTTTTTCGCGTTTATTACTGACCACCACCGCCTTTTGCAGTAACGGCGCGCTCTCGTTATCCGCTTTTTCGCGCCGCTGTTGAACAAAGCGAAACGACGCAGCAACGACAATCAACCCAATGATAACAATGAAAAAAAGAGGTGGCTTACTCATGTTTTTAACCCATCAGAAAATACGGAAATAAGCATACCTTGCCTGTTATGGTGTTGTCATCCGCCTGTACCCGCCTCTACACTGGACACTATGGCCGTGAGCATATCGCTTGCGAAAAAATAACGAATTCAAGGAACTAAGATGCTTTGGTCGTTTATCGCTGTCTGTCTTTCCGCATGGTTATTTGTGGATGCTTCTTATCGTGGGCCTGCGTGGCAACGTTGGGTCTTTAAACCCGTCACTCTATTACTTCTGCTGTTACTTGCCTGGCAAGCACCGATGTTCAGTGCCGTCAGCTACCTGGTCCTCGCGGGGCTGTGTGCCACACTGGTGGGCGACGCGCTGACACTGCTGCCTCGCCAGCGTCTGTTGTATGCCATTGGCGCGTTCTTCCTGTCACACCTGCTGTACACCATCTACTTCGCCAGCCAGATGACACTCTCTTTCTTCTGGCCGCTGCCGCTGGTACTGCTGGTGTTGGGCGCGCTGCTGATCGCCGTCATCTGGACGCGCCTGGAAGAGTTACGCTTACCGGTGTGTACGTTTATCGCGATGACGCTGGTGATGGTCTGGCTGGCCGGTGAACTGTGGTTCTTCCGCCCCACCGCACCGGCGTTTTCTGCGTTTATGGGGGCGGCATTGTTGTTCATTAGTAATATTGTCTGGCTGGGGAGCCACTATCGCTATCGCTTCCGTGCGGATAACGCGATTGCCGCCGCCTGCTACTTCGCGGGGCACTTCCTGATTGTTCGCTCACTTTATCTCTAATAACGCTTGACTCTGGAGTCGACTCCAGAGTGTATCCTCCGGTTAATGAGAAAATTATCATCGACCGGAGGATGCCATGTCGACACCCGAAACTGATGGCAAAAAGGCACCACAATTTTCATCCTTTACCCTTGCTCCCGCGCCACAGAAGGCAGATGACTGCTGCTGTGAAGGGACGTGTAGCACCCCTGCCCCCCTTGTTTCCGACGCTATTGAAGGCACCCGTTATACCTGGAAAGTCGCGGGTATGGATTGCGCCGCCTGCGCGCGAAAAGTTGAGAATGCGGTACGCCAGGTGAGCGGCGTCAATCAGGTTCAGGTTCTCTTCGCGACGGAAAAACTGGTGGTCGACGCAGACCCCGATCTGCGTCAGCAAATTGAACGCGCCGTCCAAAACGCGGGCTACACCCTGCGCGACGAACAGGCACCGGAAGACGCCCCTGAGTCCCGGTTTAAAGAAAACCTGCCGTTGATTACGCTAATCATCATGATGGCTATCAGCTGGGGGCTGGAGCAGTTCAACCATCCTTTTGGTCAGTTCGCGTTTATCGCCACCACGCTGGTCGGTCTCTACCCGATTGCCCTCCAGGCGCTGCGCCTGATGAAAACCGGCAGCTACTTCGCCATTGAAACGCTGATGAGTGTCGCCGCCATTGGCGCGCTGTTTATTGGCGCAACCGCAGAGGCGGCAATGGTGCTGCTGCTGTTCCTGATTGGCGAGCGCCTGGAAGGTTGGGCTGCCAGCCGCGCCCGTAAAGGGGTCAGCGCGCTGATGGCACTCAAACCAGAAACCGCCACGCGCATCCGTAACGGACAGCGTGAAGAGGTGGCGATCGCTACCCTGCAACCGGGGGATACGATTGAAGTTGCCGCCGGTGGCCGCTTGCCTGCCGACGGTAAATTGGTTTCCGGTTTCGCCAGTTTTGATGAGAGCGCGCTGACAGGTGAATCCATCCCGGTTGAACGGGCAACAGGCGAAAAAGTGCCCGCGGGCGCTACCAGCGTTGACCGTCTTGTTACGCTCGAAGTGCTTTCTGAACCGGGCGCCAGTGCGATTGACCGCATTCTGAAGCTGATTGAAGAGGCCGAGGAACGCCGTGCGCCAATCGAACGTTTTATCGATCGCTTCAGCCGAATTTATACCCCGGCGATCATGGCCATCGCGCTGCTGGTCGCCCTTGTGCCGCCGTTGCTGTTCGCCGCCTCGTGGCAGGAGTGGATTTATAAAGGTCTAACGCTGCTGCTGATTGGCTGCCCGTGTGCGCTGGTTATCTCAACACCCGCCGCCATTACCTCCGGACTGGCCGCGGCGGCACGCCGTGGCGCGTTGATCAAAGGGGGAGCGGCGCTGGAACAACTGGGCAGAGTCACTCATGTCGCCTTTGATAAAACCGGTACGCTGACCGTCGGGAAACCCCGTGTTACGGCTATCCATCCGGCAGCAGAAATCAGCGAGTCTGACCTGCTGGCGCTGGCGGCGGCGGTGGAACAAGGGGCGACGCACCCGCTGGCGCAGGCCATCGTCGCTGAAGCCCAAACGCGCAAACTGAGTATTCCCTCCGCGCAGTCTCAACGAGCACTGGTCGGCTCCGGCATTGAAGCGCTGGTCAACGGTGAGCGCGTACTGATTTGTGCGGCGGGTAAACAACCTGCCGACGCCTTTGCCGGGCAGATCGGCGAGCTGGAAAACGCCGGACAAACGGTGGTTCTGGTGCTGCGTAACGAGACGGTACTTGGCGTGATTGCGCTACAGGATACGTTGCGTGAGGATGCCCACACCGCCGTTAGCGAGCTCAAAACGTTAGGGGTGAATGGCGTGATCCTGACCGGCGATAACCCGCGTGCCGCGGCCGCCATCGCCAGTGAACTTGGGCTGGAATTTAAAGCCGGGCTACTGCCAGAAGATAAGGTCAAGGCCGTCTCTGCCCTTAACCAGCAGTCGCCGCTGGCGATGGTTGGCGACGGTATTAACGACGCCCCCGCCATGAAAGCGGCCACGATCGGTATCGCGATGGGAAGCGGTACGGACGTCGCGCTGGAAACCGCCGATGCCGCCCTGACCCATAACCGCCTGCGCGGCCTGGTGCAGATGATTCAACTGGCGCGCGCGACCCACGCCAATATTCGGCAGAACATCGCCATTGCGCTGGGATTAAAAGGGATTTTCCTCGTCACCACGCTGCTGGGAATAACCGGCCTTTGGCTGGCGGTGCTGGCTGATACGGGGGCGACGGTGCTGGTGACGGCGAACGCACTGCGGCTGTTGCGAAAAGGCTAATGTGTTTGTGCCGGATGGCGGCGTTGCCTTATCCGGCCTACGGGCTGCACGTGGAGTATTATTCTTTGTAGGCCGGATAAGCGTAAGCGCCATCCGGCACCGCTTACTGTCCTTTACGGAGCAAATAGCGATACGGCAGTGATTCCGTCTCTTTCGCTAACAGTTCATGTTCCATAAAGGTACAAAAACCAGGAATATCGCGGGTCGTTGCCGGATCGTCGGCGACAATCAACAGCGTTTCACCTGTCTGCATGTTGCGTACCGTTTTACGCACCATCATCACGGGTTCCGGGCAGCGCAGTCCCTGAGCATCAAGCGTATGGTCGGGGGTAGAAAGCAGATCGGTCATTATCGTCTCATTTACGCAAAAAACGGCGGTAGTTTACCCCCAGTTTGCGAGTAAGCCAATCAGGTTAACGATTGCGTGAAAAACAACCATTGCATTGCGTAGTTAAAGCAGTATCATGCGGCGGCTTGAAAATGTTAAGACGCGTTATTGGCGCAGCCCTTTGATTGGGGCCAGTAAAATAGCGTGTCGCACGAAATGGGTTCCCTCACCCCAATTTAATTAAAAAGGTACAATATGACGCAGTTCTCTCAAACGCAGCGCGTAAACGCGTTGTTCTGGCTATCGCTATTCCATTTGCTGGTGATCACCTCCAGTAACTATCTGGTGCAGCTCCCGGTTTCCATTTTTGGTTTCCACACCACGTGGGGCGCGTTCAGCTTTCCCTTTATTTTTCTCGCCACCGATCTGACCGTGCGTATTTTTGGCGCGCCGCTGGCACGTCGAATCATCTTTGCCGTAATGATCCCGGCGCTGCTGATCTCCTATGTCATCTCGTCGCTGTTCTATATGGGCTCCTGGCAGGGATTTGGCGCGCTGTTGCACTTCAACCTGTTTGTCGCCCGTATTGCCGCCGCCAGTTTTATGGCTTACGCGCTGGGGCAGATTCTGGATGTGCATGTCTTTAATCGCCTGCGCCAGAATCGTCGCTGGTGGCTGGCGCCGACAGCATCGACGCTGTTTGGTAACGTCAGTGATACGCTCGCCTTCTTCTTTATCGCTTTCTGGCGTAGCCCGGACGCGTTTATGGCCGAGCACTGGATGGAAATCGCCCTCGTCGACTACGCATTCAAGGTGCTGATCAGCCTTGTTTTCTTCCTGCCGATGTATGGCGTATTGCTGAATATGTTGCTGAAAAGGCTGGCAGATAAATCTGAAATCTCGGCATTGCAGACGAGTTAAAGGTTCATTTTCCGAGTTGTGATAAGATGGGTGAATGAGCCGTTATGGCCGTTTATCGAAAGGAAGAAGTCAATGCGCAATCTGGTTAAATATGTCGGTATTGGCCTGCTGGTTATGGGGCTTGCGGCCTGTGATAACAGCGATACGAAAGCTCCGGCAGAGGGTGCCACAGCGGAAAGTAACGCAACCGGACAACCTGTCAGCCTGATGGATGGCAAACTCAGTTTCTCACTGCCGGCAGAGATGACCGATCAGAGCGGCAAGCTGGGGACTCAGGCCAACAATATGCACGTCTATTCTGACGCCACTGGCCAGAAAGCCGTCATTGTGATTGTGGGCGACGACACCAAAGAAGAGCTGGCCGTGCTGGCGAAACGTCTGGAAGAGCAACAGCGTAGCCGCGACCCGCAATTGCAGGTCGTGACCAACAAATCTATCGAGCTGAAGGGCCACACGTTCCAGCAGTTAGACAGCATTATCTCGGCGAAAGGCCAGACCGCTTACTCTTCCGTCGTGCTGGGTAAAGTGGGCGACCAACTGCTGACCATGCAGATCACACTGCCTGCAGACGATCAGCAAAAAGCGCAAACTGCCGCTGAAAACATCATTAACACGCTGGTCATTCAGTAACGGTTAAGACGATGATACGGCCTCCTGCATTGTTGCCGGGGGCCGTTTTTTTAACCGCCAGGTCAACAAAAACGCAACCGCCACCAGTCCCGCCGCCGCCAGATAGATAACCGGCACACCCGCCCATGTCATAACCAGCCCGGCCAGTGGCCCGGTGACGCCCAACGATAAATCCATAAACACCGTATAGGTTGCCAACGCTGCACCCTGATTTTGTTGCGGCACCGCTTTCACCGCCACCACGCCCAGTGCCGGGAAAACCAGCGAGAACCCGGCCCCTGCCAGCAATACGCCGATTTTCGCCATCCACGGCAGTACCGCCATCCCCACCAGCAGCAGCCCGACGATTTCCACCGCAAAACAGATCATCGCCACATTTAAACCGCCGATCCGATTGATGCCATTGGGAAACAACAGACGCGTGCCGACAAACGCACAGCTAAACAGTGTGAGGGCGAATGCCGCACCATCCCAGCCTTTGGCGTCATAAAACAGTGTGATGAAGGTGGCGATCACGCCAAATCCGGCAGACGCCAGCGACAGGGCCAGGCCGTACAGCCAGACACGTCCGAGAACGGCGCGAAACGGCAAAGGTTTGCCTTTACTGGCTTTCACTGCTGGACGTGGAAGCGCAAACAACACCGCCAGCAAGGCGACGCCCATAATCGTCAGCGCCAGCCCTTGCAAACCTCCCCAGGCGTAGAACAGCACACCGAGCGGCGCCCCCATCGCCATTGCCCCATAGGTGACAATCCCGTTCCACGAAATCACCCGCCCAATGTGCAACGATCCCACTACCCCTACGCCCCACAGCGTGGAGCCAGTGCCCGCAAAGCTTTGGCCGATACCTAAGATCAGCCGTCCCAGACACAACAGCAGTAAGCTCGCTATCGGCCAACCGCTGGTGACGCCTGCCAAAAAATAACTCAGGCCACTTAAAAAACAGCCGCACAGACCGAATACCACGATTTTTTTCGGTCCCAGGAGATCGGCAAAACGTCCGGCATGGGGCCGACTCAGGAGGGTCGCAAAGTATTGCAGACTGATGACCAGTCCCGCCCAGAAGGCGCTAAATCCCATCACATCATGAACATAGCCAGGCAGTACCGCGAGCGGCAGGCCGATGGTCAGATAGCTGGCGAAGTTAAACATGACAACCGAGACGATGCGTAGATTAAGACGTAATCCATTGAGCGCCGGTTCAGCGACGGGTTCTGGCATGGGATCCACCACGTTCTTACAACAGTGTTTCATTTCTATCATGCCCGGCCACGAAAATCAGCAGCAAGATTCAGATTAGCAGCAGCAAGCCAGCCGCTACACTTAGCAAACGGAACACAAGAAGGACGTAGACATGACGACCCCTCAGCCTGACAAAACGGGTTTGCACATTCTGCTAAAACTGGCAGCGTTAGTGGTCATTCTGGCCGGTATTCATGCCGCAGCGGATATCATTGTGCAACTCCTGTTGGCGCTCTTTTTCGCCATTGTTCTGAACCCGCTGGTCACCTGGTTCATCCGTCGGGGTTTGCATCGTCCGCTGGCGATTACACTGGTGGTCGTGGTGATGCTCATCGTTCTCACTGCGGTGATCGGCGTGCTGGCCTCCTCGGTGAATGAGTTCATTGCTATGCTGCCGAAATACAACAAAGAGCTGACGCGCAAACTCCTGCATCTGCAAGAGATGGTGCCGTTTCTCAATCTCCATTTGTCGCCGGAGCGTATGCTGCAACGCATTGATTCTGACAAGCTGATGACCTTCACCACGGCGTTGATGACCGGGCTGTCAGGCGCGATGGCCAGCATTATTCTGCTGGTGATGACCGTCGTGTTCATGCTGTTTGAAGTCCGCCACGTCCCCTACAAACTGCGTTTTGCGCTGAACAATCCGCAGATCCACATTGCCGGTCTGCATCGGGCGTTAAAAGGCGTCTCACACTATCTGGCGCTGAAAACGCTGCTGAGTTTATGGACCGGCGCCATTATCTGGCTGGGGCTTGCGCTAATGGGGATTCAGTTCGCACTCATGTGGGGCGTGCTGGCCTTCCTGCTGAACTATGTCCCCAATATTGGTTCCGTTATTTCTGCGGTGCCGCCGATGATCCAGGCGCTGTTATTTAACGGGTTTTATGAATGCATCCTGGTGGGGGCGCTCTTTTTAGTGGTCCATATGGTTATTGGTAATATCCTGGAACCGCGCATCATGGGGCATCGCCTGGGAATGTCCACTCTCGTGGTATTCCTCTCATTACTGGTATGGGGATGGTTATTAGGTCCGGTAGGTATGTTACTTTCTGTTCCCTTAACCAGCGTGTGCAAAATTTGGATGGAAACCACCAAAGGCGGCAGCAAACTGGCGATATTACTGGGGCCTGGACGGCCCAAGAGTCGATTACCGGGATAAGATGACAAATGATACACTGTGTAAATTCCATTATTATTAAACGTTGGTCCTGATATGTACCGGATCGTTCTGGGAAAAGTGTCGACTCTGAGCAAAGGCGCGTTACCGCCTTCGCTGTACGCTCAAGCCCCACAAGGCAAGCGTCGTGCCCGCTGGCTGGCGGGTCGTGTGCTGCTATCCCACGCGCTTTCACCCTTGCCCGAGATTGTTTACGGCGAACAGGGAAAACCGGCGTTTTCAGCCCAGACCCCGCTGTGGTTCAACCTGAGCCACAGCGGCGATGACATCGTTTTGCTGCTGAGTGATGAAGGCGAGGTGGGTTGCGATCTCGAAATCATCCGCCCGCACCATAACTGGCGGGCGCTGGCGAATGCGGTATTCAGTCTCGGAGAACATGCCGAGATGGAAGCAGAGCATCCGGACCAGCAACTGGCCGCGTTCTGGCGCATCTGGACGCGTAAAGAAGCGATGGTGAAACAGCGCGGCGGCACCGCCTGGCAAATCGTCAGCGTCGACAGCACACTCGCTTCTGCCTTGTCGGTCAGCCACTGCCAGCTTGACGCACTGAGCCTGGCCGTATGCACCCCTACACCGTTTCAGGTAACCGCCGCATCAGTACAGCGACTGGACGCGGTTGCCTGACACAACGCCTGAGAAACACGGGCATCCCGCGCCCGTTTCTCCCTATTTACTCTACGATTTTTGTGTACTTTTCCCTTCTGGTTGCCCATCTATTGATCCAGAACACGTCAAAAGTATGATGAATCCCTAGAATCGTCATACCCAATTAGTCGTACTTCTATTCATCAATCGGGACCACCATTTTGACCAGATTGCGCCGCACTGTATTTGCGCTGCTGGCCTGTGCGTCATTCCTCGCACACGCCGCCGCACCTGACGAGATAACCACCGCATGGCCGGTAAATGTGGGGCCACTCAACCCACATCTTTACACGCCTAATCAAATGTTCGCCCAGAGCATGGTGTATGAACCGTTGGTGAAATATCAGGCAGACGGTTCCGTGAAACCGTGGCTGGCAAAAAGCTGGACCCACTCGGCAGACGGCAAAACCTGGGTGTTTACCCTGCGCGATGACGTCAGATTCTCGAATGGTGAAATCTTTGATGCACACGCTGCGGCGGAGAATTTCCGCACGGTATTAGATAACCGCCAACGCCACAGTTGGCTGGAGTTGACCAATCAGATAACCGACGTCAAAGCGTTAAGCAAAACCGAGCTGCAAATCACGCTGAAAAGCGCGTACTACCCCTTCTTGCAGGAACTTGCCCTGCCGCGTCCTTTCCGCTTTATCGCCCCATCGCAATTTAAAAACAACGAAACGATGAACGGTATTAAAGCGCCCATCGGCACGGGTCCGTGGATACTCAAAGAATCGAAGCTCAATCAATACGACGTGCTGGTACGTAACGACCATTACTGGGGAGAAAAACCCCAGATTCGGCAGATCACCGTCAAGGTGATCCCGGACCCGACCACTCGCGCCGTGGCCTTTGAAACCGGTGATATCGATCTGCTTTACGGTAACGAAGGATTGCTGCCCCTCGACACGTTCGCCCGGTTTAGCCAGACACCGGCTTACCACACCCAGCTTTCACAACCGATTGAAACCGTGATGCTGGCGCTCAACTCCGCTAAAGCCCCCACCAACGAGCTGGCGGTACGCGAAGCGCTGAATCATGCCGTGAACAAAAAATCTCTCATCGACAATGCGCTGTACGGCACACAACAGGTGGCAAATACGCTGTTTTCGCCCTCTGTGCCTTACGCCGACATTGGTCTGAAACCACGCGAATATGACCCGCAGCAGGCCAAATCCCTGCTGGAAAAAGCCGGTTGGGTTCTGCCCGCAGGGAAAGAGATCCGCGAGAAAAACGGCCAGCCGCTGCGCATTGAACTGTCGTTTATCGGCACCGATGCGCTGAGCAAATCGATGGCCGAAATCATTCAGGCTGATATGCGTCAGGTTGGCGTCGATGTGGCACTGGTCGGCGAAGAAGAGAGCAGTATTTACGCCCGCCAGCGCGACGGGCGCTTCGGGATGGTTTTCAACCGCACCTGGGGCGCGCCGTACGATCCGCATGCCTTTATGAGTTCAATGCGCGTTCCCTCGCATGCTGATTTTCAGGCACAGCAAGGACTGCCAGACAAACCGCTGATCGATAAAGAGATTGGCGAGGTGCTTTCCACCACTGACGAGAACAAGCGCCAGGCGTTGTACCGCGACATTCTGACCCGCCTGCACAACGACGCGGTCTATCTCCCGATCAGCTACATCTCCATGATGGTGGTCGCGAAACCGGCGCTGGGAACCATCCCTTATGCCCCTATCGCCACTGAAATCCCATTTGAACAGATAAGCGCGGTGAAACCCTGATGTTACGTTATGTTTTGCGGCGTATTCTGCTGCTGATCCCGATGGTTTTCGCCGCCTCGGTGATTATCTTTTTGATGCTGCGCCTGGGTACTGGCGACCCGGCACTCGACTATTTGCGTCTCTCTAACCTGCCGCCGACGCCGGAAATGGTCGCCTCTACGCGGGTCATGCTGGGACTGGATCAGCCGCTGGCCGTCCAGTACGGAACCTGGCTGTGGAAAGCGCTGCATCTGGATTTCGGCATCTCGTTCGCCACTCAGCGTCCGGTGCTGGATGACGTACTCAACTTCCTGCCCGCCACACTGCAACTGGCGGGCGCAGCGCTGGTGTTGATCCTGCTCACCTCCGTACCGCTCGGCATCTGGGCGGCGCGTCACCGCGACCGTCTGCCAGATTTTGCCGTGCGTTTCATCGCCTTTCTCGGCGTATCGATGCCTAACTTCTGGCTCGCCTTTCTGCTGGTGATGTTCTTCTCCGTCTATTTGCAATGGCTACCCGCGATGGGTTACGGCGGCTGGCAGCACATCGTTTTGCCTGCCGTGTCGATAGCCTTTATGTCGCTGGCAATCAACGCCCGTCTGCTGCGCGCCAGCATGCTCGAGGTCGCCGGACAACGGCACGTCACCTGGGCGCGTCTGCGCGGTCTGAACGAGAAACAAACGGAACGTCGTCATATTCTGCGTAACGCGTCGCTGCCGATGATTACGGCGGTGGGCATGCACATTGGCGAGCTGATTGGCGGCACCATGATTATCGAAAACATCTTTGCCTGGCCTGGGGTCGGGCGCTATGCGGTTTCGGCGATTTTTAACCGGGACTACCCCGTTATTCAGTGCTTTACACTGATGATGGTGGTGGTTTTTGTCGTCTGTAATCTGATTGTGGATTTACTGAACGCTGCGCTGGACCCGCGCATTCGCCGCCATGAAGGAGCGCATTCGTGAACTTTTTCCTCTCTTCGCGCTGGTCGGTGCGCCTGGCAATGATCATTATCGCCCTGCTGGCGATAATTGCGCTCACCAGCCAGTGGTGGCTGCCGTACGATCCGCAGGCCATTAATTTATCGTCGCGTCTGCTCTCCCCGGATAGCCAGCACTGGCTGGGCACCGACCATCTGGGTCGTGATATTTTTTCTCGTCTGCTGGCGGCAACGCGGGTCTCGCTGGGTTCGGTGATGGCCTGCCTGCTGCTAGTGCTGGCGCTGGGGCTTGCCGTTGGCGGCAGCGCCGGGCTGATCGGCGGTCGTGTTGATCAAATCACCATGCGCATCGCGGATATGTTTATGACCTTCCCTACCTCGATCCTCTCCTTTTTTATGGTGGGCGTGTTGGGGACGGGACTGACCAACGTCATCATTGCCATCGCGCTTTCACACTGGGCATGGTACGCACGCATGGTGCGCAGTCTGGTCATCTCTTTGCGCCAGCGCGAATTTGTGCTCGCATCGCGCCTTTCCGGTGCCGGTCATGTACGGGTGTTTGTCGACCATCTGGCCGGGGCGGTGATCCCCTCTTTGCTGGTGCTGGCGACGCTGGATATTGGCCACATGATGCTGCACGTTGCCGGGATGTCATTCCTCGGCCTCGGCGTCACCGCGCCAACCCCGGAATGGGGCGTGATGATTAACGATGCCCGCCAGTATATCTGGACTCAGCCATTACAAATGTTCTGGCCGGGTCTGGCGCTGTTTATCAGCGTGATGGCCTTTAACCTGGTGGGTGACGCACTGCGCGATCATCTCGATCCCCATCTGGACACGGAGCATGCTCACTGATGCCGCAACAGATTGAATTACAGAATATTACCCTGGCAGCGGACAGACCGCTGGTGCATGGCGTTTCACTGTCGCTCAAACGCGGGCGGGTACTGGCGCTGGTAGGCGGCAGCGGCAGCGGAAAATCGCTGACCTGCGCGGCGGCGCTGGGTATTCTGCCTCCGGGTGTACGTCAAACGGCGGGCTCCCTGCTGGCGGATGGTAAACCAATTTCCCCCTGCGACCTGCGCGGCGTCAAAATCGCTACCATTATGCAAAACCCACGTAGCGCGTTTAATCCGCTGCACACCATGGCGACCCACGCGCGGGAAACCTGTCTGGCATTAGGTAAACCCGCTGACGACGCCACGCTTATCCAGACGCTGGAGGCCGTGGGGCTTGAGAACGCGGAGCGCGTCCTGAAACTGTATCCGTTCGAGATGAGCGGCGGGATGTTACAACGCATGATGATCGCGATGGCGGTGCTGTGCGACGCGCCGTTTATCGTCGCCGACGAACCGACCACTGACCTGGACGTTGTCGCGCAGGCGCGCATTCTCGACCTGCTGGAGAGCATTATGCAACGCCGGGCGCCCGGTATGCTGCTGGTCACCCATGATATGGGCGTCGTCGCGCGGCTGGCGGACGATGTGGCGGTCATGGACAACGGGAATATCGTGGAACAGGGCGACGTCGAAACCGTGTTCAACGCACCAAAGCACAACATCACTCGTAATCTGGTGTCGGCGCATCTCGCCCTGTACGGTATGGAGCTGGCATCATGACATTACTCACCGTCTCTGACCTTTCGCACCAGTATGCGCACTCAAACCTGAGCGGCAAACATCAGCATCAGGCGGTGTTGAAAGAGGTGTCATTGCACCTGAAAAAGGGTGAAACCGTGGCACTGCTTGGCCGTAGCGGCTGTGGCAAAAGCACCCTCGCGCGTCTGCTGGTCGGTTTAGAATCCCCGACGCAGGGTGAGGTGTGCTGGCAGGGAAAACCGTTATCCCAGCTTAACCGTGCGGCGCAAAAAGCGTTTCGCCGTGATATTCAGATGGTGTTTCAGGACTCCATCAGCGCGGTAAATCCGCGCAAAACCGTCCGTGAGATCCTGCGCGAACCGATGCGTCATCTGCTGTCGCTGAACAAGTCTGAGCAAATGGCCCGCGCCAGTGAAATGCTCAACGCGGTGGATCTGGACGACAGCGTACTCGACAAGCAGCCGCCGCAGCTCAGCGGCGGACAGCTCCAGCGCGTGTGCCTGGCGCGGGCACTGACGGTTGAACCCAAACTGCTGATTCTTGATGAGGCGGTCTCTAACCTCGACCTGGTGTTGCAGGCGGGCGTGATCCGCTTGCTCAAAAAATTGCAGCAGCAGTTCGGCACCGCCTGTCTGTTTATCACGCACGATTTACGTCTGGTAGAACGCTTTTGCCATCGCGTGATGGTGATGGAAGACGGCAAAATTGTGGAGACGCAGGATGTGGGCGACGCATTAACGTTTTCCACGGACGCCGGACGTGTGCTACAAAATGCGGTACTTCCCGCATTCCCCGTGCGCCGCAGCCGGAAATAATAAGGTTTAACTCAGATGCAACGTGTCACCATCACCCTCGATGACGATTTACTGGAAACGCTGGACAGCCTGAGTCAGCGCCGTGGCTACAATAACCGCTCGGAAGCGATCCGCGATATTCTGCGCGGCGCGTTGTCGCAGGAGACGACACAAGAGCACGGCACCCAGGGTTTCGCAGTGCTTTCATACGTTTATGAGCACGAGAAGCGCGATTTAGCCAGCCGCATTGTCTCCACGCAGCACCACCACCACGATTTGTCCGTCGCCACCTTGCATGTGCACATCAATCACGATGACTGTCTGGAGATTGCCGTCCTGAAAGGCGACATGGGCGACGTCCAACATTTTGCTGATGACGTCATCGCCCAGCGCGGCGTGCGTCACGGTCATTTGCAGTGTCTGCCGAAGGAAGAGTGATATCCCGCCCGACAGGTGAATCGTCGGGCGTATTTTCGTCTCAGAATGCCTGCTGATAAAGCTGCAGAGCGTCAGCTTCACTCAGTTTCCGCGGATTATTCACCAGTAAGCGAGTTTGCTGCATCGCGTCATGCGCCAGCACAGGCAGATCCCCCTGCTGAATATCGACATCACGAAGCCGCTGCGGCGCGCCGCTTGCCACGATAATCCGTTGCATCTCGTCGATAAACGCCTGCGCATCTTGTTCGACATTACCGGTTCCTCCGGCCCCAACCACCGCGGCCAGTTCCGCGTAGAGCGGCGCCGCCACCACAGCATTAAACCGCAGCACAGGAACCAACATGAGCGCATTCGAGAGGCCGTGAGGGATGTGATGCCGCCCGCCCAGCGGATAGGCTAAGGCATGCACGGCGGCAACGGGCGAGTTCGCAAAAGCCTGACCCGCCAGCAACGCACCCAGCAGGACACTCTCCCTCGCTTCACGGTTTTGTCCGTCATGGCACGCGGTGACCAGATGGCGGCTTATCAAGCATAACGCCTCACGGGCAAGCGCATCCGAAATCGGGTTTTTCTTGTGCTTTCCGGTATACGCTTCAATGGCGTGCACCATGGCATCGATTCCCGCGGCAGCCGTATGAACGCGGGGTAAACCCAGCGTCAGTTGCGCATCAAGAAGCACCAGATCGCAATAGAGTTGTCTGTCGACAACCCCCATTTTGCTGTTTTCACCGGTGGTGAGAATCGCAATATTGGTGACCTCAGAACCGGTACCTGCGGTGGTCGGGATCTGCACCAGCGGCAGACGCTGCCCGCTCACTTTCCCAATGCCATACAGATCCTGTACTTCTTGTTCTGAGGGGATTAATACGGCCGCCAGTTTAGCCACATCCAGGGAGGAGCCGCCGCCCAGGCCAATCACCATGTCGCAGTGATGCTCCCGCGCCACACGCGTCGCCTTGCGGACAATACACTCCTGAGGATCGGCCTGAACCTGGTCATAAAGGGTGACCTGAAAACCAGCTTCCCGCAGGCTAAACAGAACTGGGGGGAGAACCCCCGCTTTCACCAGGCCGGGATCGGTCACTAACAGCGCATTGCGGGCACGCAAGCGCGTTTGCAGTATCTCTCCGAGTCGCGCCGCGCCCGCCCACTCAACAATGATTTCCGCCACGGTCGCAAATTCAAAAGGCTTAATGACATTATTCATTCAGGTATTCCTTGCTTGCACAATGTGCGCTTTTTAACCTCGCGGATCGTCGGTATTGACGAGAAAACTTTTCACCTCTTTACGCAGCAGAAGTGGCGTGATGACCCCAACGCCAATCCGTTGGAAGTGGTCCGTTTGTCGGTGAAGTTCAAGGCCGTCGGCGCTGCGGTAGGTTTCCAGAATGACAAAGCGATCGCGGTCTTCCGTCGAGCGGAAAAATTCATACGAGAGGTTTTCAGGTTCCTGACGTGTTGCGTCAGCAAGCGCCCTGAGCGCCTCATCAACCTTATCGCCCATTGATTCACGGACAAAATACCAGGCTATCACCTGTAGATGCGTGTTCCCCATTCCTGACTCCCGCTTTTCTAACGTTGAATATTCAGATTCCACAACGCGCTGTCACTGCTTGAAACAGCGACAGCGCCGTGTTGTAAGGCGGTTCGGGCATGTTCTTCATTAGATACAAACCCGGAGGCCACTATCGGCGGCAGTACATTGCGATCGGTTTGTGACAGGAGCGGCAACATCTGCGCCGGCATCAGTTGCACATAATCAGGTTCGCTTTGCTCAACCGCATGCAGACTTCGTGACCATGCAGAGCGGTCAGTCACAAAGATTTTTTGCATCGTGACCAGCCCGCATTTCTTCGCCCGTTGCACCGTTTGCAAACGCGTTGAGAGCAGCCCCATCGCGCCGGTTTCAGCGACATAATCGATGCCGCCTTTGTCCTGCGACAAGCCGTTGCAACTGTCGATATTCACGATGACGTACTTCCCCGCCTTCGAGAGCACTTCGATGACCGGTTGCAGCTTAATGAGGTCAATATTGGCGATGATGCACACTTCTGCTGTACTGGAGAGCGCGGTTTTCAACTGCTCAATACCGTATATCGCCATGATGACGGGTTGGCGCGCCAGAAGCGCGCCAAGATTTTTGATCATTACTCACCTGCCTGAAGGGGTGAAAGTGTGGCGCTCAACCCCAGTTTTCCCGGATTAAGGATATTTTGCGGATCGAGCGCTTTCTTAATATCAGCCAGAACGGTGAGCGTTTCGCCCAACGATGCCTGCATATAAGGTGAGCGAAGCAGTCCCACGCCATGGTGATGGCTGAGTGACGTGTTGTGTTTAATTAATACGGCATTCGCCGCATCCCACGCCGCACGGTACCAGGCGGCACGCTGTTCGACGGCCACGTCCCCACGCAATGAAAAATAGAGACAGGCGCCATCGACATAAGCGTGGGACTGGTGTGCAGAACCGGCCAGTGTCCCCGGTACCGCGTTAATCGCCGCCAGCACATCATCATAGACGATACTGAGATCGCGCCAGGGGCCGACCATCTCCAGCGTATCCGCCACCAGCCCTGGGCTTTTCTTGAAGCCTTCGGCACTTTTTCCGGTCAGATACCGGGTGTCCAGCCAACGCTCGAACAGCGTATCGCCATCGAGTTTTTGCCCGCTACGCTGGCAAACGCGCTCGCTGATCGCCAGCACGGCATCAACAATTTCCGGTTCGCCTTCATCTGCAATTAACAGGACATTGGTGTCAGGCAGGCCAAACTGCACGCCGCTTTCCAGATTATCGTACAGGCGAAGCGCGGCAGGGTTCGCGCCATGCTGTAGGATTTCGCGACAGGCGTCTAACCCGCTGGCGAAACTGGAGAAACCCCAGGCAATTGCACGGCCATAATCAGGCAGGCGGTGCAGTTTCAAACGCAGGCGGACAATCACGCCCAGCGTGCCTTCCGAACCGATAAACATCTGTTGTAAATCCGGCCCCGTCGCACTTCGCGCATAACCGCCGACGGTGATTAAGCGTCCATCCGCGAGCACGACATCCATACCAAACACCATATCTTCGATTTTGCCGTAGCGCGTGGAGAGCTGGCCTGCGCCGCGACAAGCCGCCCATCCCCCGACGGTGCTGATCCCGAAGGATGACGGCCAGTGTCCAAGGGTCATGCCATACTCTTGTTGGATCGTTTGCTCGAAAATATCGCCAAACATGCCCGCTTCGACCTCAACAATCTGGCTCTCTTGATCAAAACCGATCAATTTATTGAGTTCACACACATCCAGCACGATCCCGCCGCGCAACGGCAGAGCCGCCCCCGTGACATTACTACGCCCTGCCGACACCGTGACCGGAATAGCAGATTCGCTCGCAAGGCGCATCACGTCCTGGATCTGTTCCACCGTAGAGACGCGAACAATCGCCCCTTTTGGCGTGGCGGGCGCGCCTTGCGTTTCCGCAATCATGGAGCCCGCCCACCAGTCGCGGGTCCAGGTGATGACATCAGCCTCTGCCGTCATCACCTCATCGGCAATCACCCTCAGCCGGTCAATGACCGCCTCGCTCATGACGATGGGATCAATCTGCATCCCTTTTGCGCCGTTGCTGCTGTCGATTTCGGTTGCCCATCCCGGACGCGTATGTGCGCCAACAGTGTAATTGCCCCGGTTATAGCCTCGTTTTATCGCTTCTTTGCTGATCATTCAGATGTCCCCATCAGTTCGGATTTTTCATGTTTAATTGCCGCCCGATAGCTGGCGACCTGTTCTGCGACCTGTTCCGGTTGCAGCTTGAGTTCTTTTTGCAGAATTTCACCGACACGCCCGGCGGCGTTGGCCGACGCATCCCGGGCCATTAAGCGCGCGCGAATTCGGCGCGACAGCACATCATCCACAGTACTGGCAAGCTCGTGACGCACGGCATACACCACCTCAGCTTCGGTATACGGAAGCCCTTCAACGATAGGAGTGAGCAAGCGGGGATCGCTCTGGATAATGTCGCTCACGAAATGGGCCTCCGTGCCATAGCGCTCGCCCAAATGTGCGGAAAGCCCGCCGGACGCCAGAATGGCCTGCGAGTCGTACCCCGCCGCCCCTAACAGGTACGCCGTTTTCGTTGAACAGGCTTTTTTACGCCCCAGGATTTTGCTGGCCACATCAATCGTCTCTTCCGCCATATGACGCGATGTGGTGAGCTTGCCGCCAACAATCGTGATCAGCCCATCCGGAGCGACGGTAATTTCATGGTTACGTTTCATCTCCACCGTCTTCCCGCCAGCCGTGCCGACCAGAGGGCGACAACCGGCAATACTCCCCACCACATCCTCGGGGCGAAGATCTGTTTTCAGCGCCGAATTTGCCCCCTCTAACAGAAAGTCCAGTTCAGAACGATTGCAGTGCACATCATTGAGATCGCCCTGGTAATCTTCATCTGTCGTTCCCAGATAAGAAACGTTGCCCCAGCGCGTAATGGTGGCGCGGCGACTGCGCCCGGCGACCGGAATCGTCACCGTGCAGTCGTTACGAATCTTCATCCACGGAATCGCGACGTGAACTCCCTTTGCAGGACGGATATGCAGCGGCGACGCCTCGCCTTTCTTCAGCCCACTCCAGTCGCGCAGCCAGACGCCGGTAGCCATAATGACCACCCGCGCCTTGACATGAATCTCCCGGCTATCGGCATGTATCATGGCCCCGTTCACCTTGCCATGCGGGTCGTGCGTGGTGGCGATCACCTCGGCATGATTAGTCACCACCGCGCCATGAAAAGCCGCCGTGCGGATCAACGCGAGCGTCAGCCTGGCATCGTCCACGCGGGCATCGAAATACATAAACCCGCCGGACAACTGCTCCTCTTTCAGCGTCGGGCAGTGCGAAAGCACCTCCGCTGGCGTTAATTTTTGATGCAGGATGCCTTCACGCCATCCGCCTGCAAAATCGTAGGTCCAGAGCAGACTTTCGAACGCCGAAGACAGCCGCTTATCAAAGACGCCGTTTTTGTCGAGCACGGGAAACAAAAATGGAAGCCGTTGCACCAGGTGGCGCGCATTTCGGCGCATACGCTGGCGTTCAAGGAGAGAATGGCGAACCAATCCCAGGTTCCCTTGTTCGATATAGCGCAACCCGCCGTGGACCATTTTTGATGACTTCGACGACGTGCCGGAGGCAAAGTCGCTCTTTTCGACCAGCGCCACCCGATAGCCGCGCAAACTGGCATCGAGCGCGGCATAAGCGCCGGTCACGCCACCGCCAACAATCAGAATGTCGAAGGTATCGCTCTCCAGCATGCCCAGTTGTTCAGCGCGGTGAAGGCGTAGCGGTTGTGCGCCGTACATTTCACTGCGGGATTTATTTGGTTTTCGCGAGGGGAAAAACTTCATGAGCGGGTGGACTCCTGAGTAGCAGAGGTGTGACGGGAAGCCGTCTCCATTTCGAGCACAATGCGGGACTCCCACTGGGCGAGCTTCTGTTCACGGCAGCGATCGTCAATGCGGGGTTCAAACAGTTGAGCCGTTTTTAGCGTGGCGCAGGCATCGGACAGCGAATCCCACAGCAGGCCGGCAGAGCCTGCCAAAAAGGCAGCGCCGCGAAGACTGGCCCTTGCAGTTTCCGCCATCCGGCGAACAGGAACTCCGCTCAGGTCGGCCTGAATTTGCAGCAATGTGTCGCTGTTGGAGAGACCGCCCCCGACCACCAGTTCTTTTACCGCGATCCCGGTCGCCGCTTCATTGGCCCGCATACAGGCCGCTACCGAATGCGCGATGCCTTCCAGGACGGCGTACGCCACCTGCGAACGTGTCGTGGAAATAGAGATGCCGTTAAGCGATGCGCGCGCCTGCGGCTGGAGATGCGGCACCCGCAGCCCGGTTAACGCCGGAATGAAACTGACGCCGCCGGAGTCTGTCACCTGCGACGCCAGCTCGCTGATCTGTTCCGGCGAGTCAAACCAGTGCAGCTTTTCGCACACCCAATTCAGCGCCGAACCGGTGGTTGGCACAAAGGTTTCGACGGAGTAATGCGAAAGTCCCTTCTGACGGCGCGCGGTCATCGTGAGCGTACTCTCACAGACAGGGTTCAGCGCCGGAACCTGCGGCCCCACCATCAGATCGACGAAACTGCCGGTGCCATGCATACAGAAAGCGTGTCCACGCTCTGTGCAGCCGAGCCCAATCGCACCGGCAAACTGATCGCCCGCGCAGGCAAGAATAGGAACGTGAATGCCCAGAATTTTTTGACTCGTTGCGCCAAAGTTATCGGCATCGTCACGGAGTTCAGGCAGCAATAAAGCAGGAAAATTAAGGGTCTGGAGCCATTCAGCGTGGTACTGGTGGTCTTTGAGACGATAAGCGCCTGCCGACGTCGCATTGGTTGGCGTCGTGACGCATTTTTTTTCTTCCGCCAGATGCCACAGCAGCCAGCTGTCGACAGTGCCAAAAACTAATGTTCCCGCCTGATGCGCCTTCGCCACTGCGGGCGTATTCGCAATATGGTGCGCTGCCCACAGATAAGGTGAACGAATTCCTACCGGGCGGCCAATCTGCGGGATCAGTTTCGCATCCCACTCCGGGGCCAGTTCGGCAAGAACATCCGTAAAACGCGAATCTTGCCAGACCATCGCAGGGGTTAGCGCTTTTCCTGTTTGCGAGTCCCAGAGCACCGCCGTTGAACGCTGGGTAGCAATCGCCAGCGCCACGATACGCATATTCTGCTGTTGCGCGCTGGCAATCGCTTTGCGACAAACGTCAACGGTAGCGCACAGAATTTCATCAGCGTCTTGTTCAACAACGCCATGCCGTGGGCTACTCACCTGCAGCGTTTGATATTCCAGGCAGTGAACCTGACTGTTCTGGGTGACTACCGCAGCACGCGTGCCCGACGTTCCCTCATCAATCGCCAAAATTACATCTTTATATTCTGTCATTTAGAGCTCCTGCTGGACTCCGGTGCCATTGACTCAGGATAAGGGGAGGTGCGCGATTCAAATTGCGGCGCGCCTGGCTCGTTATCCGGTTGAATCGCCGTACGCGTTGGGTCCCACTGGATGACAAAGCAGACGACACTGGCAAAAAGGGGAACGACCGACATGATTAAGAACGTCGTTTGCAGGCCATACAGCTCGCGGAATACGGGGAAGATAAACAGCCCCAGCGCCGCGCCGATGGCCCCCAGAGCCCCGACCACACCGTTTGCGCCAGCGCGTAATTCGCTACGAAACGACAGCGATGACAGGCTCTTCCCGTTCGCGCCGGGACCACCCGAGTGGCAAAGGATAAATAACGCGGGTACCAACAAAGAGGCCCACAGCGGCATGCTGTCACTGAATAGCCCCAGCGTGAGCAGGACGAGGAACGCGACGGCGAAACCCATTGCAGAGGCCCGGCGCAAACCAAGACGACGGCCAATCACGGGCGACAGAAATCCTCCGACAATCCCGAACACGTTAAAAAATAGTGAACATAAAGTTGCGTAGACAAAGTTTTTACCAAACATCGCCGCGCTGATCACGGGTAAATACCAGCCGACACCAAAATATTGTATCGACTGGCACACTTGTACCGTAGAGGCCAGAATTGTACGGGGTAAATAAACACCACGAAAAATCAGCAGAACATTTTTAACACCTTTCTGCGCCTGCCCAATAACAGGTTTTTGTTCTGCCTTTGGCGCCAGAATAAATTGATCACCGTATATTTTATTCATGGCTACCGTTGCTTCAGAAAGGCGTGATTTTCTTGCTAACCATATCGGACTTTCAACCAAATAGCGGAACTGGAAAAACAGGATAATTAATCCACATAATGCGGTTACGGCAATAGAATAACGCCAGATAGCATCACCGACATTCCATGAATAAAACATTAAGGCCAGTGCCAGATTTAAACACACGGCGACATACCAGACCCCTTGCCAGGTGTTTAATCGGCTCTTGAGCTTCGCGGGGGTGAACTCGGCCAGCATCGCCATCGCGACGGCAAAATCCATCCCATACGAGACGCCAACGAAGAAGCGCCCCAGTATTATCGTGCCAAAATCAGCGGAGAACATCACCAGCAGCGCACCGATAACAGCCATCAGCTTGGCGATGATCAACGGAGGAACCCGACCCCAGCGATCGGCAATCCAGCCGCCAATCGGATTAAATAAGATAGCAACCCACGATGAAAAAGAGGTCAACAGCGCGACTTCCGTTGCACTGAGATTTAAATTACGCGTCATTGGGTTTAATCCAGCACTGAGCGCTGAATTTGAAAACGCATCAAGAAAAAGGCCACCTAATGCTAACCACCAAATAACACTGGCTCTGCCGGAAATATTCGTCCTGGCATCGATGAAATTAATAACATCATCAACACCACGGATTTTTACAGGATGTGAGAATGAGCATGCGGACATGGCGTTCCCCTTCATAATATTAGGAAGAAGGTCGCCAATAGCTAAAAAAAAGCAATAAGAGACCATCTTAATAGCACAGATAGTCTCTTATCTAAAATCTGTAAGTTTCACTCTAGAAGGGAAGGAAAAGCGTGTCAAAGCGACTTTTCAGCTGGAACGTTATTTTGTGATATGTAGCACAATTGTTAATGATTAATTAACAAAACAATCAGGTAAAACGATAGAGACAACGCCTTCCACCGTTTACCTGTCGCTTATGCTGGGTTACGCGTGGGCTGGTGCTAAATCCTGCGCACAGGCCCAGGCGCTCGACCATGCCCACTGGAAATTATACCCGCCCAGCCAGCCGGTCACGTCCATCACTTCGCCAATAAAGTAGAGACCTGGCACCTTACGCGCTTCCATCGTGCGGGAGGAAAGCTCATTGGTATCGACGCCGCCCAGCGTGACTTCCGCCGTACGGTATCCTTCCGTGCCGTTAGGCTGCACGCGCCATTCCGTTAACGTCTCCACCAGCAGTTGTTGGTCGCGTACGTTGAGCTGTTTCAGAGAGATCTCGGGGATTTGCCCTAACGCTTGCAGACATTCCACCAGTCGTTTCGGCAACTGCATCGCCAGAGTGTTTTTCAGACTCTGATTCGGGTGCGCGCTACGCTGCTCATTGAGGAAAGCGTCCAGATCGATATCAGGCAATAAATTAATGCTGACAAATTCTCCGGGCTGCCAAAAACTCGAAATCTGCAAAACGGCCGGACCTGAAAGTCCGCGGTGCGTAAAGAGCAGATTTTCACGAAATACCGTGCCGTCCTGCGCCATTATAACAGAAGATACGGAAACGCCTGACAGCACCTGGAGCTGTTCCAGCAACGGTTTATGCAATGTAAAGGGAACGAGACCCGCGCGCGTCGGCAGCACATTCAGGCCAAACTGCTCGGCAATTTTATAACCAAACGGCGTAGCCCCCAGGCCCGGCATCGAGAGTCCGCCACTGGCAATCACCAGTTTTGCCGCGCTGACCGTCATACCGTTCAGCTCAAAGGTGAACCCCTCATCATCACGGGCAACGCTGAGCACTTCACTGCGCAACCGCAGGGTGACGCCACCCTTCTCGCATTCTGCCACCAGCATGTCGACGATTTGTTGGGCAGAATCGTCGCAAAATAGCTGGCCGAGCGTTTTCTCATGCCAGGCGATTCCGTGTTTACCGACCAGATCGATAAAGTCCCACTGGGTATAGCGCGCCAACGCTGATTTACAGAAATGAGGGTTTTGACTTAAATACGCCGCGGGTTCCACATAAAGATTAGTAAAGTTACAGCGTCCCCCGCCGGACATGAGGATTTTACGTCCCGGCTTTTTACCATTATCAATGAGCAACACGCGGTTACCCCGTTGCCCTGCTTGTGCGGCGCAGAACATACCCGCCGCGCCAGCGCCTATAATAACGGTATCAAACCTTTCCACTTTGCGATCCTCTCTTAAATCTGGGCGTGAATTGTAAAGTTTCCTCAGTGACCGTACCAGCGACAAGATCGTGAAAAACAATTATTTATTTGAAATCTATAAGATAATTCTTTAGTGGGGGAAAACAATTCAGGAGACAAATCAAAAAAAGTCTATATTTCACTTTGCCCGCGTCGCCAAAGTCCCTGATAATGCGCCGCGTTCATGTCCTCAAAATGGCGTAACGTCCTATGCTACATTTGTTTGCTGGCCTGGATTTGCATACCGGGCTTTTACTATTGCTTGCTCTGGCTTTTGTGCTGTTCTACGAAGCGATTAACGGCTTCCATGATACGGCAAACGCAGTCGCAACCGTGATTTATACCCGCGCAATGCGTTCGCAACTCGCGGTTATCATGGCGGCGGTCTTCAACTTCTTTGGTGTTTTGCTGGGCGGTCTCAGCGTAGCGTATGCCATTGTGCATATGTTGCCAACGGATCTGCTGCTTAACATGGGTTCCTCACATGGCCTCGCCATGGTGTTCTCCATGCTTCTGGCGGCAATTATCTGGAACCTGGGTACCTGGTACTTTGGTCTTCCGGCCTCCAGTTCTCACACGCTGATTGGCGCCATCATTGGTATTGGTTTGACCAATGCTTTGATGACCGGCACATCGGTAGTGGATGCACTTAACATACCGAAAGTGATCAATATTTTCGGTTCTTTGATTATTTCCCCCATTGTCGGCCTGGTGTTTGCTGGCGGTCTGATCTTTTTGTTACGTCGCTACTGGAGCGGCACCAAAAAGCGGGCGCGTATTCACCTGACCCCAGCGGAACGTGAAAAGAAAGACGGCAAGAAAAAGCCGCCATTCTGGACGCGTATCGCTCTTATTCTGTCTGCTATCGGCGTCGCATTCTCCCATGGCGCTAATGATGGACAGAAAGGCATTGGTCTGGTGATGCTGGTTCTGATTGGCGTGGCGCCTGCGGGCTTCGTGGTCAATATGAACGCTTCCGGCTATGAAATCACCCGTACCCGTGACGCCATCAACAACGTCGAAACTTACTTCCAGCAGCATCCTGATATGCTGAAAAAAGTGACCGGCGTTGATCAGCAGGTTCCGCCTGTGGAAACCGCGACAACGACACAGACTGAGTTCCACTGCCACCCGGCAAACACCCTGAATGCGCTCGATCGCGTGAAGGGCATGCTGGCGAATCTGGAAACTTACGACAAGTTAAGCGTTGACCAACGTGGTCAGTTGCGTCGCATTATGCTGTGCATCTCTGACACCACCGATAAAGTGGTGAAACTGCCTGGCGTAAGCAACGACGACAAGCGTCTGCTGAAGAAACTGAAAACCGATATGCTGAGCACCATTGAGTACGCACCGGTCTGGATTATCATGGCCGTCGCACTGGCGCTGGGTCTTGGTACGATGATTGGCTGGCGTCGCGTGGCAACCACTATCGGCGAGAAGATCGGTAAGAAAGGTATGACGTATGCGCAAGGGATGTCTGCGCAGATGACTGCCGCTGTATCTATCGGTCTGGCGAGTTACACTGGTATGCCTGTTTCCACTACCCACGTACTTTCCTCCTCTGTTGCGGGGACGATGGTCGTTGACGGTGGCGGTCTGCAGCGTAAAACGGTTACCAGTATTCTGATGGCCTGGGTCTTTACCCTGCCTGCAGCGATTGTGCTTTCCGGGGGGCTGTACTGGCTCTCCCTGAAGCTTATCTAAGCGGGTTAGTCTGTAAAAAAAGCGGGTCCAGGAAACTGGCCCGCTTTTTTTTGCCTGTGCGATACACCCAAATGGCTCAATGCCACATCACCAACCCTACCATACTGATAATCACCAGACCGCATAACGCGCTGGTGAGGATGAACTGGCCGCGAACACGTTCACAACGGCGAATAAACTCATCATCGTGATGATCCCGATAGCGTTGGGCATAGATATACCACACCAGACGCATTTGCTTGTTGGGTTGGCCATGCGAGGTAAAAAACCCCCCTCCATCGACATATTGATAGAGCAATGGATCGCAACCACGGAGTACCACTAACAGTGCACGTAATGACGAAAAATAACGCGCCATATTCACAATGCAAACGACACATAAAGCCCAGAATAATGCGACGGTGCTTATCATACCACCTCCCCGGCGACCCACCCACGGAGCTCCTCTCCGGGACAATCGCTCCCCGATACCCTGCCAGACAGTTCAATGAAAAAGTCCTACCAAGCCATGATGAGGATACTCTGCATCCGAACGGCTCTTTAAATATTGTAGGAGATCAGTTAATTTTTTTGCCAGAACGTTAACCGCTATCAATGCATTTAACAGAAAAATTTGTTTAACTGGTTGGCAACCAAGGCGGATTGACGGATTATCCTGGTCGCTATAATGTAATGATAGTCTAAACGATCCATCTTTACGGCTGGGCTAGCCCCGCGCATATAGTTCGCAGGACGCGGGTGACGCGACGGCAAAGAAACGCTAGCTGGCTAGTCATCGACAACTTTATGGAAGGAGTAACACTATGGCTTACAAACACATTCTTATCGCGGTTGATCTTTCCCCGGAAAGCAAAGTTCTGGTAGAGAAAGCGGTTTCTATGGCGCGTCCTTACAACGCGAAAGTCTCCCTCATCCACGTGGACGTGAACTACTCTGACCTGTACACCGGGCTTATCGACGTCAATCTCGGCGATATGCAGAAACGCATTTCTGAAGAAACCCACCATGCGCTGACCGAGCTGTCCAGCAATGCGGGCTATCCGATCACTGAAACGTTGAGCGGCAGCGGCGATCTTGGCCAGGTGCTGGTTGATGCTATCAAGAAATACGACATGGATCTGGTCGTCTGCGGCCACCACCAGGACTTCTGGAGCAAGCTGATGTCTTCCGCACGCCAGTTGATCAACACCGTTCACGTTGACATGCTGATTGTTCCACTGCGTGACGAAGAAGAATAAGCGTTCTGTACCGGAGGGTATCTGACGCCTTATCCGGTAAATTGTCGATACACTACGCCCGCTTATGCGGGCGTTTTTATTTCTGTTTTTTAAATGGTTAGTACATCACTCCAGCCCATAAATCATAAATAGTGTGATCATCTAGTTAGATCGAAACCACTCAATATAATACTCTACCCATCCGGTTAATGACCGCAGTCTATAACAGAGTCAGACTTTTTCGGCGCGTTTTAGCATACGCGTTCATACTTTTCAGGATGGCATTGAAAGGCGAAGGAATATGAATACAACTGCACCTACGGGTTTGCTGCAGCAACCTCGTCCGTTCTTCATGATCTTTTTTGTAGAATTATGGGAACGATTTGGCTATTACGGCGTTCAGGGCATCCTGGCGGTCTTTTTTGTTAAACAGCTTGGGTTCTCTCAGGAACAGGCGTTCATTACCTTTGGCGCGTTTGCCGCACTGGTCTATGGCCTGATTTCTATTGGTGGCTACGTTGGCGATCACTTGTTGGGAACCAAACGTACGCTGGTGCTCGGCGCGATCGTCCTGGCGCTGGGTTACTTCATGACCGGGATGTCACTGCTCAACCCCGATCTGATCTTTATTGCACTTGGCACCATTGCCGTCGGTAACGGGTTATTTAAGGCGAACCCGGCAAGCCTGCTATCTAAATGCTATCCACCGAAGGATGCCCGTCTTGATGGCGCCTTCACCCTGTTTTATATGTCGATTAACATCGGTTCCCTGCTGTCGCTGTCGCTGGCGCCGGTCATTGCCGAAAAATTTGGCTATGCCGTCACCTACAACCTGTGCGGCGCAGGTCTGATCATCGCTCTGCTGGTCTATTTCGCCTGTCGCGGTATGGTGAAAGATATCGGTTCAGAGCCAGACCACAAGCCGTTGATTCTGCGTAATCTGCTGTATGTATTAGTCGGTACGGTGGCGATGGTGTTCCTGTGCGCCTGGCTGATGCACAACGTCAAAATCGCCAACCTGGTGCTGATCGTGCTGTCGCTTGTCGTTACGATTATCTTCTTCCGCGAAGCGTTCAAGCTGGATAAAACCGGGCGCAACAAGATGTTTGTCGCCTTCATTTTGATGCTGGAAGCGGTGCTGTTTTATATTCTTTACGCACAGATGCCGACTTCGCTTAACTTCTTTGCTATCAACAACGTACACCATGAGATCCTCGGCATCACCATTAACCCGGTCAGCTTCCAGGCGCTGAACCCGTTCTGGGTCGTGCTCGCCAGTCCGGTGCTGGCGGCCATCTACACCCGTCTGGGGAGCAAAGGCAAAGACCTGACCATGCCGATGAAATTTACGCTCGGTATGTTCCTGTGTGCGCTGGGCTTTCTGACTGCCGCTGCGGCGGGGATGTGGTTTGCCGATGCGCAGGGGCTGACGTCACCGTGGTTTATCGTGCTGGTTTATCTGTTCCAGAGTCTGGGTGAATTGCTGATTAGCGCCCTGGGGCTGGCCATGGTTGCCGCCCTGGTGCCGCAACACCTGATGGGCTTTATCCTTGGGATGTGGTTCCTGACGCAGGCCGCAGCCTTCCTGATGGGGGGATATGTGGCAACATTCACTGCCGTACCGGAGAACATTACCGATCCGTTGCAGACGCTGCCTATCTACACAGGTGTGTTCAGTAAAATCGGGCTGGTTACTATGGCCGTAACGATAGTGATGGCAATTATGGTGCCGTGGCTAAACCGGATGATCAATACGCCGGATAGCAGCAAATAACGGCAATAACCTCAGTCAGCCAACGCTGGCTGAGGTTAACTTTTCCGCGCGGCAATCCACTCCTGAACTTCAACCACAAACGTCTCCGGTGCTTTGCGGTACATTTTGCGCGCAAGGTCGAGGATCGTATGCTGGCTGAGCGCCTCTTCCATCCGCTGTTGCGCCATATCCATCACCGACCGCACACCACAAATGCCTTCGCACGCCCATTCCGGCGGTTGCTCATTGAACACAGCCAGTCGCTGACGAATTTCACGGCATTCGAAAATACGTTTGTCACCATCAATCGCGTTGACTACATCAAGTACCGTGATGTGTTCAGCAGGCCTGGCCAGCTGGAATCCACCGCCCTTACCTTCAATGCTGCGCACCAGTCCGGCCTTTGACAGACGCGTAAAGATTTTGGCCAGGTAGTCATAGGGGACACTTTGCAGCGCGGCAATCTCCCGTACGCTCATATCGCGGGCATCACCTTTGCTATCGACCATACACATCAGGCTATGGATGCCGTACTCAACCCCGGAACTGTAAAATGCCATTCTCTAATCTCAGCCAAAATAATTCTGAGTTATTGTAGCTATTTCACCCTCGCCATGCCATACCGTTCCTTTCAGACAGGCTCTACTTAAGAAATAAATAATTATTAATCAATGTCATAAACGAAAAACAATCAGCGCTATCACTTTTCGCATTGCATTTCATAACTACGACCAATAAAATCCGAGTCAATTAATCGGAGTTAACAGAGTGAAAGAGCAATGCGTAAACAAATTCTGATCGTAGGTGCCGGTTTTGCGGGCATGTGGGCCGCCCTGAGCGCGGCGCGTCTGGCAGACAAACATGCCAACCAGGCCATTGATATTACAGTGATTGCGCCACAGCCAGAGCTTCGCGTACGTCCACGTTTTTATGAGAGTCACGTTGAAACGCTGGTCTCTCCGTTACAGCCGCTGTTTGACGTCACCGGTGTGAAATTCCTGCGCGGCTCCGTATCAAACATCCATCCTGACTCACACAGTGTGAGCTGGAAAGATGCCAACGGCGAAACCCATCAGCACCACTATGATCGCCTGATTCTGGCGAGCGGCAGCCACGTAAACCGTTCATTTGTCTCGGGTGTAGAGGCGCATGCCTTCGACCTTGATCAACTGGAAAGCGCCGCCATTTTAGAGAAACAGCTGAAATCACTGGCCCACCAGCCAGAAAGCGAGGCGCGCAATACGGTCGTGGTTTGCGGCGGCGGCTTCACGGGTATTGAGATGGCGATGGAACTGCCGGGTCGCCTGCGCGAAATCCTCGGCTCAAATGCTAAGACCAGAGTAGTCGTAGTTGAACGCGGCCCACAGCCTGGTTCGCGCTACAGCGAAGAACTGCGCAATATCATCATCGACGCCTCCGCCGAACTGGGCGTCGAGTGGCTGGTGAATGCGGAAGTGGAATCGGTTGATGCCTCGGGCGTGACGCTGAAAGAGGGGCAGAGAATCGCCTCTTCGACGGTTATCTGGACCGTGGGTGTCCAGGCAAGCGACCTGACGGCGCAGATTAACGCCCCGCGCGATCGTCAGGGCCGTCTGCATGTGAATGCGAATCTGCAGGTGGAAGGCTATGACAATATCTACGCCACCGGCGATGTCGCCTGTGCCGCCACCGATGACAAAGGCAACCACGCGCTGATGACCTGTCAGCACGCAATTCTGTTGGGTAAATTCGCCGGGAACAACGCGGCGGCCAGCCTGTTGAATGTGGAACCGTCGCCGTATCGCCAGGAGATGTATGTCACCTGTCTGGACCTCGGCGCCTGGGGTGCGGTCTATACCGAAGGCTGGGATCAGCAGGTGAAACTGACGCGTGAAGAAGCGAAGACGCTGAAGATGTCGATTACCCGCGAGCTGATTTACCCGCCGAAGGCAGAGAGAACAGCGGCGTTTGAGATGGCGGATCCGTACGCGCCATTTGTGTAGCTAAGTCAACGCCTTATCAGGGCTACAACGAGCACGGTGCTCCAGGCCTGATAAGCGTAGCGCCATCCGGCAATTTTTGTACCATTGCCGGATGGCGGCGCAAGCGCCTTACCCCGCCTACAGAAAACGGCGCGATCGATTCGGCGGCGACAAATCTATTCCGCCGTCCCCGCATAAATATCAAACCGGTGCCCTTTGGTGACCACCGCGTTGGGGGTGGCGACATCCGCAAGCGGCGGCGCGTAGTCCGGGCGTTTCACCACCACACGTTTTGTCGCCAGCTGCCGCGCAGGTTCCAGCAGCCCGTCGGCGTCTAAATCTGGCCCCACCAACGACTGAAACACGCGCATCTCTTTTTTCACCAGCGCGCTTTTCTGCTTGTGCGGAAACATCGGGTCGAGATAAACAACCTGCGGACGCGGAGTGATGTCAGTCAACGCCGTCAGGCTGGAAGCATGGATCAACTGCAACCGTTCTTGCAGCCACGGACCGATTTCCAGGTCGGCATAGCCACGCGCCAGACCGTCATCAAGCAGCGCCGCCACAACCGGATTACGTTCCAGCATTCGCACGCGGCAACCCACCGACGCCAGCACGAAGGCATCACGCCCCAGTCCTGCCGTGGCATCCACCACGTCCGGCAAATAATCGCCTTTGATACCGACCGCTTTCGCGACCGCCTCGCCACGACCACCGCCAAATTTGCGGCGGTGCGCCATCGCCCCACCGACAAAATCCACGAAAATGCCGCCAAGCTTCGGTTCATCGCGTTTACGCAACTCCAGATGTTCCGTAGTCAACACCAGCGCCATCAGATTATCTTCATCGTGTTCCAGCCCCCAGCGGGCAGCAAGAACAGATAAGGCGCCGTCTCCGGCGCCCGTTTCATCAAGTAAACAAATTTTCACTCGTGGACTAACCTTTGATCCCGTAATGCTCCAGCATCGCATCGAGCTGCGGTTCGCGGCCACGGAAGCGTTTGAACAGCTCCATCGGCTCTTCAGAACCCCCACGGGTCAGGATGTTGTCGAGGAACGACTGTCCGGTATCGCGGTTGAAAATCCCCTCTTCTTCAAAGCGGGAGAAGGCATCGGCCGCCAGCACATCAGCCCACAGATAGCTGTAGTAACCCGCCGCATAACCACCGGCAAAGATGTGGCTGAATGCATGCGGGAAACGGCCCCATGACGGCCCCGGCACCACAGCAACCTGTTTCTTGATTTCTGCCAGCGTATCCAGGATTTTCGCCCCCTGTTCCGGACTAAATTCGGCATGCAGGCGGAAGTCGAACAGACCGAACTCCAGTTGACGCAGAATAAACAGCGCCGCCTGATAGTTTTTTGCCGCCAGCATTTTATCCAGCAGTTCTTTCGGTAACGGTTCGCCAGTCTCATAGTGACCGGAGATGAACGCCAGCGCATCCGGCTCCCAGCACCAGTTTTCCATAAACTGGCTCGGCAGTTCGACCGCATCCCACGGCACACCGTTGATGCCAGAAACACCGGCGGTTTCAATGCGGGTCAGCATATGGTGCAGGCCATGACCGAACTCGTGGAACAGCGTGATCACTTCGTCGTGAGTAAACAGCGCCGGTTTGCCGTTGACCGGGCGGTTGAAGTTACAGGTCAGGTAAGCGACCGGTTTTTGCAGCGAGCCGTCAGCTTTACGCATCTGACCCACGCAGTCATCCATCCACGCCCCGCCGCGTTTGTTTTCGCGGGCGTACAGGTCGAGATAGAAACTGCCGCGCAGTTCGTTGTTTTCGTCATACAGTTCGAAGAAGCGCACTTCCGGATGCCACACGTCCACATCCGTACGCTCTTTCGCGGTAATGCCATAAATACGTTTCACGACCTCAAACAGGCCGTTAACCGCTTTGTTTTCCGGGAAGTATGGGCGCAGTTGCTCGTCGCTGATGCTGTACAGATGCTGCTTCTGTTTTTCGCTGTAGTAGGCGATATCCCACGGCTGTAGCTCATCAACGCCAAATTCCGTTTTTGCGAAAGCGCGCAGTTGCGCCAGTTCTTTCTCACCCTGCGGACGAGCGCGTTTCGCCAGATCGGTTAAGAAATCGAGCACCTGCTGCGGGTTTTCCGCCATTTTGGTGGCCAGCGATTTAAAGGCGAAGCTTTCAAAGCCCAGCAGTTGCGCCAGCTCATGACGCAGGGAGAGGATCTCCTCCATCACCGGGCTGTTATCCCATTTGCCCGCGTTTGGCCCCTGATCGGAGGCGCGGGTCACATAGGCGCGATACATCTCTTCACGCAATGCCTGGTTGTCGCAGTAGGTCATCACCGGCAGATAACTCGGGATATCCAGCGTCAGCAGATACCCTTCCTGCTCTTTCGCTTCGGCCTGAGCCTTGGCGGCTGCCAGCGCGCTTTCCGGCATCCCGGCAAGCGTGGCCTCATCTGTCACTAACTTCGTCCAGCCCATCGTGGCATCAAGGACATTGTTGCTGTAAAGGTTACCGAGTTCAGACAGGCGAGTGGCGATTTCACCGTAGCGCTGCTGTTTTTCTTTCGGCAAACCAATACCCGAGAGTTCAAAATCACGCAGCGCGTTATCCACGGCTTTTTTCTGCGCGGTGGAGAGCGTGGCGTAGTGATCGCCGTCGCGCAGGTCGCGATATGCCTGGTACAGCCCTTCGTGCTGTCCAACCCAGGTGCTGTACTCAGACAGCAGCGGCAGGGTTTGTTCATACGCTTCACGCAGTTCCGGACTGTTTTTCACCGAGTTCAGGTGGCTGACCGGCGAGAAAAGACGTCCCAGCACGTCATCCACTTCTGCCAGCGGCTGGCATAAGTTTTCCCAGGTGTACGGCGCGCCCTGCGCGACCACACGTTCCACATTTTCGCGGCAGTCATTCAGCGCCTGAGTAACGGCGGGAACTACATGCTCGGGCTGAATTTTGGAAAACGGCGGCAGGTCGAAGGGAGTCAGTAATGGATTCGTCATATGCACAGTCCTGGTTAAAAAGGGGGAACGAAACGCGTCACGCGTTTTCGCCGGATGCGAAGCGTCTTATCCGGACTACAGGTTTCATCATTTGTAGGCCGGATAAGGCGTCAGCCGCCATCCGGCGCGTCATACTCAGTAGCATGGGGTTAAGTGTAGTGAATTTCAATGCTGTGCGTTGTCCTTTCGCGGCGATGGCGACTTTTCTGTATACTGTGCCGATATGCTCTATTTTCGCCCGATGGCGCTTCGCTTATCGTGCCTACGCTTTTAACCTGGAACTCCTTTACCCATGCTCAGTTATCGCCACAGCTATCACGCTGGCAACCACGCCGACGTCCTTAAACACACCGTTCAGAGCCTGATCATCGAGTCGCTCAAAGAGAAAGAAAAACCGTTTCTTTATCTGGACACCCATGCGGGCGCTGGCCGGTATCTACTGAGTGGCGAGCATGCCGAGCGCACCGGGGAGTATCTGGAAGGCATCGCGCGCATCTGGCAGCAGGATGATTTACCGACTGAGCTGGAGCCATACATCTCCGTTGTGCAGCATTTTAACCGCAGCGGTCAGCTACGTTATTACCCTGGTTCGCCACTGATTGCCCGTCAGTTGCTGCGTGAGCAAGACAGCCTGCAACTGACCGAACTGCACCCGAGCGATTTCCCTCTGCTGCGCTCCGAGTTTCAGAAAGATGAACGCGCCCGTGTGGCACGCGCCGACGGCTATCAACAGTTGAAAGCGAAATTACCGCCGGTTTCCCGTCGCGGATTGATCCTCATTGACCCGCCTTATGAAATGAAAACGGACTATCAGGCCGTCGTCAGCGGGATCAACGAAGGGTATAAACGTTTTGCCACCGGCACCTACGCGCTGTGGTATCCGGTCGTCCTGCGTGCACAAATCAAACGCATGCTCAAAGAGCTGGAAGCCACCGGTATTCGCCGTATTCTGCAAATTGAGCTGGCAGTCCGCCCGGACAGCGATCAGCGGGGAATGACAGCATCCGGCATGATTGTGATCAACCCGCCGTGGAAGCTGGAACAACAGATGAATGCCGTGCTGCCGTGGTTGCACAGCAAGCTGGTCCCGGCAGGCACCGGTCATACCTCAGTAAACTGGGTAGTGCCAGAGTAATCACAGCCATCGGTGGAACCTTTTAAGTCTCGCGCTACAATCGCAGCAATCAACGATTAAGGACAAAAGTCATGACCAAACACTATGATTACATCGCTATCGGCGGCGGCAGCGGTGGTATCGCCTCCATTAACCGCGCGGCCATGTACGGCCAGAAATGTGCGCTGATTGAAGCCAAAGAGTTAGGCGGCACCTGCGTGAACGTCGGCTGCGTACCGAAGAAAGTGATGTGGCATGCCGCGCAGATTCGTGAAGCGATCCACCTGTATGGCCCGGATTACGGCTTTGACACCACCATTAACGCGTTCAACTGGAACACGTTAATCGCCAGCCGTAGCGCCTACATCGACCGTATCCACACCTCATACGATAACGTGCTGGGCAAAAATAAGGTTGATGTGATCAAAGGCTTTGCCCGTTTCGTTGATGCGAAAACCATTGAAGTGAATGGCGAAACGATCACTGCCGACCATATTTTGATTGCCACCGGCGGTCGCCCGAGCCACCCGGACATTCCGGGCGTGGAATACGGTATCGACTCTGACGGCTTCTTTGAACTGCCCGCGCTGCCGGAACGCGTTGCGGTCGTCGGGGCCGGTTACATCGCTGTCGAACTGGCGGGTGTGATCAACGGTCTGGGCGCTAAAACGCATCTGTTCGTGCGTAAACACGCGCCGCTGCGCAACTTTGACCCGATGATCACCGAGACGCTGGTCGAAGTGATGAATGCCGAAGGCCCTCAGCTTCACACCAACGCCATCCCGAAAGCAGTGGTTAAAAACGCCGACGGCAGCCTGACGCTGCAACTGGAAGACGGTCGCAGCGAAACCGTTGATTGCCTGATTTGGGCTATCGGTCGCGAACCGGCAACCGATAACTTCAATCTGGCGGCAACGGGCGTGAAAACCAGTGAAAAAGGTTACATCGTCGTCGATAAATTCCAGAATACGAATGTAGATGGCATTTACGCGGTGGGCGATAACACCGGCGCCGTAGAGCTGACGCCAGTCGCAGTGGCAGCGGGTCGTCGTCTCTCTGAGCGTTTGTTTAACAACAAACCGAACGAGCATCTGGACTACAGCAACGTTCCGACCGTGGTCTTCAGCCACCCGCCGATTGGCACCGTGGGCCTGACCGAACCCCAGGCGCGCGAGCAGTATGGCGACGATCAGGTAAAAGTGTACAAATCGTCATTTACCGCGATGTACACGGCGGTGACCTCTCACCGTCAGCCGTGCCGCATGAAGCTGGTCTGCGTAGGACCGGAAGAGAAGATTGTCGGCATCCACGGCATCGGTTTCGGTATGGATGAAATGCTGCAAGGCTTTGCGGTGGCGCTGAAAATGGGCGCAACCAAAAAAGACTTCGACAACACTGTCGCCATCCACCCCACCGCGTCGGAAGAATTTGTTACGATGCGTTAAGTTTCGAATGCCCCTCCCCGGAGGGGCATTTTTTTACCCTTCATCAGTCGCTTTCAAACGAATGCTCTGAATTTTTGTCCGCTATTGTTGTAAATCCCTCTGGCGATAACGGCTTATAAATCATCAAGTCACGAGATATACGCACTCGTTCCCCTCAGTCATAAATGTGAACCACCGCACACTTTGCACCCCGCGCACCGAAGCGAATGTCTACGCTTAAAAAACAGCCGGGCAACACCCGTATCTTTTACGACGCAATCCGGAGGTCCTTCTCATTATGCTCAACCAGAAACTGCAACACGTCCCCTCCGACGAAATGACGATCGAGGTTGATCTGATTTATGAAACGGATCCGCACGAGTTAAAGCTGGATGAAATGATCGAGGCAGAGCCGGAACCCGAGATGATTGAGGGGCTTCCCGCCTCCGACGCGCTTACGCCAGCCGATCGATACCTCGAACTGTTCGAGCATGTGCAATCCGCCCGAATCTTTGCCGACAGCAAAACCTTCCCGGACTGTGCGCCGAAAATGGATCCGCTCGATATCCTGATCCGATACCGGAAAGTCAAACGACACCGGGATTTCAACCTGCGACAGTTTGTGGAAAACCACTTCTGGCTGCCGGACGTGTCCTCCACGGAATATGTCTCTAACCCGGAAAACTCGCTGAAAGAGCATATCGACCAGCTCTGGCCCGTGCTGACGCGCGAGCCGCAGGATCACATTCCGTGGTCTTCGCTGCTGGCGTTACCGCAGTCCTACATTGTCCCGGGCGGGCGATTCAGCGAAACCTACTACTGGGACTCCTATTTCACCATGCTGGGGCTGGCGGAAAGCGGTCGCGGAGATCTCCTGAAATGTATGGCGGACAACTTCGCCTGGATGATTGAGAACTACGGCCATATTCCGAACGGCAACCGTACCTACTATCTGAGTCGTTCGCAGCCACCGGTGTTTGCCCTGATGGTTGAACTGTTCGAGGAAGATGGCGTCCGCGGCGCACGGCGCTACCTCGACCATCTGAAGATGGAGTACGCATTCTGGATGGACGGCGCGGAATCACTGGTGCTCAATCAGGCGTATCGTCACGTCGTCCGGATGCCCGACGGTTCGCTGCTTAACCGTTACTGGGACGATCGCGACACCCCGCGTGACGAGTCGTGGCTGGAGGATGTGGAAACCGCCAAACATTCCGGTCGCCCTCCCAATGAGGTGTATCGCGATCTGCGTGCTGGCGCGGCTTCCGGCTGGGATTACTCATCCCGCTGGCTGCGCGATACAGCGCGACTGGCAAGTATTCGCACCACCCAGTTTATCCCGGTCGATCTCAACGCCTTTTTGTTCAAACTGGAGAGCGCCATTGCCAATATTTCTGCGCTGAAAGGCGACCGGGACACCGAAGCTCTTTTCCGCCAGAAGGCCAGCAACCGTCGGGCCGCCGTGAACCGTTACCTGTGGGATGACGATAATGGCTGCTATCGGGACTACGACTGGCGGCGCGAGCAGATGGCCCTGTTCTCCGCCGCCAGCATTGTGCCGCTGTATGTCGGCATGGCGACCCATGAACAGGCCGATCGCCTGAGCAGCGCGGTCCGCAGTCGCCTACTGACGCCCGGTGGGATTATGGCGACCGAATACGAAACCGGCGAACAGTGGGATAAACCCAACGGCTGGGCGCCGCTGCAGTGGATGGCGATTCAGGGGTTCAAGATGTATGGCGATGATGCCCTTGGTGATGAGATTGCCCGTAGCTGGCTACAAACGGTAAACCATTTTTACCAGCATCATCATAAGCTTATTGAAAAATACCATATCGCGGGCGGCACGCCGCGTGAAGGCGGCGGTGGCGAATATCCCTTACAGGATGGGTTCGGATGGACTAACGGCGTGGTGCGCCGCCTGATTGGATTGTACGGGGAGCCGTAGCTCCCCCCCTGCTATCCGCGAATCTCCTTATAAATGGCGGTCTGGATCTTCAGCCATTTCTTGTTGTCCGCGCTGGGTTCAGCGCGAGCGCGTAATGTCGCCTGCTCAGCCTCATGTTTTTGGCGCGCCACGACCGCAGGCACCGTGCAAAAACGTTGCAGATACAAGGCGTGTTCGGCGGTCAGCGACGCGCCGTTCGACATGGCGTGCCCCAGGGTATTGATAAACCGCCGACAGGGTTTAGGTTCATCCATCTGCGAGGGATACCGGAGCAACAGCTGCAACACGTCAGTATTTCCCAGTGAGAAAGCCTGCTCGGTCCAGGCTAACTGCCAGTTCATCCCGCCCTGTAAAAACAGGGTTGTGACATGGGTGTCATTCCTGTCGATAGCCGCCCGCATGTTAAATGCATCCCATGTGATCCCCTTCTGCGTGATGCTCTCCCGCGGCGAAGGGGCTTCCCGTTTCGGCTCATTCTGTACGATCTCAACGCCCGGCGCAGCTGGTGGCTCCTGCGAACTGAATAACCAAATTCCGCCCCCCAGTATCGCCAGTACCATGACGCCGACAGCGCCCCACAGGGTGCCGGAGATCAGCTGTTCCCGCTCTTCAGCTGTACGTTGCGGCCGTTTGCGCGGGGGTTCTATCGTTTCACCGATCTCTTGCAGCTCGCCACCCGCCTGGTGATTAATATGCCGCGCACGTTCCCAATACTGTTCCAGTGGCGCGTCATCGACAATCAACAACGAGGCGGGATTCACCCGCGTACGCCCGCGCTCAAACGCCCGCTGTACCGGGCGGGTAATATGCTGATACTGGCAGGACAGCAGCGTCAACTGCGCCGCCGTGAGCGGTTTACCGGCAATCACGTCATTACGCGCCTGTCGACAATCGTCGAGAAATTGCCGTAGCGTCGCACGGGGTTCAACAAACAGCGTCAGTACCGAGGTGTCGTTAAACACCCCGGCGTAGTGGCGGGCGAAGCTCTTTTTATCGACGACCATCAGCGCCAGTTCACTAAAACACATTCCACTGAGCGCTTCCTGGCCATCACCCTGTTTAATCCAGCGCCTGAGACGATCACCGCCAAAGTGCTGTTTTAAATACGCATTCAGTGACTGGCTGTCCGGCCAGACCTGCGCCACCAGCCCTTTTAAAACCAGCTCAATCGCGCGAAGCTGGCGCTCTGCACGCCGTTGTTGGCTTTCATCGCTGGCGTCTACGTCAGTGAGATATGTGAGCAGCGGCTGGCACTGGCGTAACTGTTCCAGCGCGGTGACGAAACGCAGCGCGGCAATGAGCTGATTCTCACTTACGGCCTGTCCGTTTTCATATTGCGGTACGCATTGCTGGAGATGGCGCAACCGGAGGGTAAACTGGCTGAGTTGTGCGTCATCCATATGCAGTCGCTTTGCGATGGCATTCCAGCCGCCGAGGTTCAAACGGGCCTGATCCAGTTGTTCGAGAAACCAGCGCGGATCTTTCCCTTCTGAGGCATGGACCCCTAACAACAGCAAAATTTCTACCGATGCGTGGCGGATAATACCCAGACAGTGCTCAAAGGTAGTGCTTGTCGTCTGTAAAACGCTGATCGTCATTATCATCCTTAATTTAAAAAACGCCCACCTGGGGTAACACCGTTCACTTAAGCTGATGAATGAGGGGAAACACCGGGATTTGGTTCCCGGAGGGACGCCAAACCCGGTGGTCGCCCCGGATATCTCGGTCTTAAACTAACGGTGTTACCTCCAGAGGGTTCGTAATATTCATTTTAATTATCTGTTTTTATAGATATAACAAGTTAAACATATATAACAGTGACCACGACGTGAACATTGAGAAAATTATTCGGAGGAACGTTCATGCCCGTATTGAAAACCTCTCGCCTGACCTGTCGCCCGATTGAGCCTGCCGACTGGCCCTTTTTTCTTTCGCTACAGCAACACCCTGACGTAATGCGCTATGTGGACGATGCGCGTAGCGAAGCAGACATTCGCGAGGCCTTCGACTCCCGATTACCCGAATGGCATCCTGGAAGCCCTCACTGGCTGTGTCTGATCCTTTGCGATAACGAAACGGGCAAACCGCTTGGCATCAATGGTTATATTCATCGGGGGAAAGATTGCGCCGAAGTCGGGTTCCTGCTGGCTCCCGAGTCTCAGGGACAAGGTTATGGGACAGAGTCTTTACGCGCCGTCTGCGACTATGCTTTTTCCGCCGGTGGTCTGCGGCGACTGACAGCTTGCGTCACCGCAGGTAATCAGGCTTCTCGCCAGTTGCTGGAGAAAACAGGATTTGTGCTGGAAGGGACGCTGCGCGAAAGCTACTGGCTACAGCAACGGTGGCAGGATGACTGGCTCTTTGGCCTGTTAAAGCATGAGTGGCGCTGATATTCGCTCGCCGATGCTACTCCGGCGGACAACCTCGCCCGCCGGATCGCATCCACCCCACGCTTACAGGAACATGCCGCCCGACACTTCAATCCGCTGCGCCGTCATCCACCCCAGTTCATCACTGAGCAATGCGACAATGGCATCACCAATATCCCCCGGCAAGCCTGCGCGTCCCAACGCGGTTTGCGACGCAACGTAGGCATTCAGTTCTTTGTTGTCTCGCAGTCTGCCGCCGCCAAAATCGGTTTCTATCGCGCCAGGCGCAATACTGTTCACCGTGATCCCACGCTCCCCTAACTCTTTGGCCTGATAGCGTGTCAGCACTTCCATCGCCCCTTTCATTGAGGCGTAGGCCGCGTACCCCGGCAGGGCAAAACGGGCCAGCCCCGTTGAGACATTCAGGATCCGTCCCCCATTTTTAATCAGCGGTAACAGGCGCTGGGTCAGGAAGAAAGGGCCTTTAAAATGGATGCTCAATAATTCATCAAACATGGCTTCCGGCGTGTCTGCAAACGGCGCATACAGGCCAATACCGGCATTGTTCACTAAACAATCAAACGTCTCGCGATTCCAGACACTTTTCAGTTGTGTTTTGACGTCACGGGTGAATGTCGCAAAACTGGCAATATCACTGACGTTCAGCTGTATTGCCACCGCTTTCCTCCCTTTTCGCTCAATTTCAGCGACAACATCCAGCGCCGCCTGCTGCTGGCTATTCCAGGTGAAAATAATATCCGTTCCCTTGTCTGCCAACTTCAACGCCGCGTTTTTACCCAGTCCACGGCTGCCGCCGGTCACTAATGCGATACGTTGTGTCATAAGAAACCTCATTTCAGCTGTTGTGAAGATTGAGAAAGAGCTTATTAGGTGATAGAAAAACAATAAATATAGCCAGATGCGCATCACTGTTTCACACAGAACAACAATAGGCGGTCGGGATGGATAAAATTCACGCAATGCAGTTGTTCATCCGCGTCGCGGAACTGGAGAGTTTTTCGCGCGCCGCCGAGACATCCGGCCTCCCTAAAGGTAGCGTATCTCGCCAGATTCAGGCGCTGGAGAACCTGCTTGGGACGCAGCTACTGCACCGGACTACGCGACGCGTTCAGCTCACGCAGGACGGTATGGTCTATTACGAGCGCGCCAAAGATCTGCTGAGCAATCTTGATGAGCTGGACGGGTTGTTTCAGCACGACCCCAAAAGCATCAGCGGTAAACTGCGAGTGGATATGCCGGTGGGCATTGCCAAAAACCTGGTCATGCCGCAGCTCCCTCAATTTTTGCATCAGTATCCGGGGATTGAACTGGAACTCAGCAGCAGCGACCGCCTGGTCGATTTAATTCGCGAGGGCTTTGATTGCGTTGTGCGCGTTGGCGCGCTGAAAGATTCTGGATTGATCGCTCGCCCACTGGGGAAGCTGTCGGTCATTAATTGCGCCAGCCCCCAGTATCTGGCGCGCTTTGGCTATCCGGAGAGTCTGGAAGATCTGGCCTCGCACGCAGTGGTGCACTACTCACTGAATCTGGGCACACGGCCGCAGGGTTTCGAAGTCGCAACAGTCAATGGGACGCAGTGGATTAAAACAGGCGGCATACTAACGGTTAACAGCACCGAGACCTATCATGCGGCTTGCCTGGCGGGTCTGGGCATCATTCAGGTGCCGCGCGTTGGAGTGCGTGATGCGCTTCGTGCAGGAACGCTCATTGAAGTGTTACCGCAATATCGTGCCGACGCCATGCCGGTTTCACTGCTGTATCCACACCGTCGCAACCTTTCCCGCCGGGTTCATCTGTTTATGGAGTGGTTAACCGGGGTGATGAAAGGTTATGTGGATTAGCGTCTGGCCGCACTTTTCGGGAAGCCGCCCTGAGAGGCTATACTAACCCGATAGCAGACAAAAAAAGGACTATCGACCTGATGATGCAGGAAAATGACGTAAAACGCCCGGATCAGGAACTGGAGCACGACCCGATTCAAACAACAGAGACTGACGCGCATGAAGCGTCAGAGAAAAGCGGCAAAGCCCACAAGACGCTGAAAACCGTCACCACGACAGCGCAAAAGATCCAACGCCAGCCCGTGATTGCCCATCTTATCCGTGCAGCAGAACGTTTTAATGACCGACTGGGAAACCAGTTCGGCGCGGCCATTACCTACTTCTCGTTTCTGTCGATGATCCCCATTCTGATGGTGTCATTCGCCGCCGCCGGTTTTATTCTCGCGTCGCACCCCACGCTGCTCCAGGATATCTTCGAAAAAATTCTGCAGAACGTCAGCGACCCCACCTTAGCCGCTACCCTGAAAAGCACCATCAATACCGCCGTTCAGCAGCGTACCACCGTCGGTCTGGTCGGTCTGGGGATCGCGCTCTATTCCGGCATCAACTGGATGGGGAATCTGCGGGAAGCGATTCGCGCCCAGTCGCGGGACGTGTGGGAACGCACGCCGCAGGATCAGGAAAAAATCTGGATAAAATACCTGCGTGACTTTATCTCCCTGATTGGCCTGTTGGTCGCGTTGATTGTCACCCTCTCCATCACCTCCATCGCCGGGTCCGCCCAGCAGATGATCATTTCGGCGCTGTATCTCGACAGTATCGAATGGCTGAAACCCGCCTGGCGGCTGATTGGTCTGGCCATTTCAATCTTTGCCAACTACCTGTTGTTCTTCTGGATTTTCTGGCGATTGCCGCGCCATCGCCCGCGCAAGAAAGCGCTGATTCGCGGAACATTTATTGCTGCCATCGGCTTTGAAGTCATCAAAATCATCATGACGTGGACCCTGCCCGCGCTGGTGAAATCCCCTTCCGGTGCCGCATTTGGCTCGGTGCTGGGTCTGATGGCGTTCTTCTATTTCTTCGCCCGCCTGACGCTCTTCTGCGCGGCCTGGATTGCCACCGCGCAATACAAAGACGACCCTCGGATGCCTGGCAAAACACACCGCTAAATCATTCATGGGGCTGATGAAAAACAAAAAATATCAGCCCCGCTCGCCATTTCAGAATATAAATCCAGTCCTTAACTTTTATTTAACCAAAAACCAGTTTTATTATCTAAGTTTAAAATTCTGTGAAGCATTTCATAGAAGCGAAATCGCTGGCCTAAAAATTATCCCCTTTTTGTCGCTTTTTTGAGCAAAACCCCATTTTGTTACATATTGAAATGTCTCTTTTGCTGTGCGTAATATGGCCATTCGTTCGCCAAAAAATAAGAAAATACTATGCAAGCAACCGCCACAACACTCGACAACGAACAGGAACACACGCCGGTCAATTCGCGTAATAAAGTCGTCATCGCATCACTCATCGGCACCGCCATTGAGTTTTTCGACTTTTACATTTACGCCACCGCCGCCGTGATCGTGTTCCCCCATATTTTCTTCCCACAGGGCGATCCTGCGGCCGCCACGCTACAGTCGCTTGCCACCTTCGCCATCGCCTTTGTGGCACGCCCGATTGGCTCCGCCGTATTCGGCCATTTTGGCGACCGCGTTGGACGCAAAGTGACGCTGGTAGCTTCACTGCTGACAATGGGGATCTCCACCGTCATCATTGGTCTGCTGCCCGGCTACGCGACGATCGGTATTTTCGCCCCGCTGTTGCTGGCGCTGGCGCGTTTTGGCCAGGGGCTGGGACTTGGCGGTGAATGGGGCGGCGCGGCGCTGCTGGCGACGGAAAACGCGCCGCCGCGCAAACGCGCGCTGTACGGCTCCTTCCCTCAGTTGGGCGCGCCTATCGGTTTCTTCTTTGCCAACGGTACGTTCCTGTTGCTCTCCTGGTTACTGACCGAGGAACAATTCATGAGCTGGGGCTGGCGTGTACCGTTTATCTTCTCTGCGGTGCTGGTGATTATTGGCCTGTATGTGCGCGTCTCTCTGCACGAAACGCCGGTATTCGCGAAAGTCGCCGCCGCCAAAAAACAGGTAAAAATTCCGCTGGGAACCCTGCTGACAAAACATGTGCGCGTCACGGTGCTTGGCACATTTATCATGCTGGCGACCTATACGCTGTTTTATATCATGACCGTCTATTCCATGACCTTCAGTACCGCTGCCGCCCCTGTGGGCCTCGGTATGTCGCGTAACGACGTATTGTGGATGCTGATGATGGCCGTCATTGGATTCGGCGTGATGGTGCCAGTTGCGGGCCTGCTGGCAGATGCCTTTGGCCGTCGTAAAAGCATGGTCATTATCACCACGATGATCATTCTGTTTGCGCTGTTCGCCTTTAAACCGCTGCTGGGCTCTGGTAATCCGGTGCTGGTCTTCGCCTTCCTGTTGCTGGGGCTGAGTCTGATGGGGCTGACTTTCGGTCCGATGGGCGCGCTGCTGCCGGAGTTGTTCCCAACCGAGGTACGCTACACCGGTGCGTCGTTCTCCTATAACGTCGCGTCGATTCTCGGAGCCTCTGTCGCCCCCTACATTGCCGCGTGGTTGCAGGCAAACTACGGGCTGGCGGCGGTGGGGATTTACCTGGCATCAATGGCGGGGCTGACGCTGATAGCACTCCTGTTAACGCATGAGACGCGCCACCAGTCGCTGTAATGTGAGTGCCGGATACGCGACATGTTGCCCCGGGACGCTATCGTCCAGGGGCAACATTATCTCTGAATTATGAGCCAGGTACGCACACAACGCTGGAGTTCGGGGTTAATGTTTGCGCGACCACCACGACAGGCTTACATGGCGAAGGTGCTGGCTTACCGGAAAACAGGTTAATTAACCCCATTAACAGGCACAGTGCAATAATGAGGGAATAGGGCAAATGAACAAAATCCTGAAAGGCGGCCTTTTTTAAGCGAACAAGACGGCTTACCGGCTTATAATATCGTTCATACTTATAAATAGGGTTATTCTTTGCATAGGACTTAAACCACCAATTATAAATCTGAAATGGTGCGGGGTTTTTAAATAAAATATCAGGGTCTTTTCGAAAATGCGCTTCAATAACTCTGATACGACTCGCGATAGCGTACTGGAATGTTTTCCATTTAGCTTCAAGATACCAAAAGCAACAGGCGATCAGTGCAATTGAAAAAAGTGTCAGAAAGGTGATGGGTTTATCGCCATTGGTTCCTAACGCAAACCCGGCAATAGATCCTGCACCTATCCAGCCTTTTATAAGCAAGGCTCTTCGGTCATAATCTTCATATTGATCCTGCAGCTTTAAGTATTCATCTTTAAGAAAACTGTCGTGTTGGTCTGTCATTGACGTATCTCCAGTCACAGATTTTCCCGGAGGTGTTCATAAGTAGCCTTATCATCTGCTTATGAACCTGAGGCCACAAACACACATTCCATTTTCAATACACTGATATTTAATAAAATAATTGTATCCCACGCTTAAGAAATTGCGTGCCTGGTTAATCTATAGAGTTAAAACAACGGCTGATACATAGTAAATTAGAATGAATTTGCTATTCCAAAAACCACTAAAACCCTATTGCATCTTCCGACAGATATGATCATCGCCTTACGAAGAAAGGTGAACGCATATTTTCTGGTACACCTAAACTTTTCTTATTATGCGTCTGACGATCAACCCTTTTGTTTTACACATTAATAATTCTTTCTCTGATAAATTATCATATGGTAGACAGCGATATTGCTAAGATATTAAAAATATCATTAACAGCATTTTGCGAAATAAATATCTAAACATTCACAGGTTCCTGTCGATATCCCAAAAAATTCCTGGAACGAAAACAGGCCTGGTTATATGACGGCCTGTTTAGCCCTTATCTACTTCTTCATCTGCGACAGAATCGTCCGGCACTGATTAGCATCGCCTTCGGAAGGCGAAATCAGCGCCAGCAGCGCGGCAGCGGGGGTCACTAAGGTTGCCAGCGCCGCGGCAACCGCACCTCGTGCTATCAATGCGCCAGCCTTCACGCCCGCCTGTGGATTCTTGAACGTCCCACGCACGTACAGCGGTGAACGCAGGGTAATGATACGAATCCCTTTACTCTCCGGATCAATGGTTAAATCAAGTTGTTCAGAGGCAAAACTGGCCGTTCCGGTGACGTTAATCACTGCATTTTCCGTATCAAAAGCAAAGAGTTGTGGGCGTGCTACGCCATTGGTAATGTCGAGATTCGCCGCCGCGCAATTCACTCGCACTTCGTCATCGCCAAATATTTGCCCAACAATAAAGTTACCTACGTTCAATCCAACAATTTCCATCAGATTCCGGCTGACCAGACCGTCGTTCATCAACAGTTTCAGATTGCCATTACTGTTGCCTAACAGCGCCGCGATGGAGTTCCCGCTGCCACGAATCTGGGCATCCCCGTTCATCTCGCCCAGAGTTTTTTGCATTAATTCCACGTCAGGCATCAGCGCCTTGAGCTTGAGACGACGCGCCTGGATTTCCGCCCGCCCCTGCATGGGTTTCTTGTCCCCTTCCAGATGAATGTTGGAGACGATGCTGCCGCCCGCCAGACCAAATTTCAGCGGCTGCAGGCGCAAATCGGCGTTCTTCAGGATGATGTGTGTGGAAAGATCGCGAATCGGCAGGCTGCTACCGTGCTCAATGCGTCGCCCCTTAAAACGCACATCGGCATCCATCACATCCCATTTATCGGTTTCAAAACGGTCATAAGGCAGGACTTTGCCCGCAGGCTGAAGGTCTTGCTCACCTTTGCGTTGTTCAGTTCGGCTCCCCTTGCCGGAGTCCACGCCAATCAACGGGCCGAGATCGGCCAGCCGAAGCTGGCGCGATTCCACATCGCCTTCCAGTTTTGGTCGCGGCTTGCCAGTGGTATAGGTCAGCGAGCCATGAATATCGCTGTCGCCAATCCGCCCGTTAAAGTTGCGATAATCAAAGACAGAGGATTTCTCCGCGTCGATTTTCGCCACCAGACGCCCGTCCGTTTCAAACGGCGGGGTGTCGGGCAGCAGTACGCCTGTCAGGTCGTATAATTCGCCCAGCGAATCACCGGAAAATTTGAGCTGAAGATCGACTCCGCCCATCCTGCCAGGATCGTTCACTACGCCCACCAACGCCACGCGGGTGTTGCCCGAACGAAAGTCGGCCTGCACCGGGAACGGCGTGCCTTCGCTGCGTAAGGCCAGCATACCGCCAATTTTGCCAGTTCCTGTAAGCGGCTCACCGTTGTAGCGTCCCCGCACCTTCAGGCCAAAAACATAATCCCCAACCCTGGCGGTGTTGTTGTTATCCTTCGCGCCCGTCACTTCGCTAAAGGGCAGTGGTTTACCCAGCGGATCGACCAGGATCTCGACGTCAGCCTTGCTCACCTGGTCGTTGATCGCGACACGGCCTTGATCAAACAGAATATTATCCAGCCGGAAAGACCAGCCCGACGGCGGTGCAGACGGATCGCTGCGATCGTCGCCCGCTACATTAAACGTCCAGTTATTGTTTTGTTCAGACAGGCGAATGAGGCGTGCATCCGGTTTCACCAGTTTGATCCACGGAAGCCAGACGGTTTTGGTCAATAACGCCAGAGGCGCCAGCGTGGCTTCAACGCGCGGCAGGTGCACCATGGTGACATCCGGGATATCCGGCGGATTACCGAGAATAATGTCTTCTGCGTGGACGTGCGGCCACGGAATCCAGCTACGCCAACCCGTTTCCTGCGGCTGGCGTTCCCACACCACCCCGAGGTCGCCCTGTATGGCGAAGGGTCGATTGAGTTCGGTAGAGACTTTCTGGTTGATGGTCGGTTTGAGGCGATTCCAGTCAAATGTCGCGATCAGAATGATGAGTACTGCGATCAACAACAAGAAAGTCCCTGATATTGCAGCCGTTATTTTGCCTGCTTTCGTCATAGGTTACGTCCTCGCTTCTTTCCTTGCCTGTCCTAAAGATAGTCCAGCAGGCGAAAAAGGAGGCAGGCAGTGTCCGGGAATACCGCGTCAGCCACGCGACATTACGGGAGACAGCCCAGTATTACAGCGTCAAAATCACCTCTTCGAGGGTGTCCAGCGCGACCGGGCGCGACAAGAAATAGCCCTGCGCGGCAAACGCTGGCGAGTTCTGCACATCACGCCACTCTTCCAGTGTTTCAACGCCTTCGACAATGACACCACGGCAATAACGGTTCATCAGTTGCAGCAGCAAAGTGAACAGATTTCGCCCCTCTGGGGTTTGCCGCAGCATAACAAACAGATCCCTGGCGACTTTTATGTAGTCGTAACGCACTTCACTGAGCGCGGAGAAGTTTGCCATTCCAGTCCCAAAGTCATCCAGCCAGAGCGGGCCAAACTCGCACATTGAGGCGAACGATGAATCTTTTGGCAGGCGAATGTGCTCTACCAGCTCGAAGCGCAGCCAGGGCATACGTTCAATCGTATGCAGGATATCGCTCTGTTGGCGCATGGCGATAAGCGTTGGGCCATCGACGTTCACCGAGGCCAGTAAGTCATGATGCCTGAAAAATCGTTCATTCTTTTCCAGAAGAGCGAGTTGCTCTTTGACAACATCGATACGGTGTCGCACCGTCACTTCGGCAAAATAGCGATCCGGGGCCAGACGTTGGGCGGGATTATCAGGATGTGTCACCACCGTCAGCAGTTCAACAGCCATCAATCGCCCGCTGGTCTGATAAATCGGTTGGTAGGTATAAGCCCGCTCGCACTGCAGCCAAAAGCGCCGCTCCTGCAAGCTTTCGATGCTTGCATCAGGAATGCTTAGCTGCTGGATAACCTGCTTTATCATCTCAGATGTCCTGTGTGTGAGAGTGTGACTGCCCGGACTCGTCAAAGGTTATCGGCGCTTAAGCGGAGAACTTTATGTTCAGTCCCTTGCAAAATAAAAAACAGATCGTCAAAAAATCATCACAGAATACGCGTTGGCTCAAAAAAATAATGGAACGTTGTTTTAATATGGTTGACCACTAAACACCCACAGCGCACACTACCGCTATTATTTTCAGAGCAGGTTCACGACTATGTCCAAAAAGATTGCCGTGATTGGCGAATGCATGATTGAGCTGTCACAGAAAGGCGCCGATGTTCAGCGCGGATTCGGTGGCGACACGTTGAATACATCCGTTTATATCGCCCGCCAGGTCGATTCTGCGGCATTATCCGTTCACTATGTCACAGCGCTGGGCACTGATAATTTCAGCCAGCAAATGCTGGATTCCTGGCAGGGTGAAAACGTCGACACCTCCCTGACGCAACGCATGGAGAACCGTCTGCCGGGTCTCTACTACATTGAGACCGACAGCACTGGCGAGCGCACGTTCTACTACTGGCGTAATGAAGCCGCCGCGAAATTCTGGCTGGAGAGCGAGCAGTCTGCCGCGATCTGCGAGGAGCTGGCGACATTCGATTACCTGTATCTGAGCGGCATCAGTCTTGCAATCCTGAGTCCAACCAGCCGCGAGAAGTTATTGACCCTGCTGCGCGAGTGTCGCGCCAACGGCGGAAAAGTCATTTTTGACAACAACTACCGTCCTCGCCTGTGGGCAAGTATTGAAGAGACGCAGCAGGTGTACCAGCAAATGCTGGAATGCACCGACATCGCCTTCCTGACGCTGGATGATGAAGACGCGCTGTGGGGTGTAAAACCGGTTGAGGACGTGTTTGCACGCACCCATGCGGCGGGCGTACAGGAAGTGGTGGTAAAACGCGGTGCGGACTCTTGCCTGGTCTCAATTCAAGGTGAAGAACTGATTGACGTCGCAGCGGTGAAACTGCCGAAAGAGAAGGTGATTGACACTACCGCTGCGGGCGACTCTTTCAGCGCAGGCTATCTGGCTGTGCGTTTGACTGGCGGCACTGCGGTTGATGCAGCAAAACGCGGACATCTGACCGCCAGCACCGTCATCCAGCATCGCGGGGCAATCATCCCACGCGACGCAATGCCTCAGTAATGCTCATTATCAGGCCTACAAGAGCGTAGGCCTGATAAGTGTAACGCCATCAGGCATCACACCATCGCCGGATGGCAGCGTTAACGCCTTATCCTGCCTACTGTGCCGCCGGGATATCGGTCACTTCAGGATGCGACTCATCCATTTCTACGCTGGTCGTGGCTGCCGCTGAGGCTACAGGTGCCATGATTTGATCCCATGTTGCCTGTAAATCCTTCATGTTGAACTCTGGCTCGCCTTTCGGTTGCAGCAGAATCAGTGCCATATCCTGCGATAACTGCTGACGAAGATCCTGATTCAGCATTTCAACAGTGAGGCTGTTGAGGAAGTCCTGGCGTAGTTTCTGATACTGCTCAGGGGCGATATCCACCACCTGATTTTGCAGCGAACGCATGCGTTGGCTAATCAGGATGTCAGTATCGGTACGCGCGTAGGTCGCAAACAGCTTCTGCAATTCCAGACTCTTTTGCGCCACCAGCGCGTTAAATTCCTCTTCCGGCAGGCCATCGTTGCGAACTTTCGCCAGCTCACGCGCCACCATCCCCAGATTCGCATTCAGCCTGTCGTTGGCTGACTCGATGTTGATCGCGCACTGGGCGCGCAGGAACAGTACCCGGCAGTCGAAGCCCAGACCAATTTTCGCGTTGTTCTTGCTCAACGTTTGCTGAACATGCCAGAACAGCGCTTCACGGGCTAAATCAGCACGCCAGTAGCGCAGCAATGCGGAAGATTCGCGGATAGGTTGCCACGGCGTGTCCCACATAATGGAAAGACGATCCTGGCGTACGGCATCCGTCATGATACTGACCGCTTCCGCACGTAACGGTGAAAGGGTCGGTACTGGCGCAGGTGTTTCACGCTTACCTTTTAATTCGCCAAAGGTTTTATTGATTTGCTCTGCAACCGAACGCGCATCAACGTTGCCGACAATAATCAGCGTCATCGCGTCCGGGGTGTACCATTTCTGGTAGAAATCTTCAATTTTCGCCGCATCGACCGGCTGTTTCAGCGGGTCTGCGGGGTCATGGCCTAACAATGCCGACCCTTTCAGACGATAGCGCCACCACCCTTCTTTGGTGTCCATCGGCCAGGTCGTGACCATATCTTCGCTGCTCAGCGCGTAATTCACCGTTTCCGGCGTGATCGTTAGGTTACCTGAGACAGTGGCCAGGTAAGAGAGTGCTTCTTTAAGCAGATCGTTACGGCTATTCGGCAAGCTGAGGTTATACAGCGTGGAATCGTAGGAAACGATAACTGGCGGCATCGGGCGTTTAGGATCAAACCCCTGCTGCCAAAGTGAACGTGCTTGCGCGGCCTCCAGGCCGCCGCTTTGCGTCAGCGCAATACGCGGGATAGCATGGCTGAAACCGCTCTGTTGTGTGCTCTCAGCGAGAGAACCGGTATTGACCAGCAGGCGAACCTCAATTCGGTCGCTGGGGCGCTGCGGAGTGGCTAACACTTGCCACTGTAAACCATTTGCCAGCGTCCCCTGTTGCCATGCTGGATCGGGCTGGAGCGCATCAGCCTGCACATAGCCGGCAGTGGCCATCACCAGCAAACCGCCTGCTAAAAGTCGAATTTTTGTGCCCTGCATGTGAACCCCTGATCAACAATCCTGGTAATAAAAAGACAATCCTGAAAAAGGCTTATCTGAATATGACGTTAAAAACACTTCGTGTTAGACCGCAAGAACATGGAAATGTCACGGATGAAGTGTAAAAAAACCGAAGCCGCCCGATAAGGCGATTCTGGTGCAGGGGTCAATTATGCGCAAACACCCGCAGTCCTGGAAGGGACTGCGGGCATTAGAGGCGAGATTAAGAGGATATTTCGTGCGATTTGCCTTCCGGCGCACGATTATTCAGCACATCGTCGAGTTTTTTGTGGTCCAGTTCTTTCACCCATTTGGCGACCACGACTGTCGCCACGCCGTTACCGACCAGGTTGGTCAACGCACGAGCTTCAGACATAAAGCGGTCAATACCGAGGATCAGCGCCAGACCCGCAACCGGTAAATGCCCGACGGCGGAGATGGTGGCAGCCAGAACGATAAAGCCACTTCCGGTAACCCCTGCGGCCCCTTTCGAGGAGAGCAGCAACACCACCAATAGCGTTATCTGATGGAAAATATCCATATGGCTGTTCGTCGCCTGCGCGATAAACACCGCCGCCATGGTCAGATAGATGGATGTGCCATCCAGGTTGAATGAATAGCCGGTTGGAATAACCAACCCGACGACCGACTTCCGACAGCCCAGTTTTTCCATCTTGTCGAGCATACGCGGCAACGCAGACTCGGAAGAAGAGGTCCCCAGTACAATCAGCAGCTCTTCACGGATGTAGCGAATAAATTTGAAAATGCTGAAGCCGGTTGCACGGGCGATCCCACCCAGTACAACCACCACGAACAGGATACAGGTGATATAGAAGCAGATGATCAACTGCCCTAACTGCACCAGCGACCCCACGCCGTATTTGCCGATGGTAAAGGCCATCGCGCCAAACGCACCGATAGGCGCCAGACGCATGATCATATTGATGATGCCGAAGATGACCTGCGAGAAGCTTTCAATCACGTTGAAAATCATCTGTCCTTTGCTGCCCAGGCGATGGAGAGCAAAACCGAACATCACGGCAAACAGCAAGACCTGCAGGATGTTACCGCTGGCAAATGCACCGATAACGCTACCTGGGATGATATCCATCAGGAAGCCCACGATCCCCTGGTCCTTCGCCTGCTCAGCGTAAATCGCGACAGCTTTGGCATCCAGAGTTGCCGGATCGACGTTCATCCCGGCGCCAGGTTGCACCACGTTAACAATGATGAGGCCGATGATCAGCGCGATAGTACTGACGACTTCAAAGTACAGCAGCGCAACCGCACCTGTGCGGCCAACGGCTTTCATACTTTCCATGCCTGCAATGCCGGTCACGACAGTACAGAAGATGACAGGAGCGATGACCATCTTAATGAGCTTAACGAACGCGTCGCCAAGCGGTTTCATTTGAGCGCCTAATTCAGGGTAGTAATGGCCAAGGAGTATACCAATGGCGATTGCTGTCAGGACCTGAAAGTAAAGGCTTTTGAACAGAGAGGTTTTCATAGGGTGTCCTTGAAGTAAAAACCACAGGCCTTGTAAGGTTATGATTGACCTGCGGCCTTAAAATAACACCCCGACAACATGACAGAAATGTACCTGGATCATAATTGAAACAAAAATGTTAAAAAGTTTGAACTGGCTCGCACAAGCCCGACCTTTTTTAACTTTTGTAATCAGGCGATACGTCTTTCAGGTAACGATCTTCAAACACTTCAGCAGGAACAGGACGGGCAAATAAGAAACCTTGCGCCACTTCGACACCCGCTTTTGCCAGCCAGTCACGCTGCGCTTCCGTCTCCACGCCTTCTGCAATCATCTGTAAATTGAGGCTACGCGCCATCAGGATAATTGCGGTAACCATGCTGTTATCTTCCGGTAGCCCTTCAACAAACATTTTATCGATTTTGAGCACATCGACCGGCAGCGACTTCATGTGTTGTAGCTGGCGTAACCCCGCGTATCCCATACCAAAATCGTCCAGCGCAATACGGACGCCTGCGTTACGTAATGGGCGTAAGATCGCCACTGCGGCATGAGGGTCGTCAATCCGGCGGCTTTCTGTCACTTCCAGAATCAATGTGCCCGGCTCAATGCGGTAACGGTTTAACAACTCCAGCAGATCCGACACCATACTCGGGTGCATAAGCTGCAACGCGGAGAGATTCACGGAAAGCGGCATCATCTGACCGCGCTCTTGCCAGGCCGAAAGCTGACGACAGGACTCTTCCAGCACCCAATGGCCGACCGTCACCATCAGGCCACAGGATTCAATGCGTTCAATCAACCCTTCAGGCAGTTCCCAGCTTCCATCCGGCTGCTGCATACGCAACAACGCTTCTGCGCTCAGCACCTTGCCACTGGACATCTCCACCTGCGGCTGTAACCAAATGGAGAACTGGTGATTATCCAGCGCGCTAAGAATATCGCTCTCTTCAGTCAGGCGTTGCTGCGCCAGCTCCATCTGTTTCGGATCAAAGAACTGAATTTGATTTTTGCCTTTTCGCCGCGCGGTAAAGGCGGCGGACACCGCGCGACCGTACAGCTGTTCCGCGCTCAGATCGCCATAAAACATCGCAACACCAATGCTACAGCTGGGGCGCAGTTGTATGCTTTCGATCGGCAGTCGCTCATTAATGATAGTGAGCACTTGCTGACCTAATGTTATCGCATGCCACGGCTCTTTGACGCCGTGCGCGATGATCGCAAAGTCGTAACCGCTCACCTGGGTGAGCACCATTCTCGGCGCCAGCACGGATTTCATCTTTTCCACCAGCGTCAGCAGCAGGATTTCCCGCTGCGTCTCTTTAAGCACGCCAGCGGTATCCCGCAGTGTTTCGCACGTCACGATCATCAATGCCGTCGTCTGTTGGCGCGCCACCACCTGCTCCAGCATCCCCATCAAGAACGCTTTATTCGGCAACTCTGAAACCGGAAAACGCATCGCGTTGTCCGTTTGTTCTTCGTTGTAACGCAGCAAAATCTGCTGGTTCAGGTTGTAACTGCGCACCAGCATGCCAATTTCATCATCCTGATGCAGGCGCGGCAGCGTCAACTGATGCCCAATCAGGTCTTCTTGCGAAACGTTATTGAGCTCACGCGCAATGTTACGCAGCGGGTGCAAAATCAGGCGGTTCACACACCAGGAGATGGCCACCGTGAGCACCAGCGACAAAAGTAAGTAAATGGTCACTAACGTGGAGACGGTACTCATGACAAACTTATACATGCGGAACGAGTCGGCCTGGAGCACCAGATACGCCAGCGGCTGCGGGTTTGCCGGGCGTTCAAGCGAATAAACCGGCAGCGAAATCTGTACCGGCAGCTCGAACAGGCGCGTGATCATGACCGGCACTGGGCGCTCGGGAATAAAGCTGATGCGCAGCGCCTGAAACTGATTAGGCAATACGACATCGGCGCGACTGACCACCCCGGCAGGTCTAATACTGACAAGAATAGATTCCGCTTCGGGGATATCGCCCTTGAGTATTGCCGCAGACAAAGGTTCCCGAACAGAACGAGCGATGCTTTCCAGTTGCGTAGCCGTGTTATAGCGGTTCTGCTGTACCAGATGAAACAGCAAAACGGTGCAAAAAATAAAAACGAACACCATGACAACAGCCGCAACCATTGCCATCTGCTTAATTGTTAACGAGCGACTGACGCGCAAATTGACTCTCCAGGGATATCTTTAAAAGCCGCCAGAGTATACCCGATCGTGACGGCATTAAGAGAGGCGGTATCTGAAAACTTACCAGTCGGCGTAAGGCACCAGCGGCTGTGGCGGCAAATCCATATCGCCCTGCCAGCCTGCGGCAGAGTACCGCGCATACAACAAGAAATGGCTCGGGGTGTAGTCCTTCGCCTCCTGAATATCTATCGCCGTTCCGATAAACCAGTTAGAGGTGACGCGACGTTCAATCAGCGCCCGCGCCGTGTAGCCAAAGCCCTGACTGCTACCGCCATCGTTGGTCTGGGTGCGGGCTTCATCTTGAAAATCTTCTGGGATCAAATTGATCAGCGGGTAACGCGGCATGGTCTTGGTGCGCGAATGCGACCATGACACGGAACCGCCCAGCTCCCACGACCAGTGCTCTGTGCGTTGGCGCCACATCACCGGTACGGCGAATGAGAGATACTCTTGCGGGCTGTAGTAACCGCCCTGACCCAGCGAGTATCCGCTCAGGTCTTTGTCGTAGTGCCAAATCATGTTGTTCAGACCGATGGTGACACGACGATTATTCTCGTTAATGATCTTGTAGTAGTAACCGGTCATCCAGCGCACGCGCCAGTTGTCTTCCACATTCTGCCCGGTGAGCTGATCGCCAGTCAGCGATGCCCAGACGCCGTTCGCTTCGCCTTTGTCATAGCTGAGGCTGACTCCGCCCCCATCCGCACGGACACCGCCCCATGTTTTGTTGGTATTACTTGGCGCATCTTTCTGCCCGCCAAAGGCCAGCAGGGAACTGGAGATAGGACGACGGTGCGCGTTAAGGGTGTATCCCAACGGACCGATGTCGTTGCTGTAACTCACGCCGCCCACGACATCAACAACCTGGAAGCCCATTGGCGTGGTGCCAATATCCCAGCTCCAGGTGTCATTCGCCCAACCCACGGCGACGCTGGCGCCACGATCCGACTGACTGCGGCTGCCGCTACAGTCGGACAAGGTACACGTGCCCCAGTTGTCATCGTATTGCCCGTTAGCATCATCAGAGAAGCTACCCACGTTCACGTTGACCATATCGGTACGAAAGAACATGCGTCCGTCGGAATACGGCGCATCCACATGCAGCATGGTGGTGTGCGCTTTCAGGTCAGAATACCCGCCGGTGCCGCTCGATCCCCAGTAATCATGCTCAAGGGTGACGTTAAGATCCTGCTGACGATATAAATCCGCCGCATCGCTACGTACGCCGCGTTTCAGCCAGTCGTCTTTCTCATCGTTGCGCGTCAAACGGGTAAATGTATCGTTATCCTCGGGACGTGTTGGCGTGATCCCCGCAGCGACCATCGCATCTTTGTAGGTGTCGAGCGCCTGCTCTGGTTCGCCCGCCTGCGCCTGAATCGCGGCAGCGTCACGCAGCACCATCGCATTTTCCATTGACGGCGGCTGCGATTTCGCCTGCGGTACAATTTTATTGAACGTCTGCTGCGCGCTCGCAGTGTCGCCCAACTGCATCTGCGCCAGCGCGATACGACGCTGCATATTGATGGACGACGTTTCTCCAGCTCCAGTCGCCGGCAGTTTTGCCAGTTCGGCGCGTGCCGCCGCTTTATCCCCCTGAGCGAGATAGACTTCCGTCAAACCAAGACGGGCATCAACATTATTCGGCTCGCGAGCCAGAACCGCCTCATACGCCGCGCGTGCGGTTGTGTATTCCCGGCGCTGCTGCGCCCAGTCGGCAAGCGTTAAATCAATACGTGTGGAGGCGGGTTGCTGTCGGAGTAACTCTTCCGCTTCCCGCTCTTTGCCGCTGTCACGCAGACGATTAGCGGTTTCCAGCACCTGATTGCTTTGCAACCGGTCTGCCAGTTCCTGAATGTTGCTGTTCCATTGACTGCGCGGCAGGCTGTTAATATGCGCCATAGCCGCACGATCCTGATCGTTACCGGAGAGGTAAAGTCCGTAGGCGTAAACCTGTTCCGGGTCATTGGGCTTCTGGCGCGCCAGCGCGCTCATTTGCGCATCGGCCTGACTGCGCTGCCCGGCGCTCCATAAATCGCGTGATAAACGATAAGTGATCCAGACGCTGCCCGGATCCATTGCCAGTCGGCGACGGTGAAGTTCAGCGGCTTGTGCCCAGCTCCCCTGATTTTCCAGCGCTTCTGCTTGCTGCGCCAGGCGATCGTTTTCCAGGCTGCGCTCAATGTCATCAATACTGCGACGCTGGCTGGTGGAGAGCGAGGCGATAAATGCCGAGGCTTTCTCCGGGGATTGCTGCCGATAAATATTCGCTAACCCGCGCACCGCGTTGCTGTTGCTGCTGTCCATGCGCAGCGTTTGTTGATAGTACCGTTCGGCGGCGGCGTAATCTTTACGCGCCATCGCCACATCACCCAGCCCCAACACCGCATAGCTGTCGGCGTTATCAATGTTTCTCGCCTGCTGATAAAGACGCTCTGCCTGGTCTGGATTATTGGCTTTCAGGGCGGCGTCACCCTGCTGAATTGACAGCCAGTAACGGTTGACTTTGAGCAGGCTTTCCCACTTATCACGGCTGCTGCTTTGCGGGTCCATCTCAAGGGCTTTCTGAAATTGCACCACGGCGCGCGCGCGATCGCCACGCTGTGAATAGGCCTGACCCAGCGCGCCAACGGCTTCGCTGTCGTTATGGTTTGCGCTGACCGCCTGCTGTAATTCCGTCACTGCTTTGCCGCCTTGTCCGGCGTCAACTGCGGCCATCCCCTGGGCTCTTGCTCTGAAAGCGGGATCGGCCAGCTGTTTTTGTTGATCATTCAGCTTACCGCGCGCCGCATTGACGCTGTCGCCTTCGCTGAACACCGTCAGGTACTTTTGCAGTGCCTGCACGCTGGATTCACTCACCGGTAAATCTTTGATCTGCTTATACCAGATATCCGCCGCCGCGTTGCGTCCACTGCTGGATTTCGCCATCTGTTCTAATACCGCAAACCCTTCTTCGCGCCGTCCGCTGTCAAACATCAACTGCGCCAGTGAGTTTTGTAAACCGTTGTTGCCCGGGTTGCTGGCATTGATTTTTTTGAGCTGATTAATGGCGTCATTGCGCCGCGCGGGTAATTTCGCCACCGTCGTCCAGTATTCGACGGCCAGTTCACCGTCCGGCGGATTTCCCTTGAACAGCTTATCGTAAGCGGCAATCGCTTCTTCCGGATGCCCGGTGGTGGCCTGCAGGCGCGCCTCCTGCAAGGACTGTCTTCCCTCCGGCGTGGAGAGCAGCATGGTCGTGCGGGACGATTTATACGCGGTGGAACTCGGCGCTAACTGGGAGAGTCGGTCGAGCTGCTTCTGTGCCCCTGCGATATCGCCCTGACGCAGTAAATAGCGAAAACGGGCGGCAATCACGTCCGGACTATTCGGGTTCATCAGTTCCAGACGGTACAAAGACTGGCGCACCAGATCTTCACGGTGCGAGGCTTCGCCGAGCCGCACCTGCTCCAGCAGTTGCTGTTGCGCGGAAGGCGCAGCATGAACCATCGGCATTAACGTCAGGCCGAGCGATATACTGAGTAAACTTAGTGTGAACTTGCGCATTCCTGGCCCCAGTCAGGTAGTAACTCACCACGAAGGGTGAAGCGAAAACGATGCTGATCCCAGCCTTGTCCAAAAAGGGTCAGCACGTAGCTGTAATAGGCATCGCTGCCAGGAAAGTCGTCGGTCACACGCTGTCGCTGCACCGCTGTCGCATCGCGGTTTTGCAGGAAAGGCAGCATAGCGGCAGAGAAGCCTACCGGGCCATTGCCCTGCGCTTTGCCGCTGGCGACGTCCACTTTCTCCGGCGGAAGGCCGTTTTTTGTTGTCAGGGTAGCCATCGGTTTAAATCGCGCGAGCAGACGCGCTTTTTGCGGGTCGCCATCATGCAGCATGCCCGCCCACATATAGACGCGAATGGCATCGTAGCTGCTGACCAGCGTTTTTTCCGGCTTCAACTGCCAGCCTTTGTTTTTCTCATAACGCACCCAGTCCGGCGAAAAGCCTTTCGGGGCCGTTTCCAGCAGCAAACGAAAATTGGTTTCGCGCAGAGTGGTCCACGGTGCGCCAAAACGGGTAAAGTACTGCGCCAGTTGCGGCGGTAAATAGCTGGGATTAAAACGCCAGCTTGCCGTTTCCGCGAAACCCACTTTACCTGGCAACAGCATGGAGCCCAGCCCCGGCACGGTGACCACTTCCTCACGGGCAATCCGTTTTAACAGCGCAGTGCCGATGTCGGTATAGCGCGGCGCTTTCCACAGTCTGCCAGCTTCCAGTAAAGACCAGGCAATCCAGACATCGGCGTCAGACGCGGAGTTACTGTCTAGTACGCTCCACGTTTTCGGGTCTTTTTGCCCCCAGAGCCAGGCAGGTAGATGCTCCTGCAAAGCACCTTGCGCCAGGTTGTTCTGCGTCCAGTCCAGCAGAAGATCAAACGCCGGGCGGTCATTCGCGGCGAGGGCAAAGAACAACGCGTAACTTTGCCCTTCCGAGGTGGAGATTTTACGCGCATCACTGGGATCGATTACCCGCCCTTGCTGGCTGATGTAATCTTTTTTGAACTGTGTCCAGGCAGGCCATGTGCAGGCTGCCTGCACATTCACGGCGGCCACCATTAACACCGTTAACGTCCATCCACGAAGCGCGTTCATCGTTAATTACTCATTGTCCGGATCAAGACGGCGGCGGCTAATGATACGCAGCAGACGCCACAGCACCCAGGCCAGAAGCACGACACTCACCGCCGCCAGAATGGCCAGCAGTACCGGGTGATTCGACAGGGCATACCACAGACGTTCAAACCACGGTAAATGCCCGACGTAGTAAACATCCCCTACCCGCAGGCTGTTAACACCGGACTCACGAATCACTGAAACAGAACCAAACATCGCCGCCCGTTTTCCGCTGTCGTTCATCGCTTCGTTCAGTAACGTATAACCGCGTGGGCTATCGGCCAACAACGCAATCACACTTCGCTGATCGTTAAACGGCGACTGGAAGCCCACCACGGCCGCCATAGGGCCAGAGGAGGTCAGGGTCGTACGCACATCCGCCGCGCGATCGGCCATATCCGGCATAATGCTCGGGAATGCAGTCTGGCGCGTCGGGGTGTTTACCCAGCTCTGCGTCGCCTGCACCAGCAGATCGATTCGCTTATCATCTTTCAGCTTATCGGGGATGCTGCCGATTAACATGATGTCAACGTCTTTGCCCTGAATCTGGCTGCTATCGTCGGTGATGTTCAGGTTAATGGACGGGAATCCTGTTTGCGCCCCTATCGTCCCGGTCACATCCAGCAGCGTTTCCATCTGCGCTTCGTTCGGGGTTTTCGGCATGACCATGATGGTTTCGGACAGGTCAGCCATACGGCTGAACGGGAAACCCGCATTCGCGAAAGCACGCAGGTCCGGCATCGCGATAAAGTGGTAATACTTCGAGAAGTCGATAGTGGAATCGTCGCTGATCACGACATGGTTCTGTACCGGCTGGAAAGTGACGCAATTATCAACCGATCCCCCCGGCATCGGGTTCATATACTGGAAGTCAAAGCGCAGCTGGTTCATCGCACCCAGTTTCAACGCCGGGATCGCGACATCCGTTTTGCCGTCCAGCAGCCCTTGCAGGACTGGCAGACGCAGCAACAGGCGATTGCTTTCCTGCGCGCTGTTCAGACTAAACGCTTGCAGGAACTGGTTATTCAGGCTGATATCCATCCGCGAACTGTCTTTCTGCGGCGGCGTGGTGTAACGGTAGTTGAGGTTCATATCAATACCGGTACTGCGTAACAGATAAAGATCCGGCGGCAGGTTCAGCGACATGTTGATCGGCGCAGGCTCCAGCCCCGTTGACTGTAACTGCTCCTCATAGGTTTTCAGCTCACCAAAGGTCACCGCGCGGTCAGTACGTACCCAGTTCGGCGCGTCATAGGGCTGACGAGCCAGCAGCGGTTTCACTTCATTGACCACTACGCTATCGCCACGGAACAGAATATTCCCCTGAGCGATCCCTTTCGCTGCCTGTAACAGGTCTTTGTCATCACGGCCAAAGACCACCAGCAGTTTCACATACGGGTTATCCGGATGGTTCATCATCTCGATAACCGGCGCTTTCACCGCCGGATGCTCGCGCAGGAAGTCAGGACGTTTGTCGTTAGTGGCAAAGACAATCGCATTACGATCCGGCAGTTTGTTATACATCACCGGGAATTGCTGGCCGCGCCAGCCCGAACGCGAACCAAACCAGGAAGAGACGATCGACGCCGCCTGTTGCAGTTCCCGGTCCGGTGATTGTGCAAATACCATTGGCAAGGTAACAGGACGATTATCTCGCGGGTCAAAGAACGGGATCGGGAAGTGCGAGAGATCGTTGTTTACCGGCAGCGTCTGGTAGGTCAGATTTAGTGCGCTGCTGCGACCGACATCCAGCCACAACGTGCTGCTGGCCGGGTTTTCGCAGACATCACGGTAGTGCCCGACAAACTCCAGACGCACCCGGTTAAAATCGGTGATAAACAACGGGTTGATCGGCATCTGGGCCAGCGTTTTTTTACCCAGTTGCTCTTTGGTGATAGGCAATACACCCATCAATTCATCGTTCAGGTAAACCTTTAGCTGAGACTGTATCGGGAACAGCGACGGCGAAGGGGTGTATTCGAGGTTCAACACCGCTTTCGAAACCACTTCATCGCTACGCATCCCGAACTCAATCCCCCCGTTCGGATTGACGCCGCGCAGAACCATGCTGCCCGGCGGCGGCGCAATTTGCGCAAAGGTGAGCTTCACGTCACGGGAAGGCGCATTCTGCGCGACTATAGGCGCGTTTGCCCCTGCCACACCCGGCATCACCTGCCCGACAGGCTGATTTTCATCTGCCGGCGCAGGCACAGCTGGCGCCTCTTCTGGCTCAGCATTTACCAGTGGTTGCATTGCAGGCGTCGCCTGCGTCATGAAAGCAGGGAAAGCGCTCATCCCTATTGCCACTGCACAAATCCAGGAAAGTTTTCTTTTCATCGCGTTATCATCATTGTTGAGCCATAACCTGATCCGGCTGTTGTACCGCCACGCCCCGCTCTGGGCGACGTGGAATAAACGACACAATCCAGGAAATCAGCGTCGTCAGAGACCGGAAAATTACTTTGACGGAAGACGGGGCAAACTCGGCGAGGTGCCGATAACCACGGAAGCCCAGCTTCAGAATATCCAACAGGCTTTCCAGAGGTTTATCTTCCGGGAAGCTGTCCTGCCAAAGCGCCCAGGTGTCTGCCCGGGCGAACGTGCACTGTACAAAATCAATATGTTGTTTCGTGGTCAATGGCATCAGTTGCAGCCCCACTTCATTACCCAGCACGCGCACGACCTGCGTTGGGAAGACATATTCCTGCTGGCCGCGTTTGAGCAATAAATTCACCTTCTGCCCTTCCAGCACCTGCGCCCGCCCGTTGATCTTGATCCCCAGACCGCCGTCGGAGAAGTCATGTACGGTGCACGAGAACAGATGACCATCTTCACGGGCAATCGCGGCAGGCATTGAGATTTCAACACGATGCGCCCGTCGGACCTGTTTGCTCTCCACGGAGACGGCCACCGCGCCGCCGAGAATAATCAGGTTGTAGAAAACCCATACCAGGCTGACGATCACGGTGAGTATTTCGTTTTCAGGGCCGTAGTAGTAACGCCAGACGCCTACCGCTACGCCCAACAGGTTGAGCAAGACCAGGAAGATATAAGGCCGGGAGATAACCCAGTCCACGTACTCTTCTTCGACCAACCCGCCTTTTGCCGTTACGTTAAACTTCCCTTTGTGCGGGTTGATCAACGCCACCATCGTCGGCGGGGCGATATACCAGGCCAGCACCGTTTCGTAGATTTCACTCCAGAACGAGTGGCGGTATTTCCCCTGAATCTTCGAGTTGGTCAAGCTGGCGTGGACCATGTGCGGCAACACGAACAACGCAATCATCAGCGCAGGGGCATAGATGATATAGGCGTGTAACAGCAAGAAGGCCAGCGGCGCCGTGAGGAAGATAAGCCGGGGAATACCGGACAAAAAGTGGAACATGGCGTTCACATAGCACAACCGTTGCGCCAGTTTTAAGCCTTTACCGGTGAGCGGATTGTCCAGACGGAAGATTTGCACCATCCCACGCGCCCAACGAATACGCTGCCCGATATGCGCCGACAGACTTTCTGTCGCCAACCCTGCCGCCTGCGGAATACGCATATACGCAGAGGTATAACCACGGCGGTGTAAACGCAGCGAAGTATGGGCGTCTTCGGTCACAGTTTCTACCGCGATGCCGCCAATCTCATCTAACGGTTTACGGCGGATCACCGCGCACGAACCGCAGAAGAAAGTGGCATCCCACATATCGTTGCCATCCTGTACCAGCCCATAGAACAGCGTCCCTTCGTTCGGCGTTTTGCGAAAACGTCCCAGGTTGCGTTCAAACGGGTCCGGCGAGAAGAAATGGTGCGGCGTCTGCATCATCGCGAGCTGTTTCTCTTTGAGGAACCAGCCCATCGTCATTTGCAGGAATGAGCGCGTCGGCACGTGGTCACAGTCAAAGATCGACACAAACTCGCCCTTCGCATACTTCAGTGCGTTGTTAATGTTCCCGGCTTTCGCGTGTTCATGAGTGGTACGGGCGATGTATTGCACCCCGACGGTCTGAGCAAACTGGCGGAACTCTTCTCGCCCGCCATCATCCAGAATCCAGATCGTCACCTTATCTTTTGGCCAGTCGATACCCAGTGACGCATAAATGGTGTTTTTCACGACGCTGAGATCTTCGTTGTATGTAGGCACAAAGATATCGACGGTCGGCCATTGCGCCATATCTTTTGGCAGCGGGACAGGTTGACGATTAAGCGGCCAAATCACCTGGAAGTAACCCAGCACCAGTACGATCCAGGCGTAGGTTTCAGCAAACAGTAAAACGAGACCGCAGACCAGACTCACCGGGTCATCCCAGTTCAGCGTCGAGGTGTAGCGCCACCAGATATAACGGCAAGACACCGTCAGCGACAGCACAATCAGCATTAGAGCCGAGAAACGTCCCGGCAGTCGGCGCACCCACAACGCTACCCCCCACAACAGCATCAGGAAGATAAACTGCGATAGCGGGTTAAACGGCTGGGTAATACAAATCACCGCTAAAATCAGCGAAAACGTCACGATAATGCCGAGAATGAATCGACGCGCCCCAGTACTGAGATGCCCCAACTCTTTCTGCGAGTCCAGGTGGTGAGTGCGTTGACTCACACGCTCAGGTAACGCATCCATCCATTGATGATAGCGGCCACGTACACCCTGGAAACGGGCAAAGGACCGCCAGCGCGGTTGTTTATTTTCTTTTCGCTGTGAGGTTGCCATCAGCCAGAGCGTTTGAATGGCGTAGCGGGCAGGATCCAAAGGGCGCGGGCGGGTGGCGTTAATATGCGGATACAGCGCTTTATGCTGACCGCGAATACGCTGCCAGCGCGGATGTTCAAGCGGAATAAACACCCATGCCAGAATCACCCAAAAACAGCCCATCGCGGCGCTGAAACACGACGCGCCATGACGACGATACCCCTGATAACGCTCGCTCAGGCGCGCGCTAACCGGCGGAATGAGCAACCACCGGGACAGGAGACTCATGATGGGCTCCCGACAGACGTTTTATGATCGGCATAATGCAACAGACACCAGTTTGCCAGTGTCAGGATCTCTTCTGCCGCCAGCGAATCACTGCGATATTCTCCCAGCGGCTGCTTCGACGCCATGCACTCCGCCATCGCTTCATCCCGATGAATAATCATCGGCAGCAGACGACGCTGACTTTGCAGCCAAATCTGATACAGGTCATCCTGCAACTGGCTGCCAATACGTAAGTCATTAATCAGAATATGCGCGCCGGTAGGCAGCGCCTGCTGGTGAAGACGGATATGGCAGTTGGTGTCTGCTTTCACTACGGCCAGCGTATGATCGCAAAGATTCACCCACTGGCGGGTTACCGGTGAGGTGTCAGAGGGCAGGTCCAGCAAAATCCATGAATAGCGTCCGCTCTCTTTCAGCGCGGAGATCCCCTCGCAAACACCGCCCAGTCTATCCTGCCACTCCTGAGGGTTTTCACGCTCTTGCGCACTCAGTTGACCAAATGGCAACAGGTCGAGTTGCGAGGTGTAGCGCATTCCGGCATCACGCCAGTCGCGGTTATCCAGTATCGCCCTCGCCCACCCTTCACGATGAACAAAGTCCACGTTGAATGACAGGCGCAACAAATTATCGGGACTGGCATCCACGACAAGTACGTTTTCCCCTAATATCTGCAACGCCCAGGCGAGTGCCGAAGTGATCGACGTGGTACCCACACCACCGCGCACGCCCTGCAATCCCAGAATAGCCATCCACGGCTCCCTTATTGTTGTTGCGCAAATTCAGCCAGCAACGGCCAGCGTTTAATCGCCGCAGAGAGCTGCTCGCGTTGGGAAATATCGGTGTAATCTATTTCAGGCAGCGAAAATGCCTGACTTAAGGCCAGAAAATCATTTTGGAAGGTATAGCCCAAAGCTGAATCAGACTGAGTACCTGGTTCATTGTTATACATTCTGATTTATCCCTTTTGAATATACTCGCCACGCTTCAGACATTTTTCTGGCAGCATTCCGTCCCTTCCCATCGTTAATCTTCAGCACAGAGAATTGTTCATTTTTTGAACTTCCTGGTGCGCAATTTATAATGAAAATGAAAACTCAGAGACCGATGTCGCAAGGCTTCCTGCCTGACGGATGGATTTACATGCTAAATCTGATGCGTTTTAATTTCAATGTTAGGTTTATTTCTGTGCTTTCGCTAGTAAACTGATAAGCAGATAAAATAGTGACAAGAGGGACACTGTGGACCCCGTATTTTCTATCGGTATCTCATCATTATGGGATGAACTGCGCCATATGCCAGCCGGCGGTGTCTGGTGGCTTAACGCTGATCGCAATGAAGACGCCCTCAGCATGGTGAATCAAACGATTGCGTCTCAAACGGGCAACGCGAAAGTCGCGGTCATTTGCATGGGGAACGATCAGGAAAAATCGGTCAAATTAGATGAGGCTCACGGCCCGGAAAAAATTCAGTTATTTTCCATGCCGAACTCTGAAAAGGGACTATTCTCCTTGCCCCGCGATTTACTTTGTTCCCTCCAACCCACTCATTATCTTTTTATCCTTATTTGCGCAAATAACGCGTGGCAAAATATATCCTCCGAGCGGTTGCGTCAGTGGCTGGAAAAAATGAATAAATGGACCCAACGCCATCACTGTTCACTGCTGGTCATTAACCCTGGGAGCAATAATGACAAACAGTCATCATTGTTGATGGGAGAATATCGCTCACTTTTCGGTCTCGCCAGTTTACGTTTTCAGGGCGATCAGCATCTGTTCGATATCGCATACTGGTGCAATGAAAAAGGGGTCAGCGCACGTCAGCAACTCACTTTGCGCCATCAGAATAATCGCTGGGAACTGGCTCAGCAGGAAGAAGCGGCGATCCAGCCTCGTAGCGATGAAAAACGGATCCTCAGCAACGTTGCCGTACTCGAAGGCGCTCCTCCGCTCTCTGAGCACTGGATGCTTTTCGACAATAACGAAACCTTATTCAACGAAGCGCGTACCGCTCAGGCGGCGACAATCATTTTCTCTCTGGCCCAGAATAGCCAGATTGAACCGATGGCGCGCAGCATCCATACCCTGCGTCGCCAGCGAGGCAGCGCGCTGAAAATCATTGTGCGGGAAAACACCGCCAGTTTACGCGCCACCGACGAACGTCTGTTATTAGGCTGCGGCGCCAACATGGTCGTTCCGTGGAACGCGCCGCTCTCCCGCTGCCTGACGTTAATTGAAAGCGTTCAGGGGCAACAATTTAGCCGCTACGTACCGGAAGACATCACCACGCTTCTCTCCATGACACAACCGCTAAAACTGCGTGGCTTTCAAAAATGGGATGTCTTCTGCGAAGCAGTGCATAACATGATGGCCAATACGCTGCTTCCCGCAGATGGGAAAGGGGTCATGGTGGCGTTGCGACCGGTGCCTGGCATCCGTGTCGAGCAGGCACTCACATTATGCCGTCCCAACCGCACCGGCGACATCATGACCATTGGCGGCAACCGTCTGGTGCTGTTTCTGTCGTTCTGCCGGGTTAATGATTTGGACACCGCGTTGAACCATATTTTCCCGCTGCCGACAGGCGATATTTTCTCCAACCGTATGGTCTGGTTCGAAGACAGCCTGATCAGCGCCGAACTGGTGCAAATGCGCTTACTGTCGCCAGAGATGTGGGGCAAACCGCTGCCGCTAACACAAGGGCCGAACCCCGTACTGAACGCTGAACACGATGGGCGAGTCTGGCGGCGTATTCCGAAACCATTGCGACTGCAGGATGATGCCGTGGAGCGAACATCATGATGAATATCAATGATATCATTCAAATCATTGTCTTCTGCGCACTGATTTTCTTCCCGCTGGGCTATCTGGCACGCCATTCGCTTCGCCGTATTCGGGACACAGCCCGGCTTTTATTTGCCAAACCTCGCTATGTAAAACCAGCCGGAACCTTGCGCCGCGCTTCGAAAGTCAAGGCAGACAACAAATGACTCAGTATACTCAATCCTCATCAATACCTTCGCCGTTATGGCAATACTGGCGTGGGCTTTCTGGCTGGAATTTTTACTTCCTGGTGAAATTCGGTCTGCTTTGGGCTGGCTATCTCAATTTCCACCCATTACAGAACCTGGTATTCATGGCTTTTTTGCTCATGCCAATACCAAAGTACAGTTTGCATCGCATTCGCCACTGGATTGCTATTCCGATTGGTTTTGCGCTTTTCTGGCATGATACCTGGCTACCCGGCCCGGAAAGCATTATGAGCCAGGGTTCGCAGGTTGCCGGATTTAGCGCCGACTATATGCTTGATCTGGTGACCCGTTTTATCAACTGGCAGATGATTGGCGCGATATTCGTTCTGTTAATCGCCTGGCTGTTCCTGTCGCAGTGGATTCGGGTGACGGTTTTCGTCGTCGCGATCCTCGTTTGGCTTAACGTTCTGACGCTGGCGGGGCCGAACTTCTCTCTGTGGCCAGCAGATCAACCCACCAGTACGGTCACGACCACCGGCGGCTCGGCGGCAGCGACCGTAGCCACTGCGGGCGATACGCCAGTCGTGGGTGATATTCCGGCCCAGACGGCACCGCCAACCACTGCGAATCTGAGTGCCTGGCTGAATACCTTCTACAATGCCGAAGCGAAACGGAAAACGACGTTCCCAAGCTCACTTCCTGCAGATGCTCAACCGTTCGAACTGTTGGTGATCAACATCTGTTCGCTCTCCTGGTCTGATGTTGAAGCCGCAGGACTGGCGTCGCATCCGCTGTGGGCGCATTTCGACATCCTGTTCAAACACTTTAACTCCGCGACCTCTTACAGCGGCCCGGCGGCAATTCGCCTGCTGCGCGCCAGCTGCGGTCAGCCTTCGCATACGAACTTGTATCAACCCGCGGGTAATGACTGCTACCTGTTCGATAATTTGTCGAAGCTGGGTTTCACACAACACCTGATGATGGGGCATAACGGCGAGTTTGGCGGCTTCCTGAAAGAAGTTCGTGAGAATGGCGGTATGCAGAGCGAGCTTATGGACCAGAAAGGTCTGCCTGTCACCCTTCTGGGCTTTGATGGCTCCCCGGTTTATGACGATACCGCAGTTCTCGATCGTTGGCTGGAAACCACCGAGAAAGATCAAAACTCACGGAGCGCGACGTTCTACAACACCCTGCCGCTGCACGACGGAAACCACTTCCCTGGCGTCAGCAAAACGGCGGATTACAAAGTTCGCGCCCAAAAACTGTTCGATGAGATGGATGCCTTCTTCACTGAGCTGGAAAAATCTGGCCGTAAAGTAATGGTAGTGATGGTGCCGGAACACGGCGGCGCGCTGAAGGGCGACAGAATGCAGGTCTCCGGTCTGCGTGATATCCCGAGCCCTTCCATTACCAACGTACCGGCTGCGGTGAAATTCTTCGGGATGAAAGCCCCTCACCAGGGTGCGCCGATCGATATAAACCAGCCGAGCAGCTACCAGGCGATCTCCGAACTGGTAGTGCGCGCGCTTGACGGGAAGCTGTTTACAGAAGACAACGTTAACTGGAACCAGCTGACGGGTGGACTGCCGCAGACCGCACCGGTTTCCGAGAACGCCAACGCGGTGGTCATTCAGTATCAGGGTAAACCGTATGTGCGCCTGAATGGCGGCGACTGGGTCCCTTATCCGCAGTAAACCGAAAAAGGCCGCAGAGTCTCCCCTGCGGCCTGGTTCGGGCGCATGTTGCCATCACGGCAGGCAGACGCCCACAAGGCACATTACTTCCGGTGACGTAGCCAGTTCACTACCAGGCTGACAATAATGCCAGCGATGATCGGAGCCACCAGATCGTGCCAGAAGGCCGTGCCCAGTTGCATGAGCGTCATAGAGCCGCCTGTGTTGCAATGACAACTGTTCGCGGCTATTCTCAACTTGTCTGGAGTCAAGTTAGCCCCCGTTTTGTTGCCAGGTTTATACCGAACAACGTGCGGGGGTTTTCTCTTTCCAGCAACCGATGCCGCCGGGGATCAAGCCCCCGCAACATTGCGCCTCACCGGGCAAGCCCGGCTTAACGCGGATTCTACGGCAACCCCCACTCCTTATCATCCCGCGATCCCCACGCTGCGTGACGCCTCGCATTTACGGGATTTTCATGACGAACGGTCACTCCACCACTGGAAAGATTCTTGCCAGTTGGCAACTTTCCTGACACTCGCCCCAACATAAATCACTCTAATACACTGATATTAAAGAACTCCTTTCATGGCACAGCGATTGCTATATGAGTATGAGCTGTTTTGTTTCGAATCAAAGGAGATATCATGACTGACTGTCGTACTTACGGATTCAACACCCAGATCGTTCACGCGGGGCAACAACCCGATCCTTCCACGGGTGCGCTCAGTACACCTATTTTCCAGACCTCAACATTTGTTTTTGACAGCGCCGAGCAAGGCGCCGCCCGCTTTGCTCTCGAAGAGTCCGGGTACATTTACACCCGCCTTGGCAACCCGACAACCGATGCGCTGGAGAAAAAGCTGGCGGTGCTCGAAAGAGGCGAAGCGGCGCTGGCAACGGCCTCGGGTATTTCGGCAATCACCACCACGCTGCTTACCCTGTGCCAGCAAGGTGACCATATCGTTTCCGCCAGCGCGATTTATGGCTGCACCCATGCCTTCCTGTCGCACAGCATGCCGAAGTTCGGCATCAATGTGAGTTTTGTCGATGCCGCCAACCCCGATGAAATTCGTGCAGCGATACGCCCGGAAACCCGTGTTGTTTATATCGAAACACCCGCGAACCCGACACTCTCACTGGTCGACATTGAAACGGTCGCCGGGATTGCACATCAGCATGGCGCGCTGCTGGTCGTGGACAATACCTTCATGTCGCCGTATTGCCAGCAACCGCTGCAGCTGGGCGCGGACATCGTGGTGCACAGCGTCACGAAATACATTAACGGTCATGGCGATGTCATTGGCGGCGTTATCGTCGGTGGGCAGGCATTTATCGACCAGGCTCGTTTTGTCGGTCTTAAAGACATCACCGGCGGCTGTATGAGCCCCTTCAACGCCTGGCTCACGCTACGCGGGATTAAAACGCTGGGTATCCGCATGGAACGCCACTGCGAAAACGCGCTAAAAATTGCCCGTTTTCTGGAAAATCACCCGGCAATTACGCGTGTTTACTATCCCGGGTTGCCATCACACCCGCAGTACGATCTTGGTAAGCGGCAAATGAGCCTGCCGGGCGGCATTATTAGCTTTGAAATTGCAGGCGGAATCGAGGCTGGCAGACGAATGATCAATTCTGTAGAATTGTGCCTCCTCGCGGTCAGTCTCGGTGATACCGAAACCCTCATTCAGCATCCTGCGTCTATGACACATTCGCCTGTTGCACCAGAGGAACGGCTAAAAGCAGGTATTACCGACGGACTTATCCGTCTTTCTGTGGGTCTTGAAGATCCCGAAGATATTATTAACGACCTTGAAAATGCCATCAGAAAGGCAACGTTCTGACCATGACGCCCTGGGCCGACATCACCGGTCCAGGGGGATGAAATCAAGGCACAAACAGCCTGGCTATACGCCTCATCCTTCGCCATGAAGCGCCCCGGAGGATGATGTGTATTTTGGGCAGGGGGCTCTATGCAGGACAACACAATACAATTAAGTAACAATAAAGCAACCATTACGCCATCCTCAAAAAAATTACCGTTTACAAAATATGATTTTGGCTGGGTGTTATTATGCATCGGTATGGCCATTGGCGCGGGAACCGTCCTGATGCCCGTGCAAATCGGTTTGACCGGAATCTGGGTATTTATCGTCGCCTTTATTATTGCCTATCCTGCGACCTATATTGTGCAGGATATTTATTTAAAGACATTATCTGAAAGTGAAACCTGTAACGATTACACCGATATTATCAGCCACTATCTGGGTAAAAACTGGGGTGTATTTCTGGGAGTAATTTACTTCCTGATGATTATCCACGGTATTTTTATCTACTCGTTATCCGTTGTATTTGACAGCGCATCGTATATTAAAACATTTGGTCTGACAGATGCAGACCTCTCGCAATCCATCCTCTACAAAGTGGCGATCTTTGCCCTCCTTGTCGCCATTGCCTCCGGCGGCGAAAAGTTACTGTTTAAAATCTCAGGGCCGATGGTGGTGGTGAAAGTCGGCATCATTGTCGTGTTTGGTTTCGCCATGGTTCCACACTGGAATTTCAGTAACATAACGGCATTTCCACAGGCGTCGGTCTTCTTCCGCGACGTTTTGCTGACGGTTCCTTTTTGCTTTTTCTCTGCGGTATTTATTCAGGTGCTAAACCCGATGAATATCGCCTACCGCAAACGCGAGGCCGACCGGGTTCTGGCAACCCGAATGGCGATCCGTACGCACCGTATTAGCTACATCACTCTGATTGCGGTTATTTTATTCTTCTCCTTCTCGTTTACGTTTTCGATTAGCCACGAAGAAGCCGTTTCCGCTTTTGAACAAAATATCTCCGCACTGGCGCTGGCGGCGCAGGTGATTCCGGGGAAAATTATTCACATCACCTCTACGATATTAAATATCTTCGCAGTGCTAACGGCCTTTTTTGGTATTTATCTCGGTTTTCATGAAGCGATGAAAGGCATTATCCTTAATTTACTGAGTCGCGTAATTAACGTTGAGAAAATTAGCCCACTGACGCTCACCCTGGGTATTTGTACTTTTATTGTCATCACACTGGTTATTTGGGTCTCTTTCCGCGTCTCGGTACTTTTATTCTTCCAGTTGGGTAGCCCGCTCTATGGAATTGTTTCCTGTATCATTCCTTTCTTCCTGATCTATAAAGTCAAGCAACTGGAAAAACTGCGCGGCCTGCGAACCTGGCTGATTTTGCTGTACGGGATCCTGCTGTGCCTTTCACCGCTATTGAAGCTGATTGAATAATTCGGGTTAAGCGCCGTCAGTGGCTCCTGCGAATGGCGGCGCTTAATGAACATCCTCAAGTTGATAACTACGGATCTTATTCAGCACAGTGGTATGCGAAACGCCAAGCGCTTTTGCAATATCCCGTGACGAGACGTTCTCGCCGACCATCTGCTCAATGATTTTGCGCTCTGCATGCTGAACCTGCTCTTTAAACGGGAATGCCGTTCCCTGCGTTATATTTGGGCATTCATCAACCGGCAAACTCACCAGGCGTAAATCCTCCGTCGTTATCACATCACACTCAGACATTAGCATCAGCCGGATGATGGCGTTTTCCAGTTCTCTGACATTACCCGGCCAGCGATGACGAAGTAAAAATGAAAAACAGGCTCTGTCCAGAATAAGCCGCCGCTGAAATTCCTTTGCATATTTATGGACAAAGTGGCGGATCAGCAAGGCGATATCCTCCGGACGCTCGCGAAGCGGAGGGATAGTGAGCGAAAGGACATTAATACGATAATAAAGATCGGCGCGCAGTTGGCGCAGTTCAACCATCTCTTCCAGGTTAGCGTTGGTAGCGACAATAATACGCGCATTAACCGGAATAACGTGTGAACCACCCACCCGGCGAATGCCACCGTCCTGCAACACACGCAACAATTTAACCTGAAGATTCAACGGCATTTCACCGAACTCATCCAGAAAAAGCGTACCGTGGTCCGCCATCTCGAAGAGCCCTTTTTTCCCTTTGCTATCAGCACCGCTGAATGCCCCTTTTTCATAGCCGAAAAATTCACTCTCCATCAGCGTTTCAGGAAGTGCGGAACAGTTCACGGGGATAAAAGGATAAAAACGACGTTGCCCGGAATTATGAATGGCGCGCGCCAGCAATTCCTTACCGGTTCCGGTTTCACCCCGGATCAACACCGTATATTTGCTGTCGGCAATTTTTATCGCTTTTTCAATCAGCGACTGCATGCCCGGACTGCTGCAAATAATATCGGAGAAATAGCGCGGGCGTGCCAGTTCTGACGACGATCGCTCAGTCATATCTTCGGAAAGGTAAGCAACATTGATAATGTCTGCGCGCTGGCATAACCGTTTCTGCACGCTGGAAATATCCTGCAAATGGCGACACCAGGATTTAATCAGGATCCTGCCTGCCGTGACTTTCATCGAGATAATATTAATGTCGCAGCAGGAGAACTCCTTGAGGACATCCTCAACCATGGACAGACGATCGATTGTCCTGATATCCCAACGTATCGTGACCACGTTTGCTCCATTTCATTCAGCAACGGCGATTTAACCGATAATTCTGTGACATTACGAAATCTGCATACATTCTAACCTACGCGGAATTATCTTCTGCCTATGGACTCACATTGTGGACTCAAAAATAAAATATAAAAAAACCGGAGCACAAGGCTCCGGTTATGAGGGGATACCCGGCAGTTATTGCTGCGGGTTTTCATCCTGATCAACAGCGAAGCAGGCCACCAGCTGACCACGGTAGTCTTTAAGCTGCGGCTGCAACTGGGTGCAGGGACCGAAGCGACGACGACAGCGAGCATTGAAGGCACACCCCGGCGGCGGATTCAGCGGGCTTGGCAGTTCGCCGGTCAGTTTGATGCGCTCGCGGCGATCGTCCGGGTTCAGACGCGGCGTTGCTGAAAGCAGAGCCTGCGTATACGGATGGCGAGGATTGCTGAAGATCTGCTCTTTCGTCCCTTTCTCCACGCAGCGACCTAAATACATCACCATCACTTCATCGGCAATGTGTTCCACCACCGACAGGTCGTGCGAAATAAAGACGTAAGAGAGCCCCAAATCCTGCTGCAAATCCATCATCAGATTCAGTACCTGCGCGCGCACGGAAACGTCCAGCGCGGAGACCGGTTCATCAGCAATCACTACATCCGGATCGAGCATCAGCCCGCGTGCGATGGCGATACGCTGCCGCTGACCGCCGGAGAACATGTGCGGATAGCGATCATAATGCTCGGTTTTAAGACCGACTTTCGCCATCATCGCCAGCGCTTTTTCACGGCGCTGCTCTTTGCTGAGTGAGGTGTTAATCAGCAGCGGTTCTTCCAGAATCTGTCCCACCTTTTTACGCGGGTTCAGAGAACCGTACGGGTTCTGGAACACGATCTGGATTTTCTGCCGACGCAGTTTCTGCGCCTGCGGATCGTGCTTGAGCAGATCCTGCCCCTGATAATACAGCTCACCGCCGGTCGGGGTTTCAATCATCGTCAACAGGCGACCAAGCGTGGATTTCCCACAGCCTGACTCGCCCACCACCGCCAGGGTTTTACCGCGCTCAAGGGTAAACGAAACGCCATCCAGCGCTTTTACCAGCCGTTCAGGGGCAAACAGCCCCTTTTTCACCGGATAGTATTTCTTCAGATCGATTGCCTGCAACAGCGGTTGCTGCGAGGTGGCCTCGTGCGTACTCATAGTGTTGGCCTCCCGGCATCATCGAGTGGGTAGTGGCATTTCGACTGGCGACCTTCACCCAGTTGCATCAGTTCCGGCTCTTCGCCACGGCATTTGTCCGTCGCATACGGGCAGCGGGGATTCAGCAGACAGCCGTTCGGGCGGTCGTATTTTCCCGGCACCACACCCGGCAGCGAGGCCAGCCGCGCCTTGTCCTGCGCAAATTCAGGCAATGCGCGTAACAGCGCCTGAGTATACGGATGTCGCGGGGCGCGGAAGATATCATGCGCATTGCCCGTTTCCACCACCTGACCGGCATACATCACAATGATTTTGTGCGCAGCCTCCGCCACCAGCGCGAGGTCATGGGTAATCAACACCAGCGCCATGTTCTCTTTCTGCTGCAGTTCCAGCAGCAGCTCGATGATTTGCGCCTGGATAGTCACATCCAGCGCGGTGGTCGGTTCATCGGCAATCAGCAGCTTTGGCCGACAGGCGATGGCCATCGCAATCATCACACGCTGGCTCATCCCACCGGACAACTGGTGCGGATAGACGTCCAGGCGCGAGGCCGGGTCGGGAATGCCGACCAGGTTTAACAGGTCTATCGCACGCTGAATACGGGTTTTCTTGTTGCCGCCCTGATGCACCTTGATGGCCTCCATAATCTGGAAACCCACGGTATAACAAGGATTAAGGCTGGTCATCGGGTCCTGGAAAATCATCGCCACTTCGGCGCCAACCAGGTTGCGGCGCTCTTTCTCAGAGATCCGCTTCAGATCCTGGCCGTTAAACTCCAGCTTTTCCGCCATCACCCGACCGGGATAATCAATCAGTCCCATGATCGCCAGCGAACTGACCGATTTACCCGAGCCGGACTCACCCACAATACCGACCACTTCACCCTGATTTACGCTATAGCTGATACGGTCTACGGCGCGAAACGGTGTACCTTCGTCGCCGAAGTGCACCGATAATTTGTCTACATTTAATAACGCCATCTCGAACCTCTTACTGCTTCAGTTTGGGATCGAGCGCGTCACGCAGACCGTCACCCATCAGGTTAAATGCCAGCACCGTCAGCAGGATCGCCAGACCCGGGAAGGTCACGACCCACCAGGCACTTTGCGCGAACTGCAACACGTCGGAGAGCATGGTGCCCCACTCCGGCGTCGGCGGCTGCGCGCCCATACCCAGGAAGCCAAGGGCGGCCATATCGAGAATGGCGTTAGAAAAACCGAGCGACGCCTGAACGATCAACGGCGCAAGGCAGTTAGGGAATATATTGACGAACATCTGACGCATCGCGCCAGCACCCGCCACGCGGGAAGCAGTAACGTAATCGCGGTTCACCTCGACCAGCACCGCAGCGCGCGTTAAACGAACGTAGTGCGGCAACGCCACGAACGTCAGCGCCAGCGCGGCATTACCAATTGAAGGGCCAAAAATCGCCACCAATACCAACGCCAACAGCAGGCTTGGCAGGGCCAGCATGATATCGACCACGCGCATAATGATGTTATCGACGATACCGCCGAAGTATCCCGCCACCAGTCCCAGCACGACGCCCATGATCAGCGACAGCACCACCACCAGACAGCCGACCAGCAGCGATAAACGCGCGCCGTACATCAGACGTGACAGCACATCACGGCCCACGTCGTCAGTCCCCAGCAGGTGCGCCATCGTGCCGCCTTCCTGCCATGCAGGCGGTGCCAGCAGCACATCACGGAACTGATCTGCCGGATTATAGGGGGAGAGGAAGTTTGCAAAGGCGGCAATCAGGATCATGATGACGACATACGCCAGACCGACAACGGCACCCTTGTTGCGTTTAAAATAGTGCCAGAACTCCTGCAGCGGGGTCATCGGCACCGGTGCAGTAATAACTTTATTTTCAGTAACCTGTGACATGATGGCCCCTTACTTCTTATGACGAATACGCGGGTTCACCACGCCGTACAGCAGATCGACCAGCAGGTTGACGAGAATAATCATCGTCGCCACCAGCAACACGCCGCCTTGTACCACCGGATAATCACGACGTTGCAACGCATCAATCAGCCAGCGCCCGAGTCCAGGCCACGAGAAGATGGTCTCGGTCAGGATCGCCCCTGCCAGTAGCGTCCCCACCTGCAAACCAATCACGGTCACGACAGGCAGCATGGCGTTACGCAGGGCGTGAATGACGATCACGCGCATCCTGGTGAGCCCTTTGGCGCGCGCGGTACGGATGTAATCCTCACCCAGCACTTCCAGCATCGAGGAACGTGTCATACGCACAATCACCGCCAGTGGGATGGTGCCAAGCACCATGGCAGGCAGGACCATATGCGCCAGCGCATCAATAAAGTTGCCCTCTTCACCCCAGATGGCCGTGTCGATCAGCATAAAGCCGGTCAACGGATTGGTGTCGTCAAGGAACACCATATCGCTCACCCGCCCGGAAACCGGCGTCAGGTTCCAGTGCACGGAGACCAACATAATCAGCATCATGCCCCACCAAAAAATAGGCATGGAGTAACCGGTCAGCGCAAGGCCAACGGCGGTGTGATCGAAAATGGAACCGCGCTTGACGGCGGCGAGTACCCCGACCGGAATCCCGACCGCAGTCGCGAAAATCATGGCGCAGACACCCAGCTCCAGCGTCGCTTTAAAGCGAGGGACGAACTCTTCCCACACCGGTAAGCGGCTTTTCAGCGAGATGCCCAAATCACCATGCATAACCCCCCAAATGTAATGGAGGTACTGCTGCCACATCGGTTTATCAAGACCGAGTTCTGCCAGCAATTGAGCGTGACGCTCAGGGGAGATACCACGCTCACCCGCCATGATCATCACCGGATCGCCGGGGATCATATGAACGAAGGCAAAGGTGAGAAGAGTGATACCGATAAACGTGGGGATGACGAGTCCCAAACGTCGGAGAATGAACTGCAACATAACCCGGATTCTCTCTAATGACGCGCCGCCTGGTGACAGTGCGTCTGTATTGCTCACAAATCTTATCTCCCCCTCATGCGAGAAGGAGATAAAGCATTACTGCCGGGTGCGGTACGCGGACCGACTTAACGGTGCGTAGCGCCTCCCGGCGTTGCTTTTAATTATTCGACAGAGACGTTTTCGAAGTGGTGTTTGCCTAATGGATCAACCACATAGCCTTTGACTTCTTTACGCACTGGCTCATACACGGTGGAGTGAGCAACGATCAGCGCAGGTGCCTGGTCATGCATCACTACCTGAGCCTGCTTGTAGAGCTCAATACGCTTGTTGTGGTCGTCGGTCGCGCGTGCCGGCTGAATCAGGTCTTCAAACGGCTTGTAGCACCAGCGAGAATAGTTGGAACCGTCTTTCGCCGCAGCGCAGCTGAACAGGGTGGCGAAGAAGTTATCCGGATCCCCGTTGTCGCCGGTCCAGCCCATCATAACGGCCTGGTGTTCACCCGCTTTGGCGCGTTTCAGATACTCGCCCCACTCGTAGGTCACGATCTTGGCCTGAACGCCAATCTTCGCCCAGTCGGCCTGAACCATCTCGGCCATACGGCGAGCGTTCGGGTTGTACGGACGTTGTACTGGCATTGCCCACAGCTCTACAGTAAAGCCTTTATCCTGACCGGCTTCTTTCAGCAGCGCTTTGGCTTTTTCCGGGTCATAGCTGTAGTCTTTAACGTCGTCGTTATAGCCCCACATGGTTGGCGGGATCAGGTTCTTCGCCGCAACGCCAGCACCCTGGTACACCGCTTTAATGATTGCTTCTTTGTTTACCGCATAGGTCAGCGCCTGACGAACTTTCACATCATCAAACGGTTTCTTCTCGGTGTTGAAGGAGAGATAGCCGACGTTCAGACCCGCCTGCTCCATCAGGTTGATGCTTTTATCCTGCTTCATGCGCGCGATGTCCGCCGGATTCGGGTACGGCATCACCTGGCATTCGTTCTTCTGCAGTTTGGCGTAACGCACAGAGGCATCAGGCGTGATGGAGAAAACCAGACGATCGATCTGCGGCTTGGTGCCCCAGTAGCCCGGGAACGCTTTGTAGAGAATACGGGAGTCTTTCTGGTACTGCAGCAGCTGGAACGGACCGGTACCGATTGGGTTCAGATCGACTTTTTCCGGCGAACCGGCTTTCAGCATGTTGTCTGCATATTCTTTGGAAAGAATAGAGGCGAAGTCCATTGCCAGGTCAGCAAGGAACGGCGCTTCCGGACGCGTCAGCACGAACTGAACGGTACTGTCGTCGACTTTCTTCACTTCGCTAATCAGGTCAGGCAGACCCATCCCTTCAAAGTATTCATAGCTGCCGCCAGAGACTTTGTGGTACGGGTTCTGTGCATTTTTCTGACGATCAAAGGAGAACACGACGTCATCAGCATTAAAGTCACGCGTCGGTTTAAATTCTTTGTTGTCCTGCCACTTCACGCCTTTGCGTAAATGGAAGGTATAGGTTTTACCGTCTTCGCTGACTTCCCACTTTTCAGCAAGGCCAGGAATGACTTCGGTCGTACCGATTTTAAATTCTACCAGACGGTTATAGATAGGTACTGAGCTGGCGTCATAGGTTGTGCCAGAGGTGAACAACTGCGGGTTGAACCCTTCAGGAGATCCTTCTGAACAATAAACCAGAGTTTTAGCCTGTACACTTGCTGCGACAGTCATAGCCACAAGGCTCAGACCAAGCTTCAGCATCCCTGACTTCTTCAAGGAAATACTCATTCTTCTGCTCCAATTGTGATGTTTTGTTGTTTTACCCTTTGCAGTGGGCTGCACCGCCTGGCCTTTTTTGTTTTTTACCCGGCCGGGTCGGCGTTAAGAGGATGGGGATTCCGTTCACATAAACGACTGAGTTGCAGTGCGGATTCTCCATGAAATGCCCCTCATGCCCTACAATCTGTCAACAGAATGTGAAAACGTCAATACAGCTAACCACGATTTACAACAATGGTGAGAATTCACAAACAAAGATTAAAAAAACTTCGGACCACTATTTTCAGCAGAGAAATTTGTGCTACGCGGACAACGCCAGAATTAATCTCTTCATACTTCGCAACATTTGGTGGTTAACGTTTGTGCATATTATGAAAAATTTCTGACGAGATGCTGCATATCTGAGCGATTAATATCATGAACGTTAAAGCGCACAGCGGAAAATGCTGGGTTCAGCCATAAGTAACACCCGAAAAAGATTCAAGCACATATCAAAAAAGACAATGGAATATGTCACAAAATCGTTAACACTCAGTGAGAATTGGGGCGCGTTTTTGTCGCAATAGTGCAGATCGGTCACAGGCGGGATTAGGCGCGCAAATTGCCTGGTGACACTTCGCCCGTAGGCCGGATAAGGCGCTTGCGCCGCCATCCGGCAATGCCGGGTACGATGTGGTGTTTTTGCCTGATGGCGCTTCGCTTATCAGGCCTACGAATGCAAAAAAGCCTGCTCAAGAGCAGGCTTTTTGAATTTGGTCGGTGATAGAGGATTACTCGCCACTGCGTGGCTCGCCCTGCGGGCCGTTGCTGGCGCAACGTTCTCTCGCTTCGCTCGAGTCGAACCTCTTCCCCCGGAGGTTCTCATCCTCACATCTACAGATGCAAAAAAGCCTGCTCAAGAGCAGGCTTTTTGAATTTGGTCGGTGATAGAGGATTCGAACCTCCGACCCCTTCGTCCCGAACGAAGTGCGCTACCAGGCTGCGCCAATCACCGAATGCGGGGCGCATATTACTGCTGAGGTGCGCGCCCGTCAATCCCTTAGTATCAAAATGCCATCTAATAGGCGAGAAAGTCAGCAGCGCGGTTAGTTCGCTGCGGCTTTCCCCGCTTCAGGAATACGGCACCAGTTACTGTTCTCATTGATTCCGCCATCTGGCGAGGTAAAGCCGAGGCAACCCATAATGGTGTCGTAGAGTTCAACATGACGACGCGGCACCTTCATTTCGGCTTCCTGCTTCAACTGAGCAAACATCTGCGCATGTTGCGGATTCTCAAGATACTTGTCGGACATCCAGACCAGCATAGGCACGCGGAACTGCTCTGGCGGCGCCATATTACGCGGCGTACCATGCAGATGCTCACGTTCATTGATCGACTCGCCATGATCCGCAGCATAGAACACGATGGCTTTCTTATCGCGCAACTGGTCAAAAACGCTGGTAATAAAATGGTCGACGTAAGTCACCGAGTTATCGTAAGAGTTGATCATCTGGGCTCTGGTACAGCCGTTATCCACCCCGACACACTCCGGCGTCCATTGCGCATAGCTACGCGGATAGCGCTGGGTATAGTTAAAGTGCGACCCTTTGGTATGCAGAATAATCAAATGCTTACCATCAGTATTGCGCTTTAATGACTGCTGCATTTCTTCAACCAACAGCATGTCATCGACAGTCTTGCCACGGTTGCGCGGCTCGGCGCCAATCTGCTCACGATAGGCGATATTATCGGCCATCGTGTTGCTGTAGAACCACATCTCGCTCTGCATCGCATACAGATCTGAGCTGAAACCTAACTGCTTAAGCACCGCAAAAATGTTCTGCTCTTTCAACGTACGTTGCGGATTATCTTCCGCCCCGCCCTGACGCACGAACATGCAACGCAGGGAGAGTTTTGTCGCGGTGTCGCATGAGTAACCACGGAATGCCGCCAGGTTTTTCTCCTGAGCCAGCTTCGGCGTGGTATTTCGTTCATAGCCGAAAATACCCATGTGATCCCAGCGCGTCGTTTCGCCAATGATGAACACCACATACGTATCATCAATGTCTTTTGGCGCAACGTAGGTGAATTTCTTGGCAGGGTTCATTAACGACTTATTATCGGAGGATTCATCCACCTGCGCCCAGGCGTACAGACCCAACGCGGATAACCAGTTTGATGGCAGGTAAGAGTTTGCCACCACGCCGCCATAACTGGGTAAATCGACCCCCGTCGCCCGCTCAACTTTCTTCTGCTGTACGTCAAGCAAACGAATCGGCGCCCAGACCATCACCCCGGAAAGCACGACAACGGCCACGCTGCGAACGCGCAGACCCGGCGTGCGCAACTGGCGCAGTAGCGTGTAGCGGCAGCGGTTGCTCCAGATAAAAAACAACGGCAGGATGCTCACCGCCACTAACCATAGAATGAAATGCAGCCCCACAACCTCTTTCGATAAATCAATATCGGTAGTCATGACAGAGGCCACAATGCCGTAGCCGATGACCACATTCAGGAAGGTCATGTAATAACTGGCGCCAGCGGAAAAGAGCACGACCAGCGTAGTGAGTACACGCCAGGCTCGTCGGCCAAACAGCGAGAGAAGGCGTAACAAAAAGAACGTGACGAGAACAGTGCCCGCCAACTCGACAGCCGCAGAGAGTCCTTTCCAGACGGTAAATTCTTGCGCGTAGCTACCGAAGCGACGGTAAAATACAGCACAATTCATAAACAGACCGATATAAAGCGCCAGCAAGAAGCTAAGCCTTTGCTGCGTTATCGACTTAATGTATCTCATGCAAACAAACCCTGGGAGTCGGGATTAAAACTGCCTGCGCAACGGTCAAACAGACCGGACAGGTGAAAATGCGGAAGTAGTAGTATCAGGACAATCTACAAGCGCGGCTAAGTAGACCACAAGAAGAGGAAAAAGTGTCTACAAAGTGTGTGATCAAAGCATAGATTTACAAAAATGCAAGAATCAATGCACAAATTATCAGTGATGGCAGGCGGGGAATACGAAAAAAGGCCAGTCATTACACTGGCCTTTTCAACGTGTTTATCAGATGTGAGGGTTACGCATGCACCGCTTCGAGTCGTTCTTGTTTCGGCTGGCGAATCGTCGTGGAGAGCGCCAGAGAGAGAATCAACAACGCGAAGATAACGCAGAAGGTGACGTAAAACCCACCGAACAGGGACGCAATCAGCGAACCGCAGATACTGCCGATACCAAAGCCTAAGTAAATTACACCGTAGTTTTTCGCCAGATTGTTCAGGCCGAAGAACTCGCTGACCAGCGATGGGTACACCGTGATCGTACCGCCAAAGTTAAACGCGACACAGGCGATGGCTGCAAAGAACGTCACCTCATTCAGCGGGGCGAAAAGCAGGGCCGCCATACCCACCAGTGAAATGACCTGGCCGATTGTGATCACCCGGATACGGGACATTTTGTCAGACAGGATACCCAGCACCAGACGACCAGACAGGTTGGCGATAGAGATGACGGTCACTGCATTTGCCGCCGTCGCAACGTCCATATGCACCAGACCCTGAGCAATATCTTTCGCCACACCAATAACATACAAACCGCTCATGCAAGCTGTCAGGAACATCACTGCCAGCATCCAGTACTGAGGTTTGCGCATGGATTCCGCCAGCGTGTAGTCGTTCTCCATTACGCCGTTTTTCGCTTTAACTTCCTGATTCGGTGCGTCTTTCATCAGCGTGGCGCCAAAGACAATCATCACCAGCGCAATCGCGCCCCAAATCATGAACGTTTTTTCCAGACCGACGCTTGCCAGAAGATGGCTATCGATAAATTTGAAGCCCAGGCTGCCCAGACCATAAGAACCAATCGCAAAAGCAGAAATCAGACCTTTGCGCTCCGGGAACCACTTCACGCAGTTGGAGAGGGTTAACAGGTATCCTGCGCCATCCGCCAGGCCGACCAACACACCGGCACTTAGCCAAAGCATGATCAGGTTGTCAGAGTGAGCGGTCAGGAAGAACCCCACGCCCAGCATAATCCCTGAAGCCATCGTGACGCGTTTCACGCCGAAACGTTCCTGAAGCTTCCCGGCAACGGAGGAAGAGATCGCCAGGCCCAGGCTCAACAGACCGAATGAGAACGCGACCTGACTGACGGGCGCATTCAGTTTTTCAGAGAGCGCGCCATTAAACAGGCTCCAGGTGTAAACAGAGCCTAACGCAAATTGTGTAATGATGGTGCCGATAAGCGTTAACCAACGGGTGCGCTGATAATCAGAATTTTTCATGGCCGTCTTCCTGCATAAACAAATGGAGTCATTCACTGCTGACCACAATAACGAAGTGCTTTTTATGCAGGGAAAAAACGGCATGAAATGCCATCAGAACGGAATGAAATGCCTGGATTGCGGAATGAATGACGAGACAAATAAGCGATGTGCTGATTTTTTTTGAGTCAGTTAGTACACACTATCGCTGAGAACGGTGTAAATATTGAATGCGCCGTGTGAATAAATTGTTTTAATTACGTATCCATATTGATCAGAATCTGGCGCTTACCCCCATGGTGTAAAGATAGTCACTGGTATTCGCGCTATTTTCCGCCTGCGAGAGCGCCGCATAGGCCGCCATATGAGGGTTCAGCAACATATCCGCGCCCACGGTTACATCCAGCCAGTTATTCTCCTGGCTTGTGGCTGTCATTCGGCTCAACCCCGATTGCGCTTTCCAGATATTTTCCCCGAATTGCTGGTTGTAGCTAATTTGCGCCCAGGGCCGCACATCGCCGAACTGCGAATTAACTCGCCAGCCTAGCGTACTGACACTGGCATGCCACAAGGGATCGGTCAGCGTTTGCGTCGTCACGCTATCGCCAAATTCGTTGTACGCCGTGGTAGTCGAGCCGTCATAATGCAGGGCGGCAATGGGCCCTGTGGTGACCCGCTCCGAAACGGGGATGTTCCAGCCCATGCTCATACCGCTGGTCGATTCTACCGGCGATTCATCCGCCAGACTGACCACCAGCCCAGGCGAATGCTGAGCAGCGCTAATACGTTCTGCCAGAATATCGTTATAACTTGGTTGGTGATCGCTATCCCATGTATAACGTTCTGTCGTATGACCCGAAACGGCATCAACGATATATTCTTGTTGCCAGGCATAAGCTGTGTTGATGTAAAACGAACAGACTACTACGCTCGCCATCACGCATAACGCCCGGCGACCACTGCATTTTTTTATAATCATCAACGCGACTCCAGAGAAGAGCCGAATTCGGCGATATTATTGTCATTGTGTGAAGGATATCGGGCAACTTAGCCCTGTATTAAATATTGTCTTTTTAGCTGGCGCGTCAAGGCGAGCCGAATGAAATATTTACGGTAGTCAAAAGCGAGGAAGAATATGCAGCGTTGTGGCTGGGTCAGTCAGGATCCCCTTTACATTGCTTATCACGACAAGGAATGGGGCGTCCCCGAAACCAATGGCAAAAAACTGTTCGAAATGATCTGCCTGGAAGGGCAACAGGCTGGGTTGTCCTGGATAACCGTGTTGAAAAAGCGTGAAAACTATCGCGCTAATTTTTATCAGTTTGATCCCGTTCGCGTAGCGGCCATGCAGGAAGAGGACGTCGAACGCCTGCTTCAGGATGCCGGCATCATTCGCCATCGTGGAAAAATTCAGGCCATCATCGGCAATGCCCGGGCTTACCTTGCCATGGAGCAAAACGGTGAATCGTTTGCCGATTTTGTCTGGTCGTTTGTTGATAACCCGCCACAGGTGACGCGTGCCGCCGAACTGAGTGAGATACCCACATCCACCCCCGCCTCCGATGCGCTCTCTAAGGCGTTAAAAAAACGTGGGTTTAAGTTTGTCGGAACCACTATCTGCTACTCCTTTATGCAGGCGTGCGGACTGGTCAATGACCATGTGACCGGCTGTTTTTGCCATCCGGGAGAACCTCATGATTCGCGAGTCTCAGAGTAACGATATGGCGTCGCTACTGGCGCTATGGATGAAGAGCACCCTTTACGCCCACCCGTTCATTGAAGCGCGCTACTGGCATGAGAGCGAGCATTTAGTGCGCGATGTCTATTTGCCTGCTGCGCAAACCTGGGTATGGGAAGAAGACGGCATTCTGAAAGGTTTCGCCAGCGTCATGGAGGCGAGATTTTTGGGCGCGCTGTTTGTCGCGCCAGAGGCCATCAGAAGCGGGATCGGTAAAGCGCTGGTTCAGTTCGTTCAACAGCGCTTTCCGGTTCTCAGTCTGGAGGTCTACCAGAAAAATCAGTCTGCCGTGAATTTCTACCATGCGATGGGTTTTCGTATTGAAGACAGCGCATGGCAGGAAGATACCCGGCATCCGACCTGGATCATGAGTTGGCGGGCGGATCAAACGCCGTAAGCGTCAACGCCGGACCGGTGTACTTCTCCACCCGTGCCAGTGCGGTGTTACCTGCACAACCATTCCCCAGCCGCGAGCTGGGGAGATCTTTGGTCAACACGTTTACCGCGCCATTTTTGCACATTCCCCCCGCTGTGTTATCCAGGTCTGGCCACGCGCCTTCGTGAATACACATAACGCCAGGCTTAATCCCTTCCGTTACCACCGCGCCCGCAAGGATTTGTCCACGCTGATTCCAGACCCGCACCGTATCGCCATCGGCAATGCCCCGCGCCTGAGCATCCCGTGGATGCAGTGTGATCGGCTCGCGCCCGGCCACCGCGTACTGCTCGCGCAGTGAGCTGTAGTTGAGCTGGCTGTGTAAGCGATGCGCCGGATGCGCAGATAAAACCTGCAGTTGATCCGCTTCAGCGTTACCGTGCCATTCGTCCGGTGCCAGCCACGTCGGATGTCCCGGACAATCGGCATAACCGTAACCGGCAATTCGCTGGCAGTAGATCTCAATTTTGCCGCTGTCTGTTTTTAGCGGATAAGCCCTGGGATCACGACGAAAATCGGCGAAGCGAACAAACTGCGCATTGGCCGGGAATTCCGCCATTTCAATGAAAGTGTTCTCGGCCCAGAACGATGCAAATGGGGGCAGCGTTACCTGCTGACTGGCGCCGCGTTTCCCGGCAATGTTGTAAAACGTCTCCAGCCACTCCAGCTCGCTTTTTCCTTCGGTGAAACGCGCATAGCCGCCCGCTTCCCAGCGCTCGCACAGCGCAGCAAACACATCAAAATCATTGCGTGCTTCATCACGCGGTGGCACAACCTGCTTCATGGGCACCAGGTGCTGGTTGCTGTAATCCCCGGTCATGGTTAAATCGTTGCGTTCATAGGAGGTCGTGGCTGGCAACACAATATCCGCGTGCTTTGCCGCCGCCGTCCAGAAACATTCGGAGATCACCACCAGTTCCGGCTTTTTCCAGGCCTGAATCAGGCGATTGGTGTCCTGGTGATGGGTAAAGTTCGCCCCGCCCGCCCACCAGACAAAGCGAATGTCCGGGAAGTGGCGGTCCATACCGTTATGCTGGTAAAACCCGCCGGGGTTCTCGAGCGCTTCCACGATGCGCGCTACCGGAATTTTATCCACCGCATCGATCCCGCCCTTGAGGCTTCCTTGCATGGAAGCCAGTACCGCCGCGTGTCGCGTCGGGTTACCGCCATTGGCAAAGTGATAAGACAGACCAAAACCGCCGCCGGGCGTGCCAATCTGCCCAAGCATGGCGGCAAGCGTGACGATCATCCAGTGTTTTTGCTCGCCAAATTGCTGGCGCTGCATGCCCCAACCGGCCATCAACATGGTGGTGTTTTGATGAAAAATTTCTGCCAGTTCGCGAATTTTCGCTGCCGATACGCCACAAATCTCTGCTGCCCACTCCGCCGTCTTCGCTGTCCCGTCGCTCGCGCCCAGCAGGTAGTCAGCGAAGCGCTCATATCCGGTCGTGCAGCGCGCCAGAAAGGCTTCATCATGCCAGCCGTTTTCGACCAGCGTATGCGCAATACCCAGCATCAGTGCGACATCCGTGCCCATATGCGGGGCGATCCACTCCATTTTATCGCCAAAGAAATCGACGCTTTCCGATCGCATGGGATCGATACAGATCAGTCGTTTACCGCTTTTACGCAGCGCATCAAAATAGGCGATGCCCTGTTCATCCGACGCATTCCACGCAATTTTAAGCGTATTCAGCGGGTTAGCGCTCCACAACACCACCACATCACTGTGTTCCAGAATCATCGGCCAACTGGTTTGCTGCTGATAGACCTCATTTCCACCGACCACATACGGCATAATGGCCTGCGCCGCGCCGGTAGAATAATCTCCCAGATGCCCCGTATACCCGCCAGCAAGTGCCATATACCGCTGCAACAATGTCGCCGCTTTGTGGAGTACGCCGTTCGAGCGCCAGCCGTACGAGCCCGCGAAAATCGACGCCGGGCCATAGTTGTCGCGAATGCGTTTGTGCTGCGCGTGAATCAGATCCAGCGCCTCATCCCAGCTGACACGGACAAATTCATCCTGTCCGCGCACGCCCTGCGGGCATTCTGGCGAGGCGAGGAATCCTTTACGCACCATCGGGAAACGGACCCGGGTTTTACTGTGGACCTGATCGCGCACGACGGTTTGCAGCGAGTTAGGATGTGACGTAGGTAATGCTCCACGGGACGAAAAGACGGTGTTACCATCCGTCTCGACCAGAACGGGTCCCCAGTGAGCAGCGGTGAGTACTGAATAGCGTGATGATGCGTTGGACAAGTGAGACGCTCCTGCAGGTGTGGCGGCTTTTTTATTGTTCCGTTCAATGTTACTTACAAATTTAAGAGTCTTCCCTGGAATTTTCTTCATGTTCACGCGTCATAATCAATCGCCACGGTCGCTGTGGTAAAGAATAAAAAGTCATTAAGGAATTAAGATGAAGAAACGTGTATTTGTGATTGCTGCCATTGTGAGCGGCGCCCTGGCGGTATCAGGCTGCACAACAAACCCTTACACCGGTGAGCGCGAAGCGGGTAAAGCCGGTATTGGCGCTGGTATTGGTACGCTGGTTGGCGCTGGCGTCGGCGCCCTCTCCTCATCCAAAAAGGATCGCGGTAAAGGCGCACTGATTGGCGCCGCGGCGGGAGCTGCATTAGGTGGCGGTATTGGCTACTACATGGACGCGCAAGAAGCAAAACTGCGCGAGAAAATGCAGGGAACAGGCGTGAGTGTGACGCGTAGTGGCGATAACATCATCCTGAATATGCCAAACAACGTGACCTTCGACAGCAGCAGCGCCACCCTGAAACCAGCGGGTGCAAATACCCTGACAGGCGTCGCGATGGTACTGAAAGAGTACAATAAAACGGCAGTCAACGTCATTGGTTACACCGACAGCACCGGTAGCCAGGATCTGAACATGCGTCTGTCACAACAGCGCGCAGACTCAGTGGCCAGCTCGCTGATCACCCAGGGTGTTGAAGCTAACCGTATCCGCACCAGCGGTATGGGCCCGGCAAACCCAATTGCCAGCAACAGCACCGCAGAAGGCAAAGCGCAGAACCGCCGCGTCGAAATCACCTTAAGCCCGATTCAGTAATTTTTGTTGCCGGAAAACGACGCGCCAGCGTCTTGTCCGGCCTCGGGTAGACATTCGCAAGCCCGGTAAGCATCCCGCTGCCGGGCAAAATACTTGATGAGCCAAATTTACGCGCTAAGGTGTTCTCTCATTCAGGCGTGGGAATCTCCTATGGCAACATCAGCGCATCCCACCATCAGCGACGCAGCAAAAGCTGCACGCTTTCCGTCTCTTACATGTTTATGGGAGTGGCGCTTTTTACCCCAGTATGGCTAACTCTACTCGTTAAACCCGCAAATAATCATCAGCTGCCGGTTGGCGCACGCCACGCGTAAATTTTAACTCACGGAGATTTGCATGAAGCCGTCCATTATTCTCTACAAAGCGTTGCCTGACGATTTACTGCATCGCCTGGAAGCACACTTCACCGTTACGCAGGTGCCAAACCTGCGTCCGGAGACGGTAGAACAACACGCCAAAGCCTTTGCCGCGGCAGAAGGCCTGCTGGGTTCCAATGAAGCCGTCAATAGCACATTGCTGGAGAAGATGCCGAACCTACGCGCAACATCAACTATTTCAGTAGGCTATGACAATTTTGATGTGGATGCCCTGAATGCACGCAATGTACTGCTGATGCACACGCCCACCGTGCTGACAGAAACCGTTGCCGATACGGTGATGGCGCTGATCCTGAGCACGGCACGTCGCGTGGTGGACGTCGCAGAGCGCGTGAAGGCGGGCGAATGGACGAACAGTATTGGCCCGGATTGGTTTGGTACCGATGTTCACCACAAAACAGTGGGGATCGTTGGCATGGGCCGCATTGGTCTGGCACTGGCGCAGCGTGCCCATTTCGGTTTTAACATGCCGGTTCTTTATAACGCGCGTCGCCGCCATCAGGAGGCGGAGGATCGTTTTAACGCGCGCTATTGCGACCTCGACACACTGTTACAGGAATCTGATTTTGTTTGCCTGATCCTGCCGCTAACAGAAGAAACGCATCATCTGTTTGGTGCAGAACAATTTGCCAAAATGAAGTCTTCCGCCATTTTCATCAACGCAGGGCGTGGCCCGGTTGTCGATGAAAACGCACTGATTGCCGCTCTGCAAAACGGCGTGATTCACGCAGCAGGCCTGGATGTGTTTGAGCAAGAGCCGTTGCCGGTAGACTCACCGTTACTGTCTCTGTCGAACGTGGTGGCGGTGCCGCACATCGGATCGGCGACCCATGAAACGCGCTATAACATGGCCGCCTGCGCCGTGGATAATTTAATCGATGCGCTGCAAGGCAAGGTAGAGAAGAATTGCGTTAACCCGCAAGTCGCAAGGTAGTAATAAAAAAGAGGCGAATCGCTCGCCTCTTTTTCATATCAACGGGTTCAATGCCCGATCCTCTCGGGCATTAATCGTTTATTCGGTCGCGTTCACCGCAGCCGTCCAGGCCTGAGTAAATGCCTGATGCTGGGATGCCAGCGGGCCAATCAGCGTGTTGTACTGGCTGGCTTGTTGAGATGTAGGGAACTGAATGCCGTTCGCCACAAAGCTCACCTGCGCCTCTTGCTGCGCCACAAAATCGCCGACCTGTACCAGTTGCTGCGTAAAAATTTGCGCGGCTGGGATCAGCGGCTGCAACGCATCTGCCGGTGCGGTAACGACTTTGCTGTAAACCTTATCGAAAACAGGTTTCAGATCGTCAGCCTGTTTCAGCGCGCTATGCGCAGCATCTGCCTGCAATTTTGCGTTCTGCAACTGCTGGGCAAGCACACCTAACGAACCATTTGCCTGACGCAGCGGTTCACGTTGGGTTAAGTAATCCTGAGGAACGCGGATTGCATTGACGCTATCAACGACCGGGCGCAGACCCGCATCCATCGCCTGATTTACCTGCTGCGAAAAGCCATACAGAACGGCGTAATCAGAAACAAAGGGACCAAACTGTTTTTTCTGATCGGCTGTCAGCGTCGGTAAACGCTCCCCGCTACGCATTGCAGTATTCTGCAGGAAATCGATAAACGCTTTGCGCTGATCGCCTTCTTTATCAAAACACCCGCTCAGGCTAACTACCATTAATAACGCCACAACAGGCGCAAACCAGCGAGAGCAGGACTTACCTGTCGCCATTTTAATACTCCTTTCACCCATAAATGCGCACAACGACACCCGCGTGCCTGACGCTCACAAGGATAGTCCAGGTCAGGCTTGCAAGATACCCTTTCCACGTAATCTTGTAGCGGAAAATTACACAAGTGAAGGCTGCAATACAACGAGACGCGGAAAGCTGATCCTGCGCTGCCGGGAACCAGGTCCCTGACCCCACCTTCGCGATATAGTAAGAATTTCGTAATCTTTACAAATGTTGCTGATACTGTGCAGATCTCGACCGATATCAGGCCATTAGAAAACGGTTGATCCGCGTCGGACTTGTGCTGAAACGAATCCACTTCGGGATAACACACTGTGTCTTTCTCCCCGCCCTATTTTTCCCGACTATTCTTAATGAGCTTCGATGAAATTCACGATCCCGCTGTGTGATTTATAGGAGTTATCAATGGAATATAAAGATCCCATGCCTGAGCTACTGAGCAGCCTGGAACAGATTGTTTTTAAAGATGAATATCAAAAGATGACCCTGACGCATAAGCCCAGTCCCTTCACCGAATTTGAACAACTGCGAAGAGGAACCGGGTTGCAAACAGATGAGTTCGCCAGAGCGTTGGGCGTGACAGTTGCTACGGTGCAAGAGTGGGAGTCAAAACGCGTAAAGCCTTCTGCCACCGAGTTAAAACTGATGCGTCTCATCCAGGCGAACCCGAGATTAAGTAAGCAATTGATGGAGTGAGCGACCTGCAAACTCCCTCACTTAACGGTCCTGCATCGGGACCGTTTTCCCGCTTAGTTTCCAAAAAGAGAAAATAAAAGTTGCATCAATACGCATTACATGAGTTAATGCACTCAACGGTTTGACGTACAGACCATTAAAGCAGTTTAGTAAGGCAAGTCCCCTTCAAGAGTTATCGTTGATACCCCTCGTAGTGCGCATTTCCTTAACGCTTAAAAAATCTGTAAAGCACGCCATATCGCCGAAAGGCAAACTTATTTTTTAAAAGGTAATACACTATGTCCGGTAAAATGACTGGTATCGTAAAATGGTTCAACGCTGATAAAGGCTTCGGCTTCATCACTCCTGACGATGGCTCTAAAGACGTGTTCGTACACTTCTCTGCTATCCAGAACGAAGGTTACAAATCTCTGGATGAAGGTCAGAAAGTTTCCTTCACCATCGAAAGCGGCGCTAAAGGCCCGGCAGCTGGCAACGTAACCAGCCTGTAAGCTTAAAAAGCTCAGAATTCAAGATCCCTGCCAGATGGCGGGGATTTTTTTTATCTGAATCCCACAGTCCTTCTCTCACCCGTCTTTGCATTACTTTACCTGCGTTACCTTTGACCCTCCCCTTAGGGCAAGCATTATAGTGAAATCCCTGTTTTTCACATGGAATTGAAGCTATGCCGAAATCCTCACTCTTGTTATGCCTGGGATTACTCACCAGCAGCGCCGCATTCGCCGCGACGTCAGAATCCACATTCCTTGCAGAGCATGGGCTTGCCGGTAAATCCGTTGAACAGATCGTCGAAACCATTGATCAGTCTCCGCAAAACCGCCCGCTGCCTTACTCTGCATCCATAACCAGTACCGAGCTGAAGTTATCGGACGGAGACCAGACATACACGTTACCGCTGGGTGATAAGTTCTATCTCTCCTTTGCGCCTTATGAACAGCAAACGCATCCCTGCTTCAACCACAGCCTTTCCGGCTGTCGGGGAGAGATGCCGAACACAACATTTAACGTGAAAGTAACGGATAACAAGGGTGACGTTGTCGTCCAAAAAGAGATGAAAAGCCATCAGAACGGCTTTGTCGGCGTGTGGCTGCCACGCAAGATGGAGGGCGCCATTGAAGTGAGCTACAACGGCAAGAAAGCGGTTCATCCTATTAAGACCATGAATGACAGCCAAACCTGCCTGACTTCGTTGCAGCTGCGCTAACCCTTCTGCATAAAAAAACCTGCCATTCGGCAGGTTTTTTTGCATCAGAGCAAACGCTTACTGCAGCAGCGAAATATCCGCAACGCGCAGGAACAGTTCACGCAGTTTTTCGAGCATAGAGAGACGGTTAATACGCAAGTCTTTATCCTCGACGTTCACCATCACTTTCTCGAAGAAGGCATCGACCGGCTCACGCAGTTCAGCCAGTTCAACCAGCGCTTCCTGATAGCGGCCTTCCGCGAAGAACGGCTCCAGCTTATCGCGCAGCACCACAACCTGCATCGCCAGCTTAATTTCTTCTGGCTCTTTCAGGGTCGCGGCGTTCACACGCTCGTTCAGCGTTTCGTCGGATTTCGCCAGAATGTTGGATACACGCTTGTTAGCCGCAGCCAGTGCAGATGCCGCTTCCAGAGTACGGAAGTGCGAAACCGCCTTCATACGCGCATCGAAGTCTGCCGGACGGGTCGGACGACGCGCCAGCACTGCCTGAATGGTGTCGACGGTGTAGCCTTCATCCTGATACCAGGCGCGGAAACGGCCCAGCATAAAGTCGATAACGTCATCCACCACGTTGGTGTTCGTCAGCTTGTCGCCGTACAGACGCACCGCTTCTTCGGTCAGCGTCTGCAGATCCAGATTCAGGTTCTTCTCAACGATGATACGCAACACGCCGAGCGCAGCACGACGCAACGCAAACGGGTCTTTGTCGCCTTTCGGATGCTGACCGATACCGAAGATACCCGCCAGGGTGTCCATCTTGTCGGCAATCGCCACAGCACATGCCACCGGGTTTGACGGCAGGTCATCACCCGCGAAACGCGGCTGATACTGCTCGTTCAGCGCCACGGCCACATCTTCCGCTTCGCCGTCGTGACGCGCGTAGTGCATACCCATCACGCCCTGGGTGTCGGTGAACTCGAAGACCATGTTGGTCATCAGGTCGCACTTAGACAGCAGGCCCGCGCGGGTCGCGTGGTTTACGTCAGCGCCAATCTGTCCGGCAATCCAGCCTGCCAGCGCCTGAATACGGTCAGTCTTGTCACGCAGCGTACCCAGTTGCTGTTGGAACAGCACGGTTTGCAGACGCGGCAGGTTATCTTCCAGACGTTTTTTACGGTCGGTGTTGAAGAAGAACTCAGCATCAGCCAGACGCGGACGCACCACCTTCTCGTTACCGGAGATGATCTGCTGCGGATCTTTCGACTCAATGTTGGAGACGAAGATAAAGTTCGGCAGCAGTTTGCCGTCGTTCGCGTAAACCGGGAAGTACTTCTGGTCACCTTTCATGGTGTGTACCAGCGCTTCAGACGGCACCGCGAGGAATTTTTCTTCGAATTTCGCGGTCAGGACAACCGGCCACTCCACCAGCGAGGCAACTTCTTCCAGCAGGCTTTCGCTCAGGTCAGCGTTACCGCCAATCTTACGTGCTGCTTCTTCCGCGTCCGCTTTAATCTTCGCCTTACGCTCTTCGTAATCCGCGATGACCTTGCCGCGCTCACGCAGAATTTCAGGATACTGATCGGCATTGTCGAGGGTGAATTCCGGCTCGCCCATAAAGCGATGGCCGCGAATCACGCGATCGGACTGAATGCCCAGAATCGTTGCCGGAATGACTTTATCGCCCAGCAGCAGAGTCACGGTATGCACCGGACGCACGAAGTGGACGTCGCTTGCTCCCCAGCGCATCAGTTTAGGGATCGGCAGTTTCGCCAGCGAGGTTGCCACCATGTTCGGCACCAGCGCTTCGGTGCTTTCGCCCTTCACGTGGGCGCGATAGAGCAGCCATTCGCCTTTGTCGGTGGTCAGACGCTCGGCCTGGTCAACGGTTATCCCGCAGCCACGTGCCCAACCTTCTGCCGCTTTGCTCGGTTTACCTTCTGCGTCAAACGCCGCAGAGACCGCCGGGCCGCGTTTTTCAACTTCGCGGTCTGCCTGTGATTCAGCCAGATTCGCGACTTTCAGCGCCAGACGACGCGGAGCAGCAAACCACTCAACGTTGCCGTGTGCGAGGCCGGCGTTATCCAGCTCCGCGGTAAAGTTCGCAGCAAAGGACTCCGCCAGGCTGCGCAGGGCTTTTGGTGGCAGCTCTTCAGTGCCGATTTCCACCAGAAAAGTTTTCTCAGACATGGCCGCCTCTTACTTGTCTTTGTTGCACATCGGGAAGCCAAGGGCCTCACGGGAAGCATAATAAGCTTCTGCCACTGCTTTGGTCAGGGTGCGAATGCGCAGAATATAGCGCTGACGCTCGGTGACGGAGATGGCTTTACGCGCATCCAGCAGGTTGAAGCTGTGAGCGGCTTTCAGAATACGCTCGTAGGCAGGCAGCGGCAGTGGGTTTTCCAGCGCCAGCAGCTGTTGAGCTTCTTTCTCATACTGCTCGAAGCAGGAGAACAGGAAGTCCACGTCCGCGTATTCGAAGTTATAGGTGGATTGCTCCACTTCGTTCTGATGGAACACGTCGCCGTAGGTGGTTTTACCCAGCGGGCCGTCGCTCCAGACCAGGTCGTAAACGCTGTCTACGCCCTGAATGTACATCGCCAGACGTTCCAGACCGTAGGTGATCTCGCCGGTCACCGGTTTACACTCCAGACCGCCCACCTGCTGGAAGTAAGTGAACTGAGTCACTTCCATCCCGTTCAGCCACACTTCCCAGCCCAGACCCCAGGCACCCAGCGTCGGGTTTTCCCAGTTATCTTCCACGAAACGGATGTCGTGGATGGTCGGGTCCATTCCCAGCTCTTTCAGGGAACCGAGGTACAGCTCCTGAATGTTGTCCGGAGATGGCTTGATGACCACCTGGAACTGATAGTAGTGCTGTAAACGGTTCGGGTTTTCGCCGTAGCGGCCATCGGTCGGACGACGGGAAGGCTGCACATAGGCAGTCGCCATCGGCTCTGGCCCCAGCGCACGCAGGCAAGTCATTGGGTGAGAAGTCCCCGCGCCGACTTCCATGTCCAATGGTTGAACAATGGTGCAGCCCTGGCGAGCCCAGTAATCCTGTAAGGTCAGGATCAAGCCCTGGAAGGTCCTGGTATCAAACTTTTGCATATTATTTCGTGCTGGATACGTGTGGATTTAAAGGAAGGGATCAGTATACCCGCTGACTGCAAGATATACAGTACGAAACGGGAAAAAGGCAGGGCTTAACGCATGGAAAGGTGTAAAAACTGCCCGTCCGCGTCAAAAGAACAGACAAAACCCTCTTTGCGGAAGGTATAGCCACGCATTTCATAACTGCCCTGAAACTGTTCAAAGCCGGTAACATCAATTTTTTGCGGGCCTGTGTTGTAGCGCTTTGCCGCCTGACCTTTGCACAACGCTTCCATATCCAGCGTTCTCAAGGGGCTTACTTTGAGCTTCTGCGCTTTTTGCACCGGCGGTTGCTCGCCAGCACATCCCGCCAGCACCAGAGTCAACATGGCCGGGAAGAGAGACTTCATCATCATTTTTATTACCGCCTTATATGCCGGTCTGTCTTATTATTATTAACGTTCGCGTAGCCAGCGCATTTTGCGAATCTCGCCAACGCATCACAAGCTTTAGCGTATAAACTCAGATTATTCCAGTGAGATACACCGGCAAATCACCAGTCAGACTATTTTTAGAACAGCAACAGAGGCACTGATGCAGCCCAAAATATATTGGATTGATAATCTGCGCGGGATAGCGTGTTTAATGGTGGTCATGATTCATACCACCACCTGGTATGTCACGAATGCGCAAAGCGTCAGCCCGATGAATTGGGATCTTGCGAATATCCTGAACTCTGCTTCACGCGTGAGCGTTCCGCTTTTCTTTATGATTTCAGGTTTTCTCTTTTTTGGGGAACGTAGCGCCCAGCCACGTCATTTTTTACGTATTGCGCTCTGCCTGTTGTTCTACAGCGGCGTGGCGCTGGCATATATCGTGTTGTTTACCTCTATCAACGCAGAACTCTCGCTGAAAAATCTGCTGCAAAAACCGGTGTTCTACCATTTATGGTTTTTCTTCGCGATCGCCGTTATCTACCTGGTATCACCGCTGATACAGGTCAAAAATGTCAGTGGAAAAATGTTGCTGGTACTGATGGTAATGATTGGCATCATCGCGAATCCCAATACCGTGACGCAGAAAATAGGGGGATTTGAGTGGCTACCGATTAATTTATATATCAATGGCGACACCTTCTATTACATCCTGTACGGCATGCTCGGTCGGGCCATTGGCATGATGGACACGCAAAAAAAAGCGCTCACCGTAATAAGCGCGCTGCTTTGTATTACTGCCGTGGTGGTGATTTCTCGCGGCACGTTGTATGAACTTCGCTGGCGAGGAAATTTTGCCGATACCTGGTATGTCTATTGCGGACCTGCGGTGTTTATTTTCGCGATGTCGCTGCTGACGCTGGTCAAGAATACGTTGAATAAACAAACCGTTCCGGTTCTGGGGCTGATTTCGCGTCATTCACTCGGCATTTATGGATTCCACGCGCTCATTATCCATGCGTTGCGCACCAATGGGATTGAAATGAAACAGTGGCCGCCGCTGGATATCGTCTGGATTTTCAGTATCACGCTGGCAGGGAGCTTGCTACTTTCCATGCTATTGCAGCGAGTGGATACGCGCAGGCTGGTCAGCTAAGCTGACAAATGATGGCTCCGGCCATCATTCACTTTCACAATATGACGCGTACATGTCCGTGCCGTACAGACACACTCCCACCGCCAACAGGCAGGTCACTTTTATCACCGGTGACAACTCAATATTCCATAACCCGACGAACAGCATTCCCGAACCAAACAATAACAAATACTTGCAGTGAGTAAGCAGACGTTCGCTGTCGGTCTGATCATAATGAATCAGCACAGGAAAGCCCATCATGACGATAACGCCCAAAAAATAGCCTTTTTGGCACAACGTTTGGCAAACAGGCCATAGTCCTGCCAGATAGACCAGCGCTCCACAGACCAGCAGTAGTAACCCCACTGCCCGCTTCCTGCGCACAATGTTATCGTCCATATCACTCTCCTTATGCTTTGGTGATTCACATTAAGGCAAGAAATAGAGATGAGAAAGACGATGGCGTGGCCATACCGTGAAAATCAGAAAACATACATATTAATTTCTATATATTCAATGAATTAATAGATATGGCGAATCCCTTCCGACACGAACCGAAAGGGATTGCGGGTTAAGACATCAGCGGCAAGAGTTGCTGATAGAGGCGGCGGAAAGTGTCACGCTGCTGTTGATAGCGCGCATGGCGCTGTGCATCCGGATAATGCGCCTGTTCCAACGGGAGCTGCGGCAGCAAATCGGATAACGGTTTTTCGGGATTCACTGCAATTTGTGCCAGACGCGCCGCCCCTAGTGCCGGTCCCACATCGCCACCGGTGCGATAATCTAATTGCAATCCACTGATATCAGAGAGCATCTGCCGCCAGTATTCACTGCGGGCACCGCCGCCAATCAACGTAATGCTGCTGGGTTGCACGCCACACGCATGTACCGCATCCATGCCATCGGCCAACGCGTAACCGACACCTTCCAGTACCGCCCGCGCCAACTCTGCCGGGCCATGCTGATGCGTCAGACCAAAGAACACCCCCTTAGCCTGCGGGTTGTTGTGCGGCGTACGCTCACCGGAAAGATAGGGCAGGAACCAGACAGGCTCGACGTTGTCGTCCGCCTGCTGCGCGGCGGCGATCAGCGCAGGAACATTTGCCATCCCGGTTAATTTTGCCGCCCAGTCCAGGCAAGAAGCGGCGCTCAGCATGACGGACATTAAATGCCAGCGTCCGGGCAGCGCATGGCAAAAACTGTGTACTGCGCTTTCGGGTCTGCTGAGAAAGCCGTCGCTCACCGCAAAATACACGCCGGATGTGCCCAGGGAGAGCATCGCCTGATCGGCATTCATCATCCCGACGCCAACAGCACCGGCTGCGTTATCGCCTCCGCCTGCCACAACGGGCACCGCAGACATCCCCCATGACTGCGCCACTTCTGGCAACAGCGTACCGGTGATATCGCTCCCTTCGTATAAAGCGGGCATATGCGCACGGGTCAGCCCACACGCTTCAAGCATGACGTCACTCCAGTCACGCTTCGCCACATCCAGCCACATCGTACCCGCAGCATCAGACATATCGCTGCCAAACTCACCGGTCATCCGCAGTCGCAGATAATCTTTCGGCAGCAACACGCTGGCGACCTGACGAAAAATCTCCGGCTCGTGGCGTTGAACCCACAATACTTTAGGCGCGGTAAAACCAGGCATCATCAGGTTGCCGGTAATGGTGCGCGATGCTGGCACTTGTTTTTCAAGTAATACACACTCTTCGCCGCAGCGACCGTCATTCCACAGAATCGCCGGGCGTAATACTTTCTGTTGTTTATCAAGTAACGTGGCACCATGCATCTGTCCCGCGATACCCACGGCTTTCACGCCGCTCAAGGTGTGCTGCTGACTCAACGCTTTTACCGCACGATCGGTCGCCTGCCACCACTGTTCAGGATCCTGCTCCGACCATAATGGATGAGGCCGGGAGACGGTAAGCGCCTCTGTTTGTGAGGCAACGACCTCCCCTTGCTCATTCACCAGAATGGCCTTCACACCGGAGGTACCCAGATCAATCCCGATATACATAGCGATGATTCCTTTAAAAGAAATGCCCGGTGGCGTTCTCGCTTACCGGGCTTACGGGCAGCTAATGAAGCCGGTTACTTGTCGAACAGATATTGATTCACCAGATTTTCCAGCAACTCCTGATGGCCGCTCTGATGAACCGGCGCCAGATTACGTTGTTCAGCATACTGCGACAGCTCACTGAGTGATAACTGACCTTTCAGGATTTGCTGACCCAGCTCGCCATTCCATCCGGCATAACGTTTCGCCACGCGTTTATCCAGTTCACCGTCTTCAAGCATACGCGCCGCCACCTTCAGCGACAGCGCCATGGTGTCCATTGCGCCAATGTGGCCGTAGAACAGATCGTATTTATCGGTGCTCTGACGACGCACTTTGGCGTCAAAATTCAGGCCGCCAGTGGTAAAGCCGCCCGCTTTCAGGATCTCATACATCACCAGTGCATTTTCTTCCACGCTGATCGGGAACTGATCGGTATCCCAACCCAGTTGCGCATCACCACGGTTGGCATCGACGGAACCAAAAATACCCAGCGCGATAGCAGAGGCAATTTCATGATGGAAAGAGTGTCCCGCCAGCGTGGCATGGTTAGCTTCAATGTTAACTTTGATCTCTTTTTCCAAACCGAACTGTTTGAGGAAGCCGTAGACGGTAGCAACATCATAGTCATACTGGTGTTTAGTGGGTTCCTGCGGTTTGGGTTCGATCAGCAGCGTGCCCTGGAAGCCAATTTTGTGTTTATGCTCAACCACCATCTGCATAAAGCGACCAATTTGCTCGCGCTCCTGCCGCAGGTCGGTATTCAGCAGGGTTTCGTAGCCTTCACGACCGCCCCACAGTACGTAGTTTTCCCCACCCAATTTATGGGTGGCATCCATTGCCGTCACCACCTGGGTTGCTGCCCAACTAAAGACTTCCGGGTCGGGGTTAGTGGCTGCGCCCGCGCCGTAACGAGGATTGGTAAAGCAGTTCGCCGTCCCCCACAACAGCTTCACGCCGCTCTGGTCTTGCTTTTGCGCCAGAACATCAACCATTTGCGCAAAGTTATTTTTGTACTCTTGTAACGAAGCGCCTTCAGGTGAGACATCCACATCGTGGAAACAGTAATACGGCACATTCAGTTTGTGGAAGAATTCAAACGCGACATCAGCCTTGCGCTTCGCAAGTTCAATCGCGTCGCCAGGTTGCTGCCATGGACGATTAAACGACCCAACGCCAAACATATCGGCGCCATTCCAACAGAAGGTATGCCAGTAGCACGCCGCAAAACGCAAATGATCTTCCATGCGTTTGCCCAACACGATTTCGTCCGGATTATAGTGACGAAATGCTAATGGATTAGTCGATTTGGTGCCTTCATAACGAACACGATCAAGCTGGTCAAAATAGGCTTGCATAATGAACTCCATAATCAGGTAATGCGGCGGGTGATTGATAATGTCGTAATATTGGGCACTCCCTGACCATTGCTCAATTATGTTATTTCACACTGCCATTGAGATAATTCACAAGTGTGCGCCACTTCGCAAAATAAAAGTCAAACAATCAAAAAAACGTTACATATCAAACTTAAATGCAAGTTAATCGCTAATTCATTTAAAATAAGATCCCGGTCATAAATTACGAAATAAACCAAAAATCGTAATCGGAAGATAAAAATCTATAATTGCCTTCCGTGCATTAACTGTTAAAAATCTGCTACGTCTTACGCTGTGATTGTTACTTTTACTGCCGTCCTCTCCTACAAAAGGCATCACGATTATGAAGATGAAGATAAAAAATATTTTACTGACTGTCTGCACATCCCTTTTACTCACCAGCGTCGCGGGTCATGCCAAAGAAGTTAAAATCGGTATGGCGATTGATGATCTCCGCCTGGAGCGCTGGCAGAAAGATCGCGATATTTTCGTCAGCAAAGCGGAATCGCTCGGTGCAAAAGTATTTGTACAGTCTGCAAATGGGAATGAAGAAACCCAAATGTCGCAGATTGAAAACATGATCAACCGTGGCGTAGACGTCCTCGTGATAATTCCTTACAACGGACAAGTCTTAAGCAACGTCATCAAAGAGGCGAAACAAGAAGGGATAAAAGTCCTGGCTTATGACCGCATGATCAACGATGCCGATATCGATTTTTATATCTCTTTTGATAATGAAAAAGTAGGCGAATTACAGGCTCAATCACTGGTCAATATTGTACCCCAGGGAAATTATTTTCTGATGGGAGGATCACCTGTCGATAATAATGCAAAACTGTTCCGCGCCGGGCAAATGAAAGTATTAAAACCGTATATTGACGAAGGCAAAATTAAGGTCGTCGGCGATCAATGGGTTGACGGCTGGTTGCCTGAAAATGCGTTGAAGATTATGGAAAATGCGTTGACCGCCAACAATAACAAAATTGATGCTGTCGTCGCCTCAAATGACGCAACGGCGGGCGGTGCGGTTCAGGCGTTAAGTGCGCAAGGTTTATCAGGAAAAGTCGCTATTTCCGGGCAGGATGCGGACCTTGCCGGTATCAAACGCATTATGGCGGGAACGCAAACGATGACGGTGTATAAACCGATCACCCTGCTCGCCAACACTGCTGCGGAAATCGCTGTCGAATTGGGGAATGATCAACAGCCCAAGGCAGATACCACGCTGAACAATGGTTTGAAAGATGTCCCTTCCCGACTCCTTACACCTATTGATGTGAACAAAGACAATATTACCGAAACGGTCATCAAAGACGGGTTCCACAAGAAAAGCGAGCTTTAAGCGTTACGCCCTCTGAACCATCAGAGGGCGATACCGACGTTGCAGCACAATAACGACAGGTATACACGCAGGGTTCTCTCATTGGCTTATGTGGAGCAGTTATGCCATATCTACTTGAAATGAAGAGCATTACCAAGACATTCGGCGTCGTGAAGGCAGTTGATAACGTGAGCCTCAGGGTCAATGCTGGCGAAATCGTTTCATTATGCGGCGAGAATGGTTCCGGGAAATCGACATTAATGAAGGTGCTGTGCGGTATTTATCCGCATGGAACTTACGAAGGCGAGATCATTTTTGCGGGCGAAACCATTCAGGCTAGCCATATTCGCGACACCGAACGCAAAGGTATTGCCATTATTCACCAGGAATTAGCCCTGGTTAAACATCTGACGGTTCTGGAAAATATATTTCTTGGCAGCGAAATCACGCGTCATGGCCTGTTGGATTACGACATGATGACGCTGCGTTGCCAAAAATTATTAGAACAGGTCAGTTTGTCCATTTCGCCCGATACACGAGTCGGTGATTTAGGTTTGGGACAACAGCAACTGGTCGAAATCGCCAAGGCGCTGAACAAGCAGGTCCGCCTGCTCATTCTGGATGAACCCACGGCCTCACTCACCGAGCAGGAAACCGCCATCCTGCTGAATATCATTCGCGATCTGCAACAGCATGATATTGCCTGCATTTACATTTCACACAAACTCAATGAGGTTAAAGCCATTTCGGATACGATTTGCGTTATTCGCGATGGTCAGCATATTGGCACCCGTGATGCCACTGGCATGAGTGAAGACGATATTATCACCATGATGGTCGGTCGTGAGCTAACCGCGCTCTATCCCAGTGAACCGCACACAATGGGAGAGGAGATTTTACGGGTTGAGCACCTTACCGCCTGGCATCCTGTGAACCGCCATATTAAGCGGGTTAACGATATTTCCTTCTCCCTTAAGCGCGGTGAAATTCTGGGCATTGCCGGACTCGTTGGGGCCGGGCGTACCGAAGCCGTTCAGTGTCTGTTTGGCGTCTGGCCAGGCCGTTGGGAGGGGAAAATATTCATTGAGGACAAGCCGGTAGATATTCGTAACTGCCAGCAAGCCATTGCTCAGGGTATTGCCATGGTTCCCGAAGACCGTAAAAGAGACGGCATTGTTCCCGTGATGGCGGTGGGGAAAAACATCACGCTGGCGGCCCTCGATACCTTTACCGGAACACTGAGCCATCTCGATGATGCCGCAGAACAAAAATGCATTCTGGAATCTCTCCAGCAGCTCAAAGTCAAAACCTCCTCTCCCGATCTGGCCATTGGACGTCTGAGCGGAGGCAATCAGCAAAAAGCGATTCTGGCACGCTGTCTCCTGTTAAATCCCCGCATTCTCATCCTTGATGAACCCACGCGGGGAATTGATATCGGCGCTAAATATGAAATCTACAAGCTTATTAACCAGCTTGTGCAGCAAGGTATCGCCGTCATTGTCATCTCTTCTGAATTACCCGAAGTGCTCGGACTGAGCGATCGCATCCTGGTGATGCATGAAGGAAAACTGAAAGCTAACCTGGTGAATCATAACCTGACTCAGGAGCAGGTCATGGAAGCCGCATTGAGGAGCGAACAGCATGTCGAAAAACACCCCGTCTGAAGCGAAACTTGCGGCCCCACGGGCAGGCGGCTTCCCCGGAATCAAATCGCTTAATTTACAAGTCTTCGTCATGATTGCGGCGATCATCGTAATCATGTTGTTTTTCACGTGGACCACAGAGGGTGCCTACCTGAGCGCCCGTAACGTCTCTAACTTGCTGCGGCAAACCGCGATCACGGGTATCCTGGCAGTTGGTATGGTGTTCGTGATTATCTCCGCCGAAATCGATCTCTCGGTCGGTTCGATGATGGGCTTATTGGGCGGCGTCGCGGCAATCTGCGACGTCTGGCTCGGTTGGCCATTGCCGCTGACGGTGATCGTCACGCTGGTTCTGGGTTTGCTCCTCGGCACCTGGAACGGATGGTGGGTCGCCTACCGCAAAGTCCCTTCGTTTATTGTGACGCTTGCCGGCATGTTGGCTTTCCGCGGAATTCTCATCGGGATCACTAACGGCACAACGGTCTCGCCCACCAGCGCCGCCATGTCGCAGATTGGCCAGAGTTACTTGTCTGATGGTACTGGCTTTATCATCGGCGCACTCGGGTTAATGGCGTTTATCGGCTGGCAATGGCGTGGGCGTATGCGCCGCCAGGCGTTAGGCCTTGAATCTCCCGTAGCGACGTCGGTTGTCGGTCGCCAGGCGTTGACGGCCATTATCGTATTAGGCGCGATCTGGCTGCTGAATGATTATCGTGGTGTCCCGACGCCGGTGCTGCTGCTGACGCTGTTGTTGCTCGGCGGCATGTTTATGGCAACGCGCACCGCCTTTGGTCGTCGCATTTACGCCATCGGCGGCAATATCGAAGCCGCACGTCTGTCTGGTATTAACGTCGAGCGTACCAAGCTCGCGGTCTTCGCCATTAATGGCCTGATGGTGGCGATTGCCGGGCTGATCCTCAGTTCACGACTTGGCGCGGGCTCACCTTCCGCCGGGAATATTGCGGAACTGGATGCGATTGCCGCGTGTGTAATTGGGGGAACCAGCCTGGCGGGCGGTATCGGGAGTGTCGCCGGTGCCGTTATGGGGGCATTTATTATGGCCTCTCTCGACAATGGAATGAGTATGATGGATGTTCCCACTTTCTGGCAGTATATCGTGAAGGGAGCGATTCTGTTGCTGGCAGTATGGATGGACTCAGCAACCAAACGCCGTGCCTGAATGTAAGAAAATGGGGAAGTTTCAATGCCGGTAAATATCTACCGGCATTGTTTTTATGCATGATTCAGCAGGAAAAGAACCATGTTTGATAAACGTCATCGTATCACGCTGTTATTTAACGCCAACAAAGCTTACGACCGTCAGGTCGTCGAAGGTGTCGGTGAATATTTGCAAGCGTCGCAATCCGAGTGGGATATCTTTATTGAAGAAGACTTTCGTGCCCGGATTGATAACATCAAAGAGTGGCTGGGAGATGGCGTCATCGCCGACTACGACGACGATGAGATTGCCCGTCTGCTTGCTGACGTTGACGTTCCCATCGTCGGCGTCGGCGGTTCCTACCATCTTCCTGAACATTACCCTCCGGTCCATTACGTCGCCACGGATAACTTCGCATTGGTGGAAAGCGCCTTTCTGCACCTGAAAGAAAAAGGGATTAACCGTTTTGCCTTCTATGGCCTGCCCGCCTCCAGCGGTAAACGCTGGGCAGCAGAACGTGAATACGCGTTTTGTCAATTAGTGGCGGAAGAGAAATACCGCGGCGTGGTCTATCAGGGGCTGGAGACGGCGCCAGAAAACTGGCAGCACGCGCAAAACCGCCTGGCGGACTGGCTGCAGACCCTTCCGCCACAAACCGGCATTATTGCGGTGACGGACGCCCGTGCGCGGCATGTGCTGCAGGTCTGTGAACATCTGCACATCCCGGTGCCTGAAAAGCTGAGTGTCATTGGGATTGATAACGAAGAACTCACCCGTTACCTGTCACGCGTCGCGCTCTCGTCGGTCGCACAGGGCGCGCGGCAGATGGGATATCAGGCGGCCAAAATACTGCACCGCCTGCTGGCCAACGAAGAGATGCCCTTACAGCGCATCCTCGTCCCTCCGGTGCGCGTCGTGGAGCGTCAGTCGACCGACTATCGTTCGCTCACAGACCCGGCCGTCATTCAGGCCATGCATTTCATTCGCAATCATGCCTGTAAAGGTATCAAGGTTGATCAGGTGCTGGACGCGGTGGGAATTTCCCGCTCAAATCTGGAAAAGCGATTCAAAGAGGAGGTGGGGGAGACTATCCACGCCGTAATCCATGCTGAAAAACTGGAAAAAGCGCGTAGCCTGTTGATTTCCACCACACTGTCGATCAACGAAATCTCACAGATGTGCGGCTATCCTTCCCTGCAATATTTCTATTCGGTCTTTAAAAAAGAGTATGGCACGACCCCAAAAGAGTACCGTGACCTGAACAGTGAAGTGTTGTTGTGATGTGCTTGCCGGATGGCGGCGCTAATGCGCCATCCGGCATGTAACGATTACATATGCGCGGCAATTAAGCGCTGGTTATCCTGGTACATGGCGAACAGATAGTTGTTATAGCTCTGTCCTTTCGTTGAATAACCTTTCAACTTATGAATCATCGCGGTAGCCGTCACTTCCTGATCCGCTTTGCGCAATTGCGCGCGCGACTTACGGAAGGAGGAGTAAGCCGGGTGGGTATTCAGGTTGATGACATAGGCGCTGACCGACTCTTTAACAGAGTCGAACTGAGAATAGCCTTTCACCTTACCAGGCGCGTTGCTGCAACGGCCCTTCCCGCACTTCATACCGAACAGATTGTTATTGTTACGGGCCAGCTTAGAGGTACCCCAGCCGCTTTCTGCCGCAGCCATTGTCGCCACCATGCTGGTAGGGATAATGTCGACACGCTCAAGCAACGTGTTCCACGGAACTTTACGCGTATTGCCGGACCAGCTCACCTTGTAGCGTTTCGCGATATCTTTCATGCGCGCACGCTCAGAAGGCGACCAGCGGTTCTGGTACTGCTTTGAAATCAGCCAATTACGATCAGCCGTAATGGCAGCATTTTGACTGGTAATATAAGGCATAACCGTCCGGAGAAACGCTTTTTTCCTTGGTGTTCCGGAAGGGTATTTTCGCAAATCAGGAAGTGAACTGCTCTTTGCACTATTGCGAGAATACTCTTGTTTACTGCTTGCCTGTGTATTACTTGTCTTGGTTACGTGGGACTTCTGACTCGTTGTCGTCGTGTGCGTCTTTGCCAGCACCTCACCCGAAAATGCGATGGTGAGTAACATAAGAATCATGGCCCCATATCGTCGAATGGGAGTCAATATCATTAGGTCTCCTGGTCGGATTTATACATTCCAACACCTTATATTTTTCACAAAAATGAGAGTTGAATCTCAAATCATATCAAAAATAGCCGTCAAGAGCACTCAAAGGAATAGTCCAATTCTGAAACTATGTCACGCGCTAACGGTTAGGAATGTCATTAATTCGATGAAAATGTGGAGGTTATCGCAAAATAAGGCTGTTTTTTGCGCACGATCGCTCATCCTCGCGCCTCATCCTAGAGGTATTCATCCAAAGGATGATTTTGCCGCCCCATTTCACTGGCAAACTGACTAAAATCGCAGCAACAAGGACCGCGTTATGAAACTTGCCGCCATTGCTTTGGCGTTGATGCCCGGCATTGCGATCGCCGCATCATGGACAACGCCCGGCTTCCCGGCTTTTACTGCACAAGGAACCGGTAAGTTTGTCAGCCATACCACGTTGACGAAGGGTACTCGCCCTTTAACGCTGACGTTTGACCAACAGTGCTGGCAGCCTGCAGAGACGATAAAGCTCAATCAGATGCTGTCCCTCAAACCGTGCGAAGAAGCCCCTCCACAATGGCGGCTTTTTAAAGAGGGCGACTATACGCTGGAGGTGGATACCCGCTCGGGTACACCAACACTGATGCTGTCGGTAAAGAATGCCGCTGAACCTGCCGAAAACCCAATACGCCAGTGCCCGAAATGGGACGGTTCGCCGCTGACCCTGGATGTCGCCGGGACCTTTGCGGAAGGCTCAAAAGTACGTGATTTCTACAGCCAGCAAATCGTCACGGTTAAAAATGGTCACATCACACTCCAGCCCGCGGCGACCAGCAATGGGCTTTTACTGCTGGAGCGGGCAGAGACCGACGCTCCCGCCGCATTCGACTGGCATAACGCCACCGTCTATTTTGTGCTGACGGACCGCTTCCAGAATGGCGATCCGACAAACGATAACAGCTATGGTCGCCATAAAGACGGTATGCAGGAGATCGGTACCTTTCATGGCGGTGATCTACGCGGGCTGGTGAGCAAGCTGGACTATCTCCAACAGCTTGGCGTCAACGCCCTGTGGATAAGCGCCCCCTTTGAGCAAATTCATGGTTGGGTCGGCGGCGGCACCAAAGGCGATTTTCCTCATTACGCTTACCACGGTTATTACACCCAGGACTGGACCACACTTGACGCCAATATGGGTACCGGTGACGACCTGCGCGCGCTGGTTGACGGCGCACATCAGCGTGGTATTCGAATTCTGTTCGATGTGGTGATGAACCATACCGGTTACGCCACGCTGGCAGATATGCAGGAGTACCAGTTTGGCGCGCTGTATTTATCGGGAGATGAGCTGAAGAAAACGCTCGGTGAGCGCTGGACGGACTGGAAACCCGCAGCGGGTCAAAGCTGGCACAGCTTTAATGATTACATCAACTTCGGCGATAAAACCGCATGGGAAAAATGGTGGGGGAAAAATTGGATCCGCACCGACATCGGAGATTACGACGCGCCAGGCTTTGATGACCTGACCATGTCCCTGGCCTTTCTGCCCGATCTCAAAACCGAGTCCATCACTCCTTCTGGCCTGCCCGTCTTCTATCAACACAAACCGGATACCCACGCCAAAGCCATTGCGGGTTACACACCGCGAGATTATTTAACCCACTGGTTAAGTCAGTGGGTACGAGGCTACGGCATCGACGGTTTCCGCGTCGATACCGCCAAGCACGTCGAACTTCCCGCCTGGCAACAACTGAAAACGCAGGCCAGCGCTGCGCTGGTTGAATGGAAACGCGCCAATCCGGACAAAGCGCTGGATAACAGCCCCTTCTGGATGACCGGTGAAGCCTGGGGTCATGGCGTGATGCAAAGCAACTACTACCGCCACGGCTTCGACGCGATGATCAATTTTGATTACCAGGAACAGGCGGCAAAAGCGGTCGATTGTCTGGCCGACATGGACCTTACCTGGCAACAAATGGCAGAAAAATTGCAGGATTTCAACGTCCTGAGCTATCTCTCATCGCACGATACTCGCCTGTTCCGGGAAGGTGGCGATAAAGCAGCGGAGCTGTTGCTGCTGGCGCCTGGCGCTGTGCAGATTTTTTACGGTGATGAGTCTGCGCGACCTTTCGGCCCGACAGGCTCCGATCCTCTGCAAGGTACACGGTCAGAGATGAACTGGCAGGACGTGAACGGTAACGCGGCGGATACCGTTGCGCACTGGCAGCGTATCAGCCAGTTCAGAGCCCGCCATTCCGCCATAGGTGCAGGCAAACAAACGACCCTTTCATTAACGCAGGGATACGGCTTCGTGCGCGAGCAGGGTGACGATAAAGTGATGGTCATTTGGGCTGGCCGCCCCTGATTCTCCCGGGTTCTGGCACCCGTCATGTGTCAGAACCCTTTAGCAAAACAAAACACTAACCAGACAGAAACTGGCAGCATAAAGTGTGATTCTCTTCACAGTCGCCTGATTTGCACCCTGCCAGAGGTAGCGCTATGGTTAGCCACTTTACTACTCAGCCCGACAGACCATCTGCTATGACATTCTCACTTTTTGGCGACAAATTTACCCGCCACTCAGGCATTACCCGCCTGATGGAGGACCTCAACGACGGTTTACGCACGCCCGGCGCAATCATGCTTGGCGGCGGTAACCCGGCGCAAATCCCGGCGATGCAGGAATACTTCCACACGCTGCTGACCGGGATGCTGGAAAATGGCAAAGCCACTGATGCGCTTTGTAATTATGACGGTCCGCAGGGAAAAACCGAATTACTGGACGCGCTCGCCGCACTGCTCCGTGAAACGCTGGGTTGGGATATCGGGCCACAAAATATTGCGCTAACAAATGGTAGTCAGAGCGCATTTTTCTACTTGTTTAATCTCTTTGCCGGACGCCGCGCCGACGGCACGACCAAAAAAGTGCTTTTCCCGCTCGCGCCGGAATACATTGGCTATGCCGATTCAGGTCTGGAGGAAGATCTCTTCGTTTCGGCACGCCCGAATATTGAGTTGCTGCCGGAAGGCCAGTTTAAATATCACGTTGATTTTGAACATCTGCATATCGGCGAAGAGACGGGCATGATCTGTGTATCGCGCCCAACAAACCCAACCGGTAATGTCATCACCGACGAAGAGCTCATGAAGCTGGACGCTCTGGCGCATCAACATAGCATCCCGCTGGTGATTGATAACGCCTACGGCGTCCCCTTCCCGGGAATTATTTTCAGCGACGCACGACCGTTGTGGAACCCCAACACTATTCTGTGTATGAGCCTCTCCAAGCTGGGGCTGCCCGGTTCTCGCTGCGGTATTATTATCGCCAATGAAGAAATCATCACCGCCATCACCAACATGAACGGCATTATCAGCCTGGCGCCTGGGGGGATGGGGCCCGCGATGATGTGTGAAATGATCAAACGCAACGATCTGCTGCGCCTGTCAGAGACCGTGATCAAACCGTTTTATTACCAGCGCGTTCAGGAGACGATTACCATCATTCGTCGCTATTTATCTGAAGACCGCTGCCTGATCCATAAACCGGAGGGCGCCATTTTCCTGTGGTTGTGGTTTAAGGATTTGCCCATCACCACAGAATTGCTCTACCAGCGCCTGAAAAAACGCGGCGTCCTGATGGTGCCCGGCGACTATTTCTTCCCAGGGCTGGATAAGCCATGGCCGCACACGCATCAATGTATGCGGATGAATTACGTTCCCGAACCGGAAAAAATCGAAGCGGGCGTAAAAATTCTGGCTGAAGAGATTGAACGCGCCTGGCTTGAGGGCTGACAGAACGTCACATTCCCGGTCATGATTGCCGGGAATGTCGTGTTCACAATGGTTGGGAAAGCAGACGATGACGTTGTAGCGTGACGACGTCCAGGCACGCTAAGGCATGGGTTGGACAGGCCTCGACACAGGCGGGCCCCGCCTCGCGATGCCAGCAAAGATCGCACTTGATGGCCTGCGTCCGTGACAACGTCGAAACCACATTCATCGCCCCAAACGGGCATGCCAGCATACAACTTTTACACCCGATACAGCGCGATTGCTCAACGAAGATATGCCCACGTTCGCGACGAATAGCCTGCGTCGGGCAGACGTTCGCACACGGTGCATCTTCACATTGATGGCAGGTGACCGCTGTGGTGAATGCGTTATCTTTAATGACCCGAATTCGCGAGACAAATTCTCCGGAGGAGACTGCTGCGCAGTCCTGGTTCTCCTGATGTGAGACCACACAGGCAACTTCGCAGGTCCGACATCCAATGCACTTCGTTGCATCCGCCACAATAAATGGGTTCATGACCTGCTCCCTTCGACCTAAAACGCCAGAGTGCCAGAGTGGCCGCCAGCGCTGCTTTGATCCGACAACGGAAATCACACATTTTTGTCAGATGCCCGTCATGTTCTGGTGTTTTGTCTGACGACGTTAATCCCTCACACTAAAACCCAGTTCATTCGAATTTGCCAAAGCGGCCTCACGCAGCAACTTAAGAAAATTCTTTTCTCTCACCGGCTTAAGGCATAGAGAAATAAAAGATAAAACCAACCCGGCGGCACAACAGGCGCTTGCAGGTCAGGCTCATCCCTTCATGCTACAATCACAGCACTTTACCTTTCGATGAGAAAATAAAAATGAGCAAGGACAGCGCCACCGACATCTCCATGAAGCGAATCAAACCGTCAGCAATCTATCGGCTTATGCTGATTGGCCTTGGTATTCCATTGCAAATTTTTGCGGTGGTGTGCGGTGTGATGGGTATCTTTGGGGCCGACATGGTGAAATGGAACGATCAACCGGTACATGGCATTCTTGCGCTTCCGGCAGCGATGTTCAGCGCCCTGTTTGTTACCGTTATCTTTACCGCATTCATGGGCTCAGTCACCTGCCTGGGACTGTGGATCTACAGCCGTTTTCGTCCTCTTAAGGTAAAGACGCTGGATTAACCCGGCCGGCACGCAGCCGGGCTAAAACCATTATCAGAAGCGCCAGCTCAGTCCGGTCATGAAAGCGAAACTGTCGTCGCGATCCACCATCGGGCTGTCTTTAACATCGTCCGGCAGCACGGTATAGGTTGCGTTGGCAACCAGCACCAGATTGTTGGTTAACGGATACTTCATGGTCAGACCCACATACGGCATCCAGCTGTCGTCAGGCGAGTAGCTGGACAGTCCGCTGCGGCGGGATTCGCTGCCCGATACACCGTAGTAGTAGTCGTTGAAATTTTCGTCGTAATAGAAGACACCAGCAGACGGTGTAAGGGTGAATTTACCCACAGGCATTTGGCGGAAAACAGAAACCTCACCCATCCAACCATTGCTGTTATCCAGAACATCTGCGGCAGCAGAGACTTTCACGCTTCCCCACTTCTCGTGGCGATACCATGCGGCACCGACCATGGCTGTGCTGTCGCGCTTATCCAGCTGCTTCATGTCATGCTCATCGTTGTCGGCAGGATCAAACTCCAGCGGCATCCAGGAAGCGGTTATGCTAAATTCGTTTTTTTCATTTTTTGAAAGAATATAACCTAAGGATGTTTGTCTGAAATAAAAAGACTCACTTTCGTAACTGATCAGCGGCACCGCGTGAACATTTTCATTATAGCCGCGATACGGTGATTCATTATAAACAGCACCGGCACCAAGAGAGAATTCTGAAGCAGTTGCACTCGCCATAAAAGACATTGCAAATACTGCCAAAATATTACGTTTAATTAACATGCCAAACTTTCCATTTTAAAATAAGCTACAAAGCACGTGCATAATAATGCTTACAATTTCATCGATGCAATGTACTTATTTATATAGTAATATATAAATTCATATATACATGGATTCCATGATGAATAAACAACAACTCAAGCTGAGAGAATTAAAGATTATCTCGGTAATTGCTGCCAGCGAAAATATCAGCCATGCCGCGTTAGCGCTGGGTATCGCACAGGCAAACGTTAGCAAGTACCTTGCTGATTTTGAATCAAAAATAGGATTAAAGGTATTCGACAGAACCACCCGACAACTGACGCTCACACCGTTTGGGGCCGCGCTTCTCCCGTATATCAACACCTGCCTGGATAAAAATAATCAGTTAACTAATTTTATTGCTGATTATAAGCATGAAAAAAGCGGACGCGTTACCGTGTATGCACCTACAGGTATTACTTCTTATTTATCTAAGAATGTTATTGCTAATATATCAAATATTGGCGACATTATTTTAACACTTAAAACATCAAACCTTGAACGAAAAGCATTTTATGAAGGTGTCGACTTTCCAGATGACTGCGACATTATGGTGACGTATGCGCCACCGAAAGATCAAACGTTGGTTGCCTCATTCCTGGCAAAATATGCCGTCAGCGCTTATGCCAGTCGTGAATATCTAAATAAGCATCCCATTAATCACCCCCAGGAACTTGAAAATCATTCCTGTATTCTTATTGATTCAATGATGATTGATGATGCCAATATCTGGCGTTTTGCATCAAACGGCGGGGTGGATATTCATGAGTATCGGGTGAAAGGAAATTATGTTTGCGACAATACGCAAGCAGCACTCGACCTTGCCCGCAATCATTTGGGCATTGTCTTTGCGCCAGATACAACATTGAAGCAGGATATTCAGTCTGGAACGTTGTTCCCCTGTTTTCCGGAACAACATCAGTGGTGGCTGGATTTAGTCGTTATCTTCCGCAAGCGTGAGTATCAACCCTGGCGGGTGCAGTATGTGCTGGATGAGTTGCTGAACGAAATTCGTCATCAGCTTGCTCACGTAATCCAGAAATCACCTGAGCAAGCTTGTCAGTTAACAGATCAATGATCGAGATACAGGTAGTGCATCCAACTGGTCATTCGCAACAGCACTTTACGCATAATGGAGACGTGGCTGAAGTGCTCGGAATAGACGGCAACCTGGGCGAAGATACCGTCAGGCAGCGCGTTGAAATCCACATTCTCATTCAGTTCGATGCTGGCGATCACCCCATCTGTTCCAGGCGTGACGTTTAAAGATTGTAAGGCGCCCATCGACTGATATGTCCCCCCGGGTACTGCGGGGCTAATGGAAGAGAGCTTCCCGCTATACACTCTTCCCGGCAAGGCGTTAAACACCACTTCAGCTTCATCGCCAGGCTTCAAACGCAGCAGCGAGTTCTGCCGGAACTGAGCGATAATTTGTCGTTTCTGGCTGGGAATAAACACCATCACCGGACGCAGAGGCAGAGCGGCGGCATAGGTGCCAGGACGGATCAATACCTGCGTCGCATATCCATCGCTCGGCGCGCGCACGACGGTTTGTTCAAGGTTAAATTCAGCTTCCGCAAGTTGCGCTCTGAGGCTGGCGACCTGCGAGTTTTCGCCCTCAACCAGACTGTCTAACTGACTTTGGATCTGCTGCTCTTCTGCAATGGATGATTTGACTGCCGCTTCCTGAGCCAGATAGTTCTGCCGTGCAGCATCAATATCGCGTTCCGAGAACGGATTCACTTTTGCCTGACTGCCCTGCAGGTAACGCTGATAATCTTTCCCAACTCGATCCCGCGTGGCTTTCGCCTTCTGAGTATTTGCCTGCATTTCTGCCAGTTGCGCGACAAGCGTCTGCTCTTTATGGGTCGCCGTGACAATATCAGCCTGCAAACGATCAACCCGAGCCTGATAACGTCCCGGATTCAATTTGAAAAGAACTTCCCCTTTTTTTATCAGGGTATCTTTCTTATCCGTCACTTCGATGACAGTACCCGTCACCAACGGCACTACCGGAATGGAAACCACCGCCTTCTGCGCTTTAAAAGTATACGGATGGTTATAGTTCATCAGTAATATTAAACCGCTCACAATAAATATACCGCCTAATGCCGCAGTCGGTATTGTCCATTTATTGACGGGAATTTTGAAGATCTTAAACATGGCCCATGCAAAAGCCACATAGGTGAGAATAATCAGTAAATCCATAACAATTACTCCGCTGGGGAGGACTTAGCCTCAGCCAGTTGTTTTTCCAGTCCGGCGACACGTTGTTGCAACTCAATAAGGTCAGGGTTATGACTCTGCATTCCCCATCCGCGGTCCGGACGATACAGCGTGGCCCAAATCCATAAGAAAGGCCAAATAATATGTAACGTAAACAAACTCACCCAACCGGCGACATGTATCGCATCGGCATGTGGATGATTGCGTTTTTTCGCAATGAGGTAAGGAATATCATGCAGAATGATAATCCCATAAAAAATAACCAGGAATACGACAACCAATACACCTAGTGCAAAATAATTCAGGAACATATTTCCCTCAAAAACTCAAAAAATATCAATCAGCATTTTAACAAAAACAAATACATCTGGAGGATAGTAATGGGGGGGGCGCTCGCCAGGCAATGCCCATATTTATATAAAGCTATATAGTTTTATATATACTACAGTGGTGTTGCGGATGGACCTGCGTTGGATTTGAAGGGATTCATGCCCGGTAAACGTAAGGTCACCGGGCATGTTATAAAATAAATATCAGAACAATCCTAGCGGTTTATCAGAGTAGCTCACCAACAGACATTTGGTTTGCTGATAGTGCTCGAGCATCATTTTGTGTGTCTCTCGGCCAATGCCCGACTGCTTATAGCCCCCAAACGCGGCATGCGCGGGATAAGCATGGTAACAGTTGGTCCACACGCGCCCGGCCTGAATACCACGTCCCATTTTATAGGCCAGATTGCCATTGCGACTCCAGACCCCAGCGCCGAGGCCATATTGAGTGTCGTTAGCGAGCGCCAGCGCTTCATCCATCGTTTTGAAGGTCGTCACCGCCAGCACCGGGCCGAAGATCTCCTCCTGGAATACGCGCATATTGTTCTTACCGAACAGGATGGTCGGCTCGAGGTAGTAGCCCTCTTTTAACTCACCTTCCAGCTGTTTGCGCCGCCCGCCAGTCAGAACATCAGCCCCTTCTTTCTTACCAATATCAATGTAATTCAGAATGGTTTCCATCTGACCATGAGAGACCTGTGCCCCCATCTGCGTCACGCTGTCGAGCGGGTTACCACTGCGGATGCTCTCCACCCGGCGAATCGCTCGTTCCATAAAGCGCTCATAAATGGATTCCTGTACCAGCGCGCGACTCGGGCAGGTACAGACCTCGCCCTGGTTAAATGCGAAGAGAGCAAAGCCTTCCAGCGCCTTGTCGAAGAACGCATCTTCTTCATCCATCACATCAGCAAAGAAGATATTCGGGGATTTCCCACCCAGCTCCAGCGTCACCGGAATAATGTTCTGCGTGGCATACTGCATGATCTGCTGGCCAACTTCCGTCGAACCGGTAAACGCTACTTTTGCGATGCGCTTCGAGGTTGCCAGATATTCACCGATCTCCCCGCCCGCACCGTTAACCACGTTCACCACGCCCGGCGGCAGCAAATCGCCAATGATTTCCATCAGCAACAGCACCGAAAGCGGTGTCAGACGTGCGGGTTTGAGCACCACACAGTTGCCCGCCGCCAGCGCTGGCGCCATTTTCCAGCTTGCCATCAGCAGAGGGAAGTTCCACGGGATGATTTGTCCCACCACGCCAAGCGGTTCATGGAAATGGTAAGCGACCGTGTCGCTGTCCACTTCACTGATACCGCCTTCCTGCGCACGGATGCACGAGGCAAAATAGCGGAAATGATCGATCGCCAGCGGCACGTCGGCAGCGCTGGTTTCACGAATCGGTTTGCCGTTGTCCCAGGTTTCCGCCGTTGCCAGCAGCTCCAGATTTTGCTCCATACGATCGGCAATTTTGAACAGAATGGCAGCGCGATCCTGCACTGAGGTATGCGCCCATTTGTCTTTTATCTTATGGGCAGCATCAAGTGCCAGATCGATATCTTTTTTGCCGGAAGAGGCCACTTCACACAGCAGTTGCCCGGTCACAGGCGTCAGGTTCTGATAGTACTCACCGTCTGCAGGCGCAACCCAGTCGCCACCGATAAAGTTGTCGTAGCGGGCTTTTAACTTCAGAGGATAACCATATTCGCCGGGCTGGATACGTGTTGAAGGGGGATTATTGGTCATGAACGTCTCCTTAGCTGTAGAGGTACTACAAGGGTAGACGTGGCTGGCGAAATCTTCGCCAGCCTTTTCATGCTTTACGACAAGTATCACGAATTACATGGCAGCACGATAAATCGCCATGATCTCCTCGTGGGTCGCCTGGATCGGGTTGGTCAGACCGCAAGCATCTTTCAGCGCATTGGTCGCCAGTACCGGAAAGTCTTCTTCTTTCACGTTCAGATCCCGCAGACCCGCCGGGATGTTCACCTGCTGCGCCAGTTCACGAATCGCGGCGATACAGGCTTGCGCGCCTTCCGCGTCGCTCATACCAGCCACGTTCACGCCCATCGCCGCCGCGCAATCACGCAGACGTCCTGCCGCAACCTGGCTGTTAAATACCTGAACGTGCGGCAGCAATACGGCGTTACACACGCCATGCGGCAGGTTGTAGAAACCGCCGAGCTGGTGCGCCATCGCATGGACATAGCCAAGAGATGCGTTGTTAAACGCCATTCCCGCCAGGAACTGCGCATAGGCCATCGCTTCACGCGCCTGCGCGTTGCTGCCATCTTCAACCGCAGTCGGCAGATTCTCGGCAATCATGGTGACGGCTTTCAGAGCGCATGCATCGGTAATCGGCGTGGCGGCAATAGAAACGTACGCTTCAATCGCGTGGGTCAACGCATCCATGCCGGTCGCGGCGGTCAGCGATTTCGGCATACCGACCATCAGCGAAGAGTCGTTCACGGAGAGAAGCGGGGTGACGTGTTTATCCACAATCGCCATTTTAATGTGGCGCGCTTCGTCGGTGATGATGCAGAAGCGGGTCATTTCCGATGCAGTTCCTGCCGTGGTGTTAATGGCAATCATAGGCAGCTGTGGTTTCGCAGAGCGGTCCACGCCTTCATAATCACGGATATCACCGCCGTTAGCCGCCACCAGCGCAATACCTTTTGCGCAGTCGTGCGGAGATCCGCCGCCCAGAGAAATCACGCTGTCGCACGCATTTTCTTCAAGCATTTTCAGCCCGGCGGCAACGTTTCCAGTGGTTGGGTTAGGCTGCGTACCATCATAAACCACGCTGAAAATATCACGTTCCTGCAGCGCTTTTTGAATTTCGCCCGCCATACCTAATTTTGTCAGCATGGTATCCGTGACAATTAACGTGCGGCGAAATCCATATTCCGCCATTGTGTTCATCGCGTCTTTCAGTGAATCAGCGCCAATGATATTAACGGAAGGAATAAAAAATGTTGAAGCAGCCATAAAACTATCCTTAATTTCATCAATAAATCAGAAAAGCAGCATACGGAGTAATGTTTACTCAAAATATGATCAGCGTTGTTTTTTTCATAATGATGAAAATAAAAAAGCACATTCGGTTAATAACTGAACATGCTTTATCCAAATCAATGTATTTTTTGTATTAATTTATGTCGTGCATATATTAACCGTATCATTTCTTTTCAGGAAATAATAAAGCATCCCGTAACAGGTGATCATTTCCCCGGCGACGAGTAAAACCAATCCTGTCAAAATACTCCAGAATCTGAATGGCCAGTTTTCGCCCAACATTGAGTCGATCACGGAAATCAGCCGCACAGGTTGATCCTTTTTCCCTATCCAGGTCGCGGATCATATTGGCAAAAGAGACAATCCGATCGTTACGGTAATAACGATCTTTCACGATTGCCGTGATCATCCCCTGCTGCGCAGCTTGTCGTAATACCTGACGCATGTTTTGTTCATCACTTCCGGTTTCCCGCGCCAGATCCCTCACCCACCAGGGTTCATCGCCAAACAGCGATTCGGTTTTGTGCCAGATGACCTGTTGCTCGTCGCTGAACCCGGCTTTGTGATCGGGGAGATGCAACCACCCATGATGGCTATGAATAACGCCGCTTTCCCGCATACGTTCGATCAGCAACAGTACCAGCGCTTCGTCTTCCATTGGCAGCGCCATGCGTCGCAGCCGCTCGCGTCCAGGTCCCGGTTCGTCACGATGCTGCTCATGGTAGGTCGCCAGCGTATCGAGGATTTTACGCTGCCAGCGGGCGGCGACAGGGGCGTTTAACAGGCTGTATCCGGCCTGAATAAAATCAGGCTGATCAATAAGTTGACGCATACCCTCGCCATTGAGTTGGCGGGCCCACGCAAAATCGGGCAGATTGACGGCCCCACGCTCCAGATGAATCGCCAGCGCGGCGCTGTCATCCTGCGCATTTTCCAACGCCGACAGCCACTGTAAATAGTCGGGCTTACGTTTACCGCGGCGCGGCGGATTGAGCATCACAATACGCGCTCCCGCCAACGTGGCGCGCGCGGAGATATCACGCAATACCAAGCGGTCGTTATCAGCAAGCCAGAGCGGAGTATCAAAAACCAGCTCGGCCAGCGAACCTTCCAGCAGCGAGACGCGCCCGGTCACATGGCTGGCGGCATGGTGGATATGCAGTGGCTGCCACTGCGTGAGCGGCGCCTGTTGTTCTAAAGAGACAATGACGCGGGTGAATGCCTCGGGCGGCGCATCGGAGAGCAGCCAGTCGCCACGGTTAAGCTGATCTTTTTCCGCGTCGCCGGCGATATTTAACGCGATACGCTGCCCCGCATGGGCGTACTCAGTCGGCTGATTTTGCGCATGCAGGCTACGTACACGCATCGGTTTATTCACGCCAGTGAGCCACAACGTGTCGCCGACATGGACTTCGCCGCTGAGCGCTGTCCCGGTCACCACCAGTCCCGCCCCTTTCACCGTAAAGGCGCGATCGAGGGCCAGACGGAAACTCTGATTACTTGCATGGGCACGCGTCGATAATTGCTGCAGATGTTCACGCAACGTGTCAATGCCGCGCCCTTCACTGGCGGCGGTCACAAACAGCTCAGCCCCGGAAAAACCATAGTGCGCCAGCGTCGTCTGGATCTCTTCACGCACCTCTTCAATTCGCGCCTCATCCACCCGGTCAGCTTTGGTGAGTGCGACGGTGAGTTGCGGATTCCCCGTCAGTTTTAGGATCTGCAGATGTTCGCGCGTTTGCGCCATTACGCCATCGTCGCAAGCCACCACCAGCAGTGCGTGGTCAATACCGCCCACCCCCGCCAGCATGTTGGACAAAAATTTCTCGTGGCCTGGAACATCAATAAACCCAAGCACGCGACCATCCGCCTGCGGCCAGTAGGCATACCCCAGGTCGATGGTCATGCCGCGCTTTTTCTCTTCAGGCAGACGATCGGCATTCACACCCGTAATCGCCTGTAATAACGTTGTTTTACCGTGGTCAACGTGTCCGGCAGTGGCAATAATCATTTCAACATCAACTCCATAAACCGGGTTTCATCTTCAAGACAGCGCAAATCCAGCCATAAGCGGCCATCGTAAATGCGGCCAATGATTGGCGTAGGTAGCGCACGCCAGCGCGCCGCCAGCGCGTCGAGATGGCTTCCCCGCCCATCATGCGGGGTAAATGTCAGTGCCGCGCTGGGCAACCGATCAACAGGCAGTGAACCGCTGCCAATCTGCGACAGACAGGGCATGACATTGACGGCAAACAGCCCTTCATAATGCGCGGCAATCAACGTCTGTAACCGCTGTGCCTGTGCCTGAATCGCCGCTTCGCTGCGGGTTAACAGCCGCAGTGTCGGTAATTTCTCTGCTAATGCTTCCGGGTGCAGGTACAGACGCAGCGTCGCTTCCAGCGCAGCGAGGGTCATTTTATCCGCCCGCAGTGCACGTTTCAGCGGGTGACGTTGCAAACGGGCAATCATCTCTTTCTTACCGACAATAATCCCGGCCTGCGGTCCGCCCAGCAGTTTGTCGCCAGAAAAACTCACCAGGCTGACGCCAGCCGCAATCAGTTGCTGCGGCATCGGCTCTTTTGGCAAACCATACTGACTCAGATCCACCAGTGAACCACTACCCAGATCCGTCACCACTGGAATATCCCGCTCCATCCCGATGGTCGCCAGTTCAGCTTCATCCACCGAGTGAGTAAATCCTTCGATGCTGTAGTTACTGGTATGCACTTTCATCAGCAGGCCCGTGTTCTCGTTCACCGCCTGGCGATAATCATCTGCATGCGTCCGATTGGTCGTTCCCACCTCATGCAGCGTACACCCGGCCTGACGCATGACATCCGGAATGCGGAACGCGCCGCCAATCTCGACCAGTTCACCGCGGGAAACGACCACCTCTTTGCCGCTGGCCATCGCCGCCAGCATCAGCAGCACCGCCGCCGCGTTGTTATTAACAATACAGGCGTCTTCCGCACCGGTGATGCGGCACAACAGGTCAGCTAACGCCCGATCGCGATGCCCGCGGCCGGCATCATCCAGGTCATACTCCAGCGTTACCGGAGAGCGCATCGCATCTGCGACGGCGTCAATCGCCTCTTGCGCCTGTATCGCACGCCCGAGATTGGTGTGCAGCACCGTTCCTGTCAGGTTGAACACCGGCCGTAACTCACTTTGCGACTCTTTTTCCAGCCGGGCTTTCGCCTCTTGCGCCCAGTTTTCACTCCATACCGGCAATGCCTGCGCGTCCCGAATCATCTCTCTGGCTTCATCGAGCATCTGGCGAAGCAGCTCCACCAGTTGGGTATGCCCGTGAATGTCACGCAAAGAATGAAAGGCGCTATCACGCAATAAGCGATCAATAGCGGGAAGCTGACTGTAAAGCGAACGCGTTTCGGTTGTCATGAAAAAGCCTGGCTGTTGGTGGCCCTCTCCGGTGCGGAGAGGGAGGTAGACATAGGGGGGGATTGTACCGTGAGTTTATTCAGGCGGACATAATACGCGTCAAGCCTTTGGCGGTTCTGTGCGCGCGAAGCTTTCACGACTAAAGAGTGCTTCGACCAGTTTGACTAACTGCGGCCTGTCCACACACCAGCCAGGCGCTACGCGGCGGAAGTTGAGATAACCCACCGCACAGGCAATCGCGATAGTGGCCAGGTTCACCGTATCGGTGGTGATCGTCCCCTTCGCGAGATAGCCTTCCAGCGCATCCAGGCTGCGGTTGATCTTCTCCCGCTGGCGCAGCAGTTCTGTTTCTGATTGCTGTGCTGCGGGTCGCGCCTGTTCACGAACAGAAACCAGCCCAGCGTCCATGATGCCGTCCGCCAGCGCTTCAATCTGCCGAACTTTCAGTGACGCCATCGGTTCACGCGGCAGCATGGCCGGAGCGATATCCAGCAATTCAATATATTCCGCAATGATGGGCGAATCGAACCAGAACTCCCCGTCATCAGTCACCAGCGCGGGGACTTTGCCCAGCGGGTTATAATCCGCCACGCTATTTTCTGCGTTGTAAGGGAGTTCATTAACAAATTCGAAGGTGATGCCCTTTTCCAGCAACAGAATGGAAATTTTGCGTACAAATGGGCTGGTGTAGCTGCCGATGAGTTTCATGTTCAGTCCTTTTTGCCAACAAAAATATCAGTATGGCTCAGGATTGAGCAAAAGGCAGGTGATGCTTATCGCACTCCTGCCTTTCATTTCATTAGTGATCCAAATAGAGATAGTGCATCCAGCTGGTCATGCGCAGCAATACCTTACGCATGACGGACACGTGGGCGAAATGGTCAGAGTAAACAGCCACCTGCGCATAGATACCATCGGGTAATGCTTCTACTTCGGCGTTCGGATCCAAATCAATCAGCGCGAGGACGCCATCCGTTCCCGGTACCACCGTCAGCGACTGTAATACGCCCTGGGCCTGGTAAGAGCCACCGGGGACCACTGGCAAAACGCTGTTCAGTTTGCCGTGAAAAACCTGCCCTGGCAGCGCGTTGAACACCACTTCCGCATCATCGCCCGCTTCAAGACGTAACAATGAGTTTTGGCGGAATTGTGCAACGATTTGCCGTTTTTGCTCAGGGATAAACACCATCACCGGGCGTAACGGTAACGCGGCCGCATAGGTGCCAGGGCGAATAAGCACCTGGGTGACATAGCCGTTGCTGGGCGCGCGAATCACCGTTTGTTCAAGGTTATACCTGGCTTCCGCCAGTTGTGCTCTCAGGCTGACGATCTGCGACTGCTCGCCGTTGACCATACTGTCTAACTGACTCTGAATTTGCGCTTGTTCTGCAACGGAGCCTTTTACCATGGCATCCTGCGCCAGATAGTTTTGCCGCGCATTATCGATGTCGCTTTCAGAGAAAGGATTCACCTTCGCCTGGCTGCCTTTCAGGTAACGCTGATAATCTTTGAACAGCCGATCGCGTTCGGCGGATACCCGCGTGGTATTGGCCTGCGCTTCAGCGAGTTGCGCTTTTAACGTCTGTATATTATGCGTTTCCGTCACCAGGTCAGCCTGCAGGCGATCGACTCGCGCCTGATAACGAACAGGGTCGAGTTTAAACAACACCTCACCCTTTTTAATCAACTGATTATTTTTATCCGTCACTTCGCTAACAATGCCGGTGACCTGCGGCGTAATCGGGATGGAAATAACCGCTTTCTGTGCCGTAAAGGTGTAGGGGTGGTTGTAGTTCATTAAGAGAATGAGCCCACTCACCAAAAATACACCGCCTAATGCTGCCGTTGCCAACGTCCATTGATTGACCGGGATCCTGAAAATCTTAAATACCGCCCACGCCAACGCCACGTAGGTCAACACAATCAGCAGATCCATGATTAGCGCTCCACAGAGGAATCATCGTCGGGGGTTTGTGCCCGGGCCAGTTTTTGTTCTAGCTGTGTAATACGCTCTGACAGCGCGGCAATGTCGGGGTCAGGCTCCTGCCCTGGCGGCCTGGCGTGTGATTGCATGCCCCAGCCTCGTTCTGGCTGATAGAGCGTTGCCCAAATCCACAGAAACGGCCAGATAACATGCAGCGTAAATAAGCTTACCCAGCCTGCCGTATGAATGGCGTCGGCATGAGGGTGATTGCGCTTTTTCGCAATCAAGTAGGGGATATCGTGAATCGCGATGATTCCGTAAAACAGAACCAGGAAAACGAAGATCAGCACTCCCAACGCGAAATAATTTAGAAACATACCTGCCTCGCGTTCACGTTTAATAAGAGTTTTAAATTGCAGGCAGCCGATGACTGTCATGGCTGGTGTTTTGAACATAATTCGAAATTGCCATTTTCGCCATAGCACGAAAAGCTAAATTTTCGGGGTGAGAGGTTGCTCAATTTCAGGGACGTTAAAGTGAAGGGTAGAACCCCTGAAGGATCACGTCCATGCGTCGCCATGGCGAAAATATCTTGTGACTAGCATCACAAAAATTCAACAAACCTCCAAAGAATAAAGGTGACAACCATCACATTTAATTGCCATTTTTTGCCGCTTCGGTCGTTTTGTTGTTTTTTTACACAGTCTTATCGTGATCAATATCACATCAAATACCGCTCCACCCCCTATATTTATGTGACAAAAATCACACAACAGGTCGTCGACTGGACAGTTGAACGATTCAGTGCCAGATTTCGCAGTATCTACAGGGTCCGGCTACCTCTGCCGCCACATTAACAATAATCCTCGGGCTTCCGGCCTGCGCGACAGCAACATAAGAAGGGGTGTTTTTATGTCATCCGATATTAAGATCAAAGTGCAAAGCTTTGGTCGATTCCTCAGCAACATGGTGATGCCAAATATCGGCGCGTTTATCGCGTGGGGTATTATCACCGCATTATTCATTCCAACAGGGTGGTTGCCGAACGAAACGCTGGCGAAGCTTGTTGGACCGATGATCACCTACCTGTTGCCGTTACTGATAGGTTATACCGGCGGCCGTCTGGTCGGTGGCGATCGCGGTGGTGTGGTGGGCGCAATCACCACGATGGGGGTTATCGTTGGTGCGGATATGCCAATGTTCCTCGGCGCGATGATCGCAGGTCCGCTGGGTGGCTGGGCAATCAAACATTTCGATAGCTGGGTAGACGGTAAGATCAAGTCCGGTTTTGAGATGCTGGTGAATAACTTCTCCGCTGGCATCATCGGTATGATCCTCGCCATTCTGGCGTTCCTCGGCATTGGTCCGCTGGTTGAAGCACTGTCCAAAATTCTGGCTGCTGGCGTTAACTTCATGGTTGTCCATGACATGCTGCCGCTGGCCTCTATCTTCGTTGAACCGGCGAAAATCCTGTTCCTCAACAACGCCATCAACCACGGTATCTTCTCACCTCTGGGCATTCAACAGTCCCATGAGATGGGCAAATCCATCTTCTTCCTGATTGAAGCGAACCCGGGTCCGGGGATGGGCGTTCTACTGGCATACATGTTCTTCGGTCGCGGCAGCGCTAAGCAGTCAGCTGGCGGTGCGGCAATCATCCACTTCCTGGGTGGTATTCACGAAATTTACTTCCCGTACGTGCTGATGAACCCACGTCTGATCCTCGCCGTTATCCTTGGCGGTATGACGGGTGTGTTCACACTGACCATTCTCAACGGCGGTCTGGTTTCTCCGGCCTCTCCGGGTTCCATTCTGGCGGTACTGGCGATGACGCCAAAAGGCGCCTACTTCGCGAACATCGCAGCAATCTGTGCGGCGATGGCGGTCTCCTTCGTTGTCTCTGCCATTCTGCTGAAAACCAGCAAAGTGAAAGAGGAAGAGGACGATATCGACGCGGCAACCCGCCGTATGCACGACATGAAAGCTGAGTCTAAAGGTGCATCTGCGCTGACCGCAGGTGATGTCACCAACGACCTGAGCCACGTGCGTAAAATCATCGTTGCCTGCGATGCCGGTATGGGCTCCAGCGCCATGGGCGCCGGTGTACTGCGTAAAAAAGTGCAGGATGCAGGGTTGAGCCACATCTCTGTCACCAACAGCGCAATCAACAGCCTGCCGCCAGATGTGGATCTGGTGATCACCCACCGCGATCTGACCGAGCGTGCAATGCGCCAGGTGCCTCAGGCGCAGCATATTTCGCTGACTAACTTCCTGGACAGCGGCCTGTACTCCAGCCTGACCGAGCGTCTGGTTGCAGCACAGCGCCACAACGTCAACGAAGAGAAAGTTCGCGATCATCTGAAAGATAGCTTTGACGAAGGCGACAACAACCTGTTCAAGCTGGGTGCGGAAAACATCTTCCTGGGTCGCAAAGCGGCGACGAAAGAAGAAGCGATTCTCTTTGCCGGTGAGCAACTGGTAAAAGGCGGCTACGTAGAGCCGGAATATGTTGATGCAATGCTTGAACGCGAAAAGCTGACCCCGACCTATCTGGGCGAGTCTATCGCAGTTCCACACGGCACTGTTGAAGCCAAAGACCGCGTGCTGAAAACGGGAGTGGTATTCTGCCAGTACCCGGAAGGCGTTCGCTTTGGCGAAGAAGAAGACGACATTGCCCGTCTGGTGATTGGTATCGCCGCACGCAACAACGAGCACATCCAGGTCATTACCAGCCTGACCAACGCACTGGATGATGAATCCGTGATCGAACGTCTGGCGCACACCACCAGCGTGGATGAAGTCCTGGAACTGCTGGCAGGTTGTAAGTAAGTCGCGTAGCCCGATGACGCTAACGTTAATCGGGTCTACGTCCTACTCTCTCCCGTAACGGGAGAGGGTTAGGGTGAGGGGGAAAGTTTTGCTGTCCCTCACCCCAGCCCTCTCGGGTAAAAACATTAATGAAGGTTAACACTATGAAAGCATTACATTTTGGCGCAGGTAATATCGGTCGTGGCTTTATCGGCAAACTGCTGGCCGACGCGGGGATACAACTGACTTTCGCGGATGTAAATCAGGTGGTGCTCGACGCCCTGAATGCCCGTCATAGCTATCAGGTTCATGTTGTGGGTGAAAATGAGCAGGTCGAAACCGTTTCCAACGTGAATGCCGTAAGCAGCATTGGTGACGAGGTCATTGATCTGATCGCGCACGTCGATATCGTGACCACTGCAGTTGGGCCGGTGGTACTGGAGCGTATTGCGCCGGCGGTTGCCAAAGGTCTGGTGAAACGCAAAGCGCAGGGCATCGAAACCCCGCTGAATATCATCGCCTGCGAAAACATGGTGCGTGGCACCACCCAACTGAAAGGCCATGTGATGAATGCGCTGCCAGAGGAAGATAAAGCCTGGGTTGAGCAACATGTGGGCTTTGTGGATTCCGCCGTAGACCGTATTGTTCCGCCTTCGGCTTCGGCCACCAACGATCCGCTGGAAGTGACTGTAGAAACCTTCAGCGAATGGATTGTCGACAAGACCCAGTTCAAAGGCGAACTGCCGAACATCCCAGGTATGGAATTAACTGATAACCTGATGGCATTTGTCGAACGTAAACTCTTCACGCTGAACACCGGGCATGCTATAACCGCGTACCTCGGAAAATTGGCAGGTCATCAGACCATCCGTGACGCGATTCTCGATGAGAAAATCCGTGCGGTGGTAAAAGGCGCGATGGAAGAGAGCGGCGCGGTGCTGATCAAACGCTACGGCTTTGATGCGGATAAACACGCAGCATACATTCAGAAAATCCTCGGTCGCTTTGAAAACCCGTATCTGAAAGATGACGTTGAGCGTGTGGGACGTCAGCCGCTGCGTAAACTGAGCGCGGGCGATCGTCTGATCAAACCGCTGCTCGGAACGCTGGAATATGCGCTGCCGCACGCCAATCTGGTCAAAGGGATTGCCGGCGCGATGCACTATCGCAGCGATGAAGACCCACAGGCTCAGGAACTGGCTGCACTGATTGAAGAGAAAGGCCCGCAGGCGGCGCTGGCACAGGTTTCCGGACTGGATGCGAATAGCGATGTCGTTGCCGAGGCGGTTAACGCGTATAACGCAAAGTAATTATGATGCCGTACCAGGCGCAGGGCATCCTGCGCCTGAATAATAGATTGTCAGATATGCAGCCAATAATGGAACAAACCCAGGCCTTTGAAAACCGTGTGCTTGAACGTCTGAATGCTGGCAAAACCGTACGGAGTTTCCTGATCACCGCCGTGGATCTACTCACCGAGGCGGTGAATATTCTGGTACTCCAGGTATTCCGCAAAGACGATTACGCGGTGAAATATGCTGTAGAACCGTTGCTCGACGGCGACGGACCGCTGGGCGATCTTTCTGTGCGTCTGAAGCTCATCTATGGCTTAGGTGTTCTCAGCCGTCCGGAATATGAAGATGCTGAGCTATTGATGGCGCTGCGTGAAGAGCTGAATCACGACGGCAGTGAGTACGCATTTACGGACGACGAAATCCTCGGGCCATTTGGTGAGCTACACTGCGTGATGGCGCTTCCGCCGCCGCCGCATTTCGACACCACTGACCCCAGTTTGTATGCCATGCAAATTCAGCGCTACCAACAAGCAGTGCGCTCAACCATGGTGCTTTCTCTGACCGAGCTGATTTCCAAAATCAGCTTAAAAAAAGCATTTCAGAAATAGCCCGGCGCAGACCTACTGATTTTCGTCCTGCTTTGGCCTGTATATCTGTCGATAATATTCCAGCCGCTGCAGATACATCTCCACATTCGCTTGCGGTATCTCAGTAGGGACAACATTACGCGGCGGCGTTTTATTCAGATATTCCCGGAAAGCCTGACTTGAAGCCATGAAATCTACAGTCTTATCAATAAGAACTGATGCATTCTCACCGATTTTTCCCATGATAAACCCTCCATGAATTCTCCGCGTTTCAGAGACGCGGTTGCCTATTACAGTTTAGGATCAGATGAATAATGAGATTGAGGAAAACGTGCTTAATCGTAAACCGATTAATTAATCTTCACATCCTCCCCTTTTAATCTAAAAATCTTATTTAATCAGTCCACTACGAAAAATAATTAGCATCGTAATACTTACCATGTTTCATTATTTTTATCCCATTAGTTGTGAATAATACCGCTCTGCGGGCATACTATAAGATATTCATCCTATTTCCATCAGAAGCTATCCCATGAAAGAAATTGAAAAAAACGAAATTAAACGCCTCAGCGATCGCCTGGATGCCATCCGCCACCAGCAGGCCGATCTCTCCCTTGTCGAGGGTGCCGAGAAGTACGCCGAACTGGAACAAGAAAAAACAACCCTGGAAGCTGAAATTGCGCGTCTGCGCGACGTTCACAGTCAAAAGCTGAGTAAAGAAGCACAGAAATTGATGAACCTGCCATTTCGTCGTGCGATTACCAAAAAAGAACAAGCTGACATGGGCAAACTGAAGAAAAGCGTCCGTGGTCTGGTGGTCGTACACCCGATGACAGCGTTAGGTCGCGAAATGGACCTGCAAGAGATGACCGGTTTCGCGAAGACCGAATTCTGATCTTCAGCCGGGTAGCAGCCATGCTTACCCGGCCCCTCCGATTGGCCCTACCAATTCCCGCCCAATCCGCTCAGTGGTTCACACTTCCCCAAAATTTCATTACACTAACGTTGCCAATAAATAACATTTAGTTAACCATTCATTGTCATTATCCCTACACAACAATATTGGCAGGACCACTTTTACACAGAATGTGACTTAGAGATGAGCACAGACTCATTGCATTGTGTGCGTGGCCCTCAGGAGACCTGCAATGAATCTCTGGCAACAAAACTACGATCCGGCCGGGAATATCTGGCTTTCCAGTCTGGTAGCATCGCTCCCCATTCTGTTCTTTTTCTTCGCGCTGATTAAACTCAAGCTGAAAGGCTATGTTGCCGCCTCGTGGACGGTGGTTATTGCGCTTACCGTGGCGCTGCTGTTCTACAAAATGCCTGTCGATCATGCGCTGGCCTCCGTGGTATACGGCTTCTTCTACGGGCTGTGGCCAATTGCCTGGATAATTATTGCCGCGGTATTCGTCTATAAAATCTCGGTGAAAACAGGCCAGTTCGACATCATCCGATCATCGATATTGTCGATCTCCCCTGACCAGCGTTTGCAGATGCTGATTGTCGGGTTCTGCTTCGGTGCATTTCTTGAGGGGGCGGCAGGTTTTGGCGCTCCGGTAGCGATTACTGCCGCGCTGCTTGTCGGCCTGGGTTTTAATCCGCTGTACGCAGCGGGACTGTGCCTGATAGTGAACACCGCGCCTGTGGCGTTTGGCGCAATGGGTATCCCTATTCTGGTTGCCGGTCAGGTCACCGGGCTGGACAGCTTTGAAATTGGCCAGATGGTGGGCCGCCAACTGCCGTTCCTGACGATTATCGTGCTGTTCTGGATCATGGCGATTATGGACGGCTGGCGCGGCGTGAAGGAAACCTGGCCTGCAGTCATGGTGGCTGGCGGTTCGTTTGCCATCGCCCAGTATCTGAGCTCTAACTTTATTGGACCGGAGCTGCCTGACATCATCTCGTCACTGGTTTCTCTGGTGTGTCTGACCCTGTTCCTGAAACGCTGGCAGCCGGTACGCATCTTCCGCTTTGGCGATATGGGCGCGTCACAGGTTGATCAGACCCTGGCCCGTACAAACTACACCGCGGGGCAAGTGGTTCGCGCCTGGTCACCGTTCCTGTTCCTGACGGCGACCGTGACTCTCTGGAGTATCCCACCGTTTAAGGCGCTGTTTGCGCCGGGTGGCGCAATGTACCACTGGGTGGTTAACATTCCGGTTCCATATCTCGACAAACTGGTCGCCCGTATGCCGCCGGTGGTACACGAAGCCACCGCCTACGCTGCGGTCTACAAGTTCGACTGGTTCTCGGCCACCGGTACCGCCATTCTGTTTGCCGCATTACTGTCAGTTGTCTGGCTGAAAATGAAGCCGTCTGCCGCCATCCAGACTTTCGGCAGTACCCTGAAAGATCTGGCGCTGCCGATTTACTCCATCGGGATGGTGCTGGCGTTCGCCTTTATCTCGAACTATTCCGGCCTTTCCTCGACACTGGCATTGGCACTGGCGCACACGGGCAGCGCTTTTACCTTCTTCTCACCGTTCCTTGGTTGGCTGGGTGTATTCCTGACCGGATCAGATACCTCTTCGAACGCGTTGTTTGCCGCTCTACAGGCGACTGCCGCTCAGCAAATCGGTGTCTCTGATGTGCTGATGGTAGCCGCCAATACCACCGGGGGCGTTACCGGCAAGATGATTTCGCCGCAGTCCATCGCCATCGCCTGTGCGGCGGTCGGGCTGGTCGGCAAAGAGTCGGATCTGTTCCGTTTTACCGTTAAACACAGCCTGATTTTCACCTGTATGGTGGGCGTGATCACCACGCTTCAGGCCTATGTCCTGACCTGGATGATTCCATGATTGTGATGCCCAGACGCCTGTCGGACGAGGTCGCTTCTCGTGTGCGGGCGCTGATTGAAGAACAACAGCTGGAAGCGGGCATGAAATTGCCCGCTGAGCGCCAGCTGGCCGTACAGCTTGGCGTGTCGCGCAATTCCTTGCGCGAAGCGCTGGCAAAACTGGTGAGCGAGGGCGTGCTGCTGAGCCGTCGCGGCGGTGGGACATTTGTCCGCTGGCAGCATGAATCCTGGTCTGAACAAAATATCGTTCAGCCACTGAAGACCCTGATGGCAGACGACCCGGATTACAGTTTTGATATCCTGGAAGCCCGCCACGCTATCGAGGCCAGTACCGCCTGGCACGCCGCGATGCGCGCCACTGAGATCGATAAAGAAAAAATTAAGCTCTGCTTTGAAGCCACACTGAGTGAAGACCCGGATATCGCCTCACAGGCGGATGTTCGCTTTCATCTCGCCATTGCCGAAGCCTCACACAACGTGGTGCTGCTGCAGACCATGCGAGGTTTCTTCGATGTACTGCACTCTTCGGTGAAACAGAGCCGCCAGCGTATGTATCTGGTTCCGCCAGTGTTTGCTCGTCTGACAGAGCAGCATCAGGCCATTCTCGACGCCATTGTGGCAGGCGACGCGGAAGGCGCTCGTCAGGCGATGATGGCCCACTTAGGTTTTGTCCACACCACGATTAAACGATTTGATGAAGACCAGGCCCGCCAGGCGCGAATCACCCGCCTGCCCGGAGACCATAATGATATTTCCAGGGAGAACAAAGCATGATTATTTCAGCAGCCAGCGATTATCGCGCCGCAGCCCAGCGCATTCTGCCCCCCTTCTTGTTCCACTATATTGACGGCGGCGCCTACGCGGAACACACCCTGCGCCGCAACGTGGAAGATTTGTCTGAGGTGGCACTTCGCCAGCGAGTCCTGAAAAACATGTCTGACTTAAGCCTGGAAACCACGCTGTTTAACGAAAAGCTGTCGATGCCGGTTGCCTTAGCCCCGGTTGGGTTGTGCGGTATGTACGCCCGTCGTGGTGAAGTGCAGGCCGCCGCCGCCGCTGATGCCCACGGCATTCCGTTTACGCTTTCCACCGTTTCCGTCTGCCCGATTGAAGAAGTGGCGCCGACCATCAAACGTCCGATGTGGTTTCAGCTTTACGTGCTGCGCGACCGTGGCTTTATGCGCAACGCGCTGGAACGCGCGAAGGCAGCAGGCTGCTCAACCCTCGTCTTTACCGTCGATATGCCAACGCCGGGGGCACGCTACCGTGACGCTCACTCAGGCATGAGCGGCCCGAATGCCGCACTGCGCCGCTACTGGCAGGCAGTAACCCATCCGCAATGGGCGTGGGATGTCGGCCTGAACGGTCGCCCGCACGATTTAGGCAACATTTCCACCTATCTGGGAAAACCGACCGGACTGGAAGATTACATTGGCTGGCTGGCGAACAACTTCGATCCCTCTATCTCCTGGAAAGACCTCGAGTGGATCCGTGAGTTCTGGGACGGCCCGATGGTGATCAAAGGGATCCTCGATCCGGAAGATGCCCGCGACGCGGTGCGCTTCGGTGCCGATGGTATCGTGGTGTCTAACCACGGCGGTCGTCAGCTCGATGGCGTGCTCTCCTCCGCGCGCGCCCTGCCCGCCATTGCCGATGCCGTTAAAGGCGATATCGCTATTCTGGCCGACAGCGGTATCCGTAACGGCCTGGACGTCGTACGCATGGTCGCTCTGGGGGCTGATACCGTGCTGCTGGGGCGCGCGTATCTATACGCGCTGGCCACGGCAGGACAAGCGGGCGTGGCCAACTTACTGAATCTGATCGAAAAAGAGATGAAAGTAGCAATGACGCTGACCGGCGCAAAAACGATTAGCGAAATCAGCCGCGATTCTCTGGTGCAGGAGCTCGGAAAAAGCCTGCCTGCCGCGCTGACGTCACTAACCCGTGGTGACGCCGCGTAACTCAGCCCCTCTTAACATCCTCTGTTCCCAAATGGCCGGTCTGATTTTCAGTCCGGCCATTTTTAATTCAAAAATAACGATTGGTTAACATTTACACCAAATTAATTTGACAATTTTTTGTGCGATCGCAAATGTATATACAAGCAAATACAAGAGCAATTCACACACATCCAACATCACAACGGGCGAGGGTTACATGGTGTATTCCGGCAAAGTGAATATCCAGCAGGCGATAGATGACACTCCTTTTTCGCGCTTTCACTGGGTGATTATCGTATTGGGATTTCTGGTTCTGGCCATCGATGGATTCGATACGGCGGCGATGGGCTATATTGCTCCCACGCTCTCTGCCGACTGGGGGATTCAGAAGCAGGATCTCGGGCCGGTATTAAGCGCTGCGCTGCTGGGGCTGTCACTCGGGGCGCTGGTTGCTGGGCCAATGTCAGATCGCATGGGGCGTAAGCGCGTGCTGGTCTTTTCCTGTCTGTTTTTTGGCCTTGCCAGTCTGGGCACCGCGTATGCGCAATCGCTGAATATGCTGACGCTCTGGCGGTTCCTCACCGGGCTCGGGCTGGGTGCCGCGATGCCTAACGCCATTACGTTAGTGTCAGAGTTTGCGCCAAAGCGTTGCCGTTCGATGACGATTAACGCTATGTACTGCGGTTTTCCTCTCGGCGCGGCGGGCGGCGGAGCAATCTCTTCCTGGCTTATCCCCCATTACGGCTGGCACAGCGTGCTGCTGGCGGGTGCGATCGCCCCGCTGGTCTTAACCGTATTACTGGTGCTATTCCTGCCGGAGTCGGTCAAATATCTGGTACATCGTGGTAAAGACATCGCGCAAATCAGACGTGTCGCCCAGCGTTTCATCACGGGCAATCTTGAGCAGGTCACCCAATTTTATCTGGATGAAGAACGCACTGCAGACAAAAAGGGCAGCGTGGCGCAACTGTTCAGCATGCCCTGGCTACCCGGTACGCTGATGCTCTGGACGACCTACTTTATGGGGCTGGTTATCTACTACGTGTTACTGAGCTGGATGCCGACGCTGATGCTGGGAATGGGTTACCCTCTCGCGGAATCGGCGTGGCTCACCTCGCTGTTCACCTTCGGCGGTACGGCAGGGATCCTGTTGGCAGGCTGGATGATGGACCGCTGGGAAGCGCACAAAGTGGTCACCACCGGTTTTATCCTGACCATGCTGTTCGCCCTTGCGCTCGGGTTTGAAAACAACCACATCATCCTGTTTGGGGCGCTGATCTTCCTGATGGGGATCACCATGAATGGCGCGCAATCCGGCCTGCAGACACTGGCGGCAACGTTCTATCCTACCCACTGCCGCGCAACGGGTATCGCATGGATGCAGGGGGTCGGACGCTTTGGCGGCGTGGCTGGGACCATGACCAGCGCTCAGTTACTCTCTCTGCAATGGCAGGCCGACAGTATTCTGATGTTTCTCAGCCTGCCAGCGCTCGTGGCCGCTGCCGCCACGCTTTATAAGTTGCAACGCTACAAGCTACAACGTCTGACCGTCGCATAATACTCGTGATTTCTGCTATTCTGCCCCCCGCACTCAAGGGGGCAGTATGCTAAACATCGTTCTATTCGAACCAGAAATCCCGCCAAATACGGGCAACATCATTCGTCTTTGCGCCAATACCGGCTTTCGTCTGCACATTATTGAACCGATGGGGTTCACATGGGATGACAAGCGCTTGCGCCGCGCAGGACTGGATTATCATGAGTTCGCCGCGGTAAAACGCCACCACGATTACGACGCTTTTGTGGCGGCGGAAAATCCCCAGCGTCTGTTTGCACTGACCACCAAAGGGACACCGGCACACAGCGCAGTCAGCTATCAGGATGGCGATTATTTGATGTTTGGTCCGGAAACACGAGGTCTGCCCGCCAGCATTCTTGATGCCCTACCCGCTGAACAAAAAATTCGCATTCCAATGATGCCGGACAGCCGCAGCATGAACCTGTCAAATGCAGTGTCAGTGGTGGTGTATGAAGCGTGGAGACAGTTGGGGTATCCTGGGGCGGTATTGCGTAGTTGATTTTTGTCGGATGGCGGCTGACGCCTTATCCGACCTGTGAACGCATTTGCCATTTATTTTTCGGGCGTTATCGGCGCAGTCAGATTGGACACGGACTGCGCGCAGCCACCGGAGCGTACACGCAGTACGTGAGGATGGTGAGCACAGCCCGGGTTCAGGATGACAAGTAAGATAGCCCGAAAGTCAGATACCGTCGCCGAACTCAAACGTATGGTGTATCCCATTGAAATGCTGATCCATATCCATGGACGGCTTATCGCTGTCAGGTTTGCCGACAATACGTGCCGGAACGCCTGCGGCGGTGGTGTGCGGCGGAACAGGCTGCAATACGACGGAACCTGCGCCAATCTTCGCGCCGCGCCCGACTTCAATATTACCGAGGATTTTCGCCCCCGCGCCAATCATCACGCCTTCACGAATTTTCGGATGACGGTCGCCGCCCGATTTACCGGTCCCGCCCAGCGTAACGGATTGCAGGATGGAGACGTCGTTTTCAATGACCGCTGTTTCACCTACCACAATACCGGTAGCGTGATCGAGCATAATCCCACGGCCAATTTTTGCCGCCGGGTGAATATCGACCTGGAAGCTCACTGATACCTGATTTTGCAAGAAAATCGCCAGCGCTCGCCGACCTTCATTCCACAGCCAGTGGCCAATACGGTACGCCTGCAGGGCGTGAAAACCCTTCAGGTACAAAAGCGGGGTTGAGTATTTATCGACCGCCGGGTCGCGAGTGCGCACCGCCTGAATATCGCAGGCCGCCGAGGCGATCATTTCCGGGTCTGCCGCGTAGGCTTCTTCCACCACTTCACGTATGGCTATCGCGGGCATGATGGGCGAAGCCAGTTTATTCGCCAGCATATAACTGAGCGCACTGCCCAGATTCTCATGCTTGAGTAGCGTGGCGTGGTAAAAACTGGCCAGCATCGGCTCACAGTCCGCAAGTTGACGGGCTTCGGCTTTAATATTGTTCCAGACGATATCCAGTTCTTCGCACGGCATTGCAGACTCCAGGTATTGAGGCTAACGACCGGCCCGTTCTTCGCGGGCCGGGTCATTTTGTGATGACAGATCCTTGCGGCTAGTGGCGGCTCAGCTCATCCTTGCGTGCGCGACCTAATAACGTCAATGCTGCCTCGCGCGCGTTTTTTCCGCAATACAATACTTGATAAATTTCCTCGGTTATTGGCATTTCGACACCAAAACGGTGCGCCAATTCACGAACTTCTTTCGTATTGCGATAGCCTTCAACCACCTGGCCAATCTTGTCCTGCGCACCCTGAACATCCATGCCCTGTCCGAGCATCATGCCAAAGCGGCGGTTACGCGACTGGTTGTCAGTACAGGTCAGTACCAGATCGCCTAACCCAGCCATCCCCATAAAGGTGGTCGGATCGGCGCCCAGAGCGGCCCCCAAACGTGACATTTCGGTCAGCCCACGGGTGATAAGCGCAGTACGCGCATTGGCGCCAAAACCGATACCGTCGGACATTCCCGCGCCAATCGCAATGACGTTTTTCACCGCGCCGCCAAGCTGTACGCCAATGAAATCCGGGTTGTTGTAGACACGGAAACTTTTACCGCAGTGCAGCAATTGCTGCAGATCGTCAGCAAACGTGTCATCCGTTGAGGCCAGGGAAATCGCCGTTGGTAAACCTGCGGCCAGCTCTTTGGCAAACGTTGGGCCAGAGATCACTGCAAGTGGAATTTCCGGTCCTAACGCTTCGCGCGCGACATCCTGCAACAGGCGTCCCGTCTCCGCTTCCAGACCTTTTGTCGCCCATACAAGGCGCGCATCCGGGCGCATCAACGGTTTGATCTGACGCAGCACTTCGCCAAAGACATGGCTCGGCACCACGACCAGAATATTACGGCTGGCCGCCAGCGCAGTGGCTAAGTCACTTTCCAGGAGAAGCGAGTCAGGAAAAGGCACATCAGGGAGGAACGCGACATTGCAACGATCGTGTTCAAGGGTCGCGATATGTTTAGGATCATGGCCCCACAGGACAACCTGGTGGCCATTTCTTGCCAGCGTGATGGCAAGAGCGGTGCCGTACGAGCCGGCACCGATCACAGTCATTGAAGCATTACTTTGGTTCATCAGGCATCCTGATGTTCTTCAGTACCTTCGCCAGTCTGCTGCTGTAAATAGTTCATGAACAGCGCATCAAAGTTGACCGGCGCAAGGTTCAGTTGCGGGAATGTACCGCGGGAAACCAGGCTGGTGATGCATTCGCGGGCATACGGGAACAGAATGTTCGGGCAGTATGCACCCAGGCAATGCGCCATTTGAGTCCCTTCAATACCACTGATGGAGAAAATACCGCCCTGCTGAACTTCACACAGGAACGCTGTTTCTTCACCCAGGGAAGCCGTTACGGTGACACGCAGCACAACTTCATACACGTCATCTGCCAGTTGGGTTGATGCCGTATCAAGATCAAGTTTAACCTCTGGCTGCCAATCTTTCTGGAAAACATGCGGCGCATTTGGCGCTTCGAAAGAGACATCCTTGGTATAAATACGTTGGATCTGGAAAGCCATTTCAGTGTTATTTTGTTCTGACATGTTTAGAAAACCCTTTAATGTTGTCCTTTAATACTGTCTTGATGCAATGTTAACGACGTGCGTTAGCTCAGCAGGGGATCCAGTCCACCACGCGCATCCAACGCATACAAGTCGTCACACCCACCGATATGCTGCGCATCAATAAAAATCTGCGGAACCGTCGTACGACCACTACGCTTGATCATCTCTTCACGCTTAACGGCATCGCCATCAATTGGAAGTTCCTGGAAACTCACACCCTTACTGCTCAGCAGCGCTTTTGCACGATGGCAAAACGGGCAGGTCGCTTTGGTGTAGATTTCAATATTGGCCATGACTTTGCTCCTGTTTACCTACAGCTTACTTACCGCGTACCAGAGGCAGGTTTTCACCACTCCAGCCTGCAACACCTTCTTTCAGCACAAACACGTTCTCAAAACCGGCTTTAATCAGCGCCGTTGCAGAATCCTGGCACTGCATGCCAGAGCCATCCACCACGATAACCGGTTTGTCTTTGTGCTTCTCAAGCTCGCCGACGTTGTTGGCTTTGATTTCGCTTGGCAGCAGGTTAGTGGAGCCCGCGATATGGCCTTTGCGGAAGTCGTCGCGCTGACGTAAATCCACAACAACGGCATCTTCTTTATTGATAAGACGTGTCGCTTCGCCGCGTGTAATTACCTTCACTTTCGAGGTCAGGCCTTTGAACGTGGTGAATAATACCGCCACCAGTAACGCAATCCAGGCGATACTTAGAACAGGATGGCGGCCAACAAATTGCATAATTTCTTGCATGGGGGGTAACAACTCCCGACTCAGTGATTAAAAAAACCAGGGAAGAAGTATACCTGCGCGTTGTCGCAAATACAGCCAGAGCGTGCAATGGATTGCATTTTTGCGGGGTGCTACGGAAAAAAAACCGTAAATCCGCGCCATCCTCAGACCGCTCTACTTCATTCTTTGATCTTCTGAGGCTATTTTATCGATTCAGCTGTAGTAAAATTACGCAATTATTTTTGTCTCTTGAGTATGAGGTTGTCGCAATGTCGGTTTCTAAAAAACCTATGGTACTGGTGATCCTGGATGGCTATGGCTATCGCGAAGACAGCCAGGATAACGCCATTTTTAATGCCAAAACCCCAGTAATGGATGCTCTGTGGGCAAAACGTCCGCATACCCTGATCGATGCTTCCGGTCTGGAAGTGGGTCTGCCTGACCGCCAGATGGGTAACTCCGAAGTGGGTCACGTCAACCTGGGCGCGGGCCGCATCGTGTATCAGGATCTGACTCGCCTGGACGTTGAAATCAAAGAACGCACGTTCTTTGCGAACCCAACGCTGACCGCTGCCGTTGATCAAGCGAAAAATACCGGTAAAGCGGTGCACATCATGGGTCTGCTGTCTGCGGGCGGCGTACACAGCCACGAAGATCACATCCTGGCGATGGTGGAAATGGCCGCCGAGCGTGGCGCAGAGAAAATCTACCTGCACGCCTTCCTCGATGGTCGTGATACCCCGCCGCGCAGCGCTGAATCCTCGCTGAAAAAATTCGAAGACAAATTTGCCGCGCTGGGCAAAGGGCGCGTAGCGTCCATCATCGGTCGTTACTATGCAATGGACCGCGACAACCGTTGGGATCGCGTTGAACAAGCGTATGACCTGATGACATTGGCGCAGGGCGAATTCCAGACCGACACCGCTGTTGCAGGCCTGCAGGCCGCCTATGCGCGTGACGAAAACGACGAATTCGTGAAAGCCACCGTGATTCGTGCAGAAGGCCAGCCCGACGCAGCGATGGAAGATGGCGATACGTTGATTTTCATGAACTTCCGTGCTGACCGTGCCCGCGAAATTACCCGTGCATTTGTTAACGCTGACTTCGACGGTTTCGCCCGTAAGAAAGTGGTCAATCTGAACTTCGTGATGCTGACCGAATATGCAGCCGACATCAAAACCGCAGTGGCTTACCCGCCCGCATCGCTGGCGAACACCCTCGGCGAGTGGATGGCGAAGAACGACAAAACTCAGCTGCGTATCTCTGAAACCGAGAAATATGCGCACGTGACATTCTTCTTCAACGGCGGCGTAGAAGAGCCGTTCAACGGTGAAGATCGCATTCTGATCAACTCACCGAAAGTGGCAACCTACGATCTGCAGCCAGAAATGAGCTCCGCAGAGCTGACCGAAAAACTGGTTGCCGCCATTGAGAGCGGTAAATACGACACCATCATCTGTAACTATCCGAACGGCGATATGGTGGGTCACACCGGTGTGATGGACGCGGCGGTTAAAGCGGTTGAAGCGCTGGATCACTGCGTTGAGCAAGTGACCAAAGCCGTTGAATCCGTTGGCGGCCAGTTGCTGATCACCGCTGACCACGGCAACGCTGAACAAATGCGCGATCCGGCGACGGGTCAGGCGCATACAGCGCATACCAACCTGCCTGTTCCGCTGATTTATGTCGGTGCTAAAAACGTGAAAGCAGTAGAAGGCGGTAAACTTTCCGATATCGCGCCGACCATGCTGACGCTGATGGGTATGGAAATCCCGCAAGAGATGACTGGTAAGCCGCTGTTCATCGTGGAATAATCCCTCCCCATGAGGGGAAAGGCGTTGAATTCCATTACATGGGCCGTGAAACTGCAAAGGTTTTCAGTCAGGCCCCTGATCTACGCCAGCGTTATTAGCGCTGGCGTATTGTTGTGCGCCTTTTCCGCACACGCAGATGAGCGTGACCAACTCAAATCCATCCAGGCTGACATCGCCGCGAAAGAACGCGCCGTACGTCAGCAACAGCAGCAGCGCTCAAGCCTGCTTGCGCAGTTAAAAGCCCAGGAAGAAGCCATTTCTGCCGCCGCCCGTCAACTGCGTGAAACCCAGAATACCCTCGCCCAGTTGAATAAACAGATCGCCGAGATGAATGCGTCCATTGCCAAACTGGAGAAACAAAAAGCCAGTCAGGAACGCAGCCTCGCCGCGCAGCTTGATGCCGCATTTCGTCAGGGCGAACATACCGGAATTCAGTTGATTCTCAGCGGCGAAGAGAGCCAGCGTGGACAACGTCTGCAAGCCTACTTTGGTTATTTGAACCAGGCGCGTCAGGAAACCATCGCTGAACTGAAGCAAACCCGTGAAGAAGTGGCCTCGCAAAAGGCCGAGCTGGAAGAGAAGCAAAGCCAGCAGCAGACGCTGCTGTACGAACAGCGCGCCCAACAGGCCAAACTGGAACAGGCGCGTAATGAGCGCCAAAAAACGCTCTCCGGTCTGGAATCATCGATTCAGCAAGGCCAACAGCAGCTGAGCGAAATGCGCGCTAACGAATCCCGCCTGCGCAACAGCCTTGCACGGGCAGAAGCCGCAGCAAAAGCGCGGGCTGAACGTGAAGCCAACGAAGCGCAAGCTGTGCGTAATCGCCAACAGGAAGCGACTCGCAAAGGCACGACCTATAAACCTACCGAAAGCGAAAAATCACTGATATCACGTACCGGCGGTCTGGGTGCGCCTCGCGGCCAGGCATTCTGGCCAGTACGCGGTCCAACGCTACACCGTTATGGCGAACAACTGCAGGGTGAGCTACGGTGGAAGGGGATGGTTATCGGTGCGTCTGAAGGCACTGAAGTGAAAGCCATTGCGGATGGCCGGGTCATTCTGGCGGACTGGTTACAAGGTTACGGTCTGGTTGTTGTTGTAGAACACGGCAAAGGCGACATGAGCCTTTACGGTTACAACCAGAGTGCGTTGGTCAGTGTCGGTACACAAGTGCGCGCAGGCCAGCCTATTGCGCTGGTTGGCAGCAGCGGTGGTCAGGGTCGACCAGCGCTCTATTTCGAAATTCGTCGCCAGGGTCAGGCCGTCAATCCACAGCCGTGGTTGGGAAGATAAGTTTTGCCTCAGTTTCGCCGTATCATGCTCTCACTGGTCAGCCTGCTGGCGTTCGCAACCCCTGTTTTTGCTGGCAAACTTGCCATCGTCATCGATGATTTCGGCTATCGCCCGCACAATGAAAACCAGGTGCTGGCGATGCCTTCCAACATCTCTGTCGCCGTGCTGCCCAATGCGCCGCATGCGCGTGAAATGGCAACCAAAGCACACAATAGCGGCCACGAAGTCCTGATCCATCTGCCGATGGCACCATTAAGTAAGCAGCCGCTGGAGAAAGACACCCTACGCCCGGAAATGAACAGCGCCGACATTGAGCGGATTATCCGCGATGCCGTCGACAAAGTACCGTACGCCGTTGGGCTTAACAACCATATGGGCAGCGCGATGACCTCCAGCCTGTTTGGTATGCAAAAAGTGATGCAGGCACTGGAGCGTTACGATCTCTATTTCCTCGACAGCATGACTATCGGCAACAGCCAGGCAATGCGGGCCGCATCCGGAACGGGCGTGAAAGTGATTAAACGCAAAGTGTTCCTTGATGACTCGCAAAACGAAGCGGACATCCGCCATCAGTTTAATCGTGCCATTGAGTTAGCTCGCCGTAATGGTTCCGCCATTGCTATCGGACACCCCCACCCATCAACGGTGCGCGTGTTGCAACAGATGGTCTATAACCTACCGGCCGACATCACGTTGGTGCGCCCAAGCACCTTGCTCAACGAACCCCAGGTGGATACTTCCACACCGAACCTGACGCCACCGGGCAACAGCGAACCCAACGCACCGCGCAACCCGTTCCGTGGCGTGAAGCTGTGTAAACCGAAGCAACCGTTAGCGCCGGTCTATGCCGACCAGTTCTTTAACGTATTGAGTGAAAGTATTCGCCAGAGCACCGTCGTCACTTACTTCCAGCATCAGTGGCAAGGTTGGGGGAAAACATCCTCCTCCAACGGAATTAACGCTAACGCAAATTAAGCGGAAGATGAGCAGCAAGATAAAATCCTGCGAAGTGACTAACTATATGGCAACGCCTTCGCAGCGTTCAGGTGTTTTTAAGAAAAAAGGGCTGGATAACCAGCCCTTTTAATATTAATCCCAGCTCAGGATCACTTTTCCTGACTGACCCGAGCGCATCGCATCAAAGCCTTTCTGGAACTCATCAATTGAGAAGTGATGGGTGATGATCGGGGTCAGATCCAGACCAGACTGGATCAACGCGGCCATCTTGTACCAGGTTTCAAACATTTCGCGACCATAAATGCCTTTGATAAACAGGCCTTTAAAGATCACCTTCGTCCAGTCGATAGACATGTCTGAAGGAGGGATCCCCAGCATGGCAATACGACCACCGTGGTTCATGGTATCCAGCATGGCACGGAACGCTGGCGGCGCACCGGACATTTCCAGACCCACGTCAAACCCTTCGGTCATTCCGAGTCTGGCCATCACATCAGGCAGGTTCTCTTTCGAGACGTTTACCGCATGTGTGATGCCCATCTTACGTGCCAGTTCCAGACGGTATTCATTGACGTCAGTGATGACTACGTGACGCGCACCCACATGTTTTGCCACTGCCGCTGCCATAATACCGATTGGGCCCGCGCCTGATACCAGCACATCTTCGCCCACCAGATCGAACGACAGCGCGGTGTGTACCGCATTACCGAACGGGTCAAAGATAGAGGCTAAATCGTCGGAGATGTTGTCCGGGATTTTAAAGGCGTTAAACGCAGGAATAACCAGATACTCAGCAAAACAGCCTGGGCGGTTAACACCCACACCGGTCGTATTACGGCACAGGTGAGTACGTCCGCCACGACAGTTACGACAATGACCACAGGTGATATGACCTTCACCGGAAACGCGGTCACCCACTTTAAATCCTTTGACTTCCTGGCCGATACCGACCACTTCGCCAACGTATTCGTGCCCAACAACCATAGGTACCGGGATCGTTTTTTGCGACCATTCATCCCAGTTATAGATGTGAACGTCGGTCCCGCAGATGGCTGTTTTACGGATTTTAATCAGCAGATCGTTATGTCCGAGTTCCGGTTCAGGAACGTCGGTCATCCAGATGCCCTCTTCCGCTTTCAGTTTGGATAACGCTTTCATCTCACATCCTCAGGCGATTACGCCCAGTTGTTTACCAATACGCGTGAACGCCGCAACGGCACGCGTAATTTGCTCAGGCGTATGCGCCGCAGACATCTGGGTACGAATACGCGCCTGACCTTTTGGCACCACCGGATAGAAGAACCCGGTGACATAGATACCCTCTTTTTGCAGCTCGCGAGCAAATTCTTGCGCTACCACCGCATCTCCCAACATGACCGGGATAATGGCATGGTCAGCGCCCGCAAGCGTAAAGCCTGCTGCAGACATCTGCTCACGGAACTGACGTGCATTCGCCCACAGACGACCACGCAGTTCGCCACCAGATTCCACCATCTCCAGCACTTTAATGGAGGCGGCAACAATCGCCGGAGCTAATGAGTTGGAGAATAAGTACGGGCGAGAACGCTGACGCAACCACTCCACCACCTCTTTACGCGCAGCCGTATAACCGCCGGATGCGCCACCCAGTGCTTTACCTAACGTACCGGTAATGATGTCTACACGGCCCATCACATCGCAGTATTCATGAGAGCCACGACCGCCTTCACCCACAAAACCGACAGCATGAGAGTCATCGACCATCACCAGCGCATCGTATTTATCCGCCAGGTCACATACCCCTTTCAGGTTGGCAATCACACCGTCCATGGAGAACACTCCGTCGGTCGCGATCAACACATGGCGGGCACCGGCTTCACGTGCTTCTTTCAGACGTGTTTCCAGTTCCTGCATATCATTGTTGGCGTAGCGAAAACGCTTCGCTTTGCACAGACGTACACCATCAATAATAGAGGCGTGGTTCAGCGCATCGGAAATAATCGCATCTTCTGCACCCAGCAACGTTTCGAACAGGCCGCCGTTGGCATCAAAGCAGGAGGAATACAGAATGGCATCTTCCATACCCAGAAAATTCGCCAGTTTTTGCTCCAGCTGTTTATGGCTGTCCTGGGTACCGCAGATAAAACGCACCGAGGCCATACCAAAGCCGTGGGAATCCATGCCGGCTTTCGCCGCTGCAATCAATTCCGGATGATTCGCCAGCCCCAGATAGTTGTTGGCGCAAAAGTTGATGACGTGGCTTCCATCTGCCACGGTGATGTCCGCCTGCTGCGCAGACGTGATAATGCGCTCTTCTTTAAACAATCCTTCCACTCGAGCGGTTTCCAGATCGTTGTTCAACTGCTTATAAAAATCCCCACGCATTGCGATTCTCCAGACTGGGCAAATTTCAGCACATATTACCCAAACCTATACGTTGATACGAGATGACGCGTTATCACTTCTTTAAAATGCAGCATAAATCACGCGTATCCACATGGCTTATCGGTGATTTTCAGAATGAATGCATTGCGCAAAAAAGCAATTAATGGCATGAATTTATTAGAATTTACAGAGTGTAAGGCGTGAGAACCAAGGTTGATAAGGCAAGATCCCCACTCAGGAGGTACCTTGCCAAAAAATGCGGATTCTACGTTTATGTCGGGCAACTATTTTCTGGAAAGAAAGAGCCTTAATGACTGGAGCTTCGCGCCAAGCGCAGTTCGTTTGAAACAGCGGAAGAGATCAAACCATTTGCCTCGGCCCAGATAGTTAAGAACAAACAAATCAGGTCGTTTGTAATAACACATGACAAAGATGCCCTGGTCGTCATCCACAATATTATTCTCTAGTGTGACTTTCTGACACTCTGTAACTAATGGATAAAATTCTTTCCATTTTTCCTGAGAGCCAACAATTGCACCACCAATAATATAAACGTGGTTACCAATCATAAAATCAAAAGATTGCTGCAATGACGAAACACTTAACCCTTTCTTGATCGTGAACAGGTGTATTTTATTTTGATTAAAAGGGAAGTCCCATACTTTCAAACCGCGTGTGACTTTCGGTTTACGGCAATAGCCAAAATCAATCCACGCAACCAGCGGGGTTTTGACCAGACCAGAATTAATCGCTTTATTCACAAAATATGCTTTTAAATTACAAACCAGCACGTAATCCGGGGACCAATATTCTGGATTTTTTAACTGACGGGTTTCTAATTTACGTGTAAATACTTCATCCTGCTGAATTTTCTCTATTCGGCTCCGAATGTGTTTGAATTTATTTTTTATATCAACAGTAACAATTGTTGTCGGTTTCCCCTTACGTATTTCTGCAACCCTGGCTTCTAAATCAGGAGACGTGAACACGACCATGTCGTTTTCTAATGCAGCCAGTCGTTCGAAATAACTTAAATAGACATCAACTGAGCGGGAAAGTTTTTCGCGGAACCCTTTATTAGCAGTCCACTCCCCTCTACCGATATCAAAATATGCCGTTACTATTGTGGTAGATGATTTCATCGCTAATAAAAACCATTAATATAAAAGAAACATTATATCACACAAAGTTACACTCTGCATGCTGAGTGTAACTTTGTGTGATATAGCAATAATCATTACCATTCTAAAATACAGATTAGTTCACCTGACCTCTGTAATAAATATACAAATACACATAAGGGTTTAATGGCAAAGGCGTTCCTCCTTCTCCTCATCACTATCCACCACGCAAATGGCTGAAGGGGAGTCAATGTGATGGTATGATTACGGATATTCGTGTCTGAGATTGTCTCTGACTCCATAATTCGAAGGTTACAGTTATGATCATCGTTACCGGCGGCGCGGGCTTTATCGGCAGCAACATCGTTAAATCCCTGAATGATAAAGGCATCACCGATATCCTGGTGGTGGACAACCTGAAAGACGGCACCAAGTTTGTGAACCTGGTGGATCTGGACATTGCTGACTATATGGATAAGGAAGATTTCCTGATCCAGATTATGGCAGGGGAAGAGTTCGGCGATATCGAAGCGATTTTCCATGAAGGCGCATGCTCCTCTACGACAGAGTGGGATGGCAAGTATATGATGGACAACAACTATCAATACTCCAAAGAGCTGCTGCATTATTGCCTGGAGCGCGAAATTCCATTCCTGTACGCCTCTTCCGCAGCAACCTACGGCGGCCGCACATCCGATTTTATTGAATCTCGTGAATACGAGAAACCACTGAACGTTTACGGCTATTCCAAATTCCTGTTCGATGAATACGTACGCCAGATCCTTCCAGAAGCCAACTCACAAATTGTAGGTTTCCGCTACTTTAACGTTTACGGGCCGCGCGAAGGCCACAAAGGCAGCATGGCAAGTGTCGCATTCCATCTGAACACCCAGCTCAATAACGGTGAAACGCCGAAACTGTTTGAAGGCAGCGAAAACTTCAAACGCGATTTCGTCTATGTTGGCGATGTTGCCGCCGTGAATTTGTGGTTCCTCGAAAATGGCGTTTCCGGCATCTTTAACCTGGGAACAGGCCGTGCGGAATCCTTCCAGGCCGTAGCGGATGCAGCTCTCGCTTACCATAAAAAAGGCGACATCGAATACATTCCGTTCCCGGAAAAACTGAAAGGACGCTATCAGGCGTTTACTCAGGCTGATCTGACCAACCTGCGTGCAGCTGGCTACGACAAGCCGTTCAAGACCGTTGCCGAAGGCGTAACGGAATATATGGCCTGGCTGAACCGCGACGCGTAAGAAGTAAGCATGAAGATACTGGTGATCGGCCCGTCATGGGTGGGCGACATGATGATGTCGCAAAGTCTCTATCGCACGCTCAAGGCGCGCTATCCCCAGGCGATAATCGACGTGATGGCTCCTGCGTGGTGCCGTCCGTTGTTATCGCGGATGCCGGAAGTCAATGAAGCGATCCCGATGCCGCTGGGTCATGGCGCTCTGGAACTTGGCGAGCGGCGCAAACTCGGACATAGTTTGCGTGAAAAACGTTACGATCGCGCTTACGTGCTGCCAAACTCGTTTAAATCGGCACTCGTCCCCTTCTTTGCCAGCATTCCTCATCGTACGGGCTGGCGCGGCGAGATGCGCTACGGCCTGCTTAACGATGCGCGTGTGCTCGATAAAGAGGCCTGGCCATTGATGGTCGAGCGCTATGTTGCGCTGGCCTACGACAAAGGCGTAATGCAGACAGCAAAAGATTTGCCACAACCTCTACTCTGGCCGCAATTGCAGGTTAGTGAAGGGGAAAAATCACTCACCTGTAGAGAATTCGCACTTTCAACGGAACGCCCGATAATCGGCTTTTGCCCCGGCGCTGAATTTGGTCCGGCAAAACGATGGCCGCACTATCACTACGCGGAACTGGCCAAACAGCTCATTGATGAAGGTTATCAAATTGTCCTGTTTGGCTCGGCGAAAGATCATGAGTCCGGAAACGAGATCCTGGCGGCTCTGAACACCGAACAACAGGCGTGGTGCCGTAATCTGGCTGGCGAAACGCAGCTGGAACAGGCTGTCATCCTCCTCGCGGCATGTCAGGCCGTTGTCACCAACGATTCTGGCCTGATGCACGTGGCAGCGGCGCTGAACCGCCCTCTGGTCGCACTTTATGGCCCAAGCAGCCCGGATTTCACACCGCCACTGTCACAGAAAGCGCGCGTGATCCGCCTGATTACAGGTTATCACCGGGTGCGGAAAGGAGATGCGGCAGAAGGGTATCACCAGAGCCTGATCGACATTACACCGGAGCGTGTCCTGGAAGAACTCAACAGTCTGTTGTTACAAGAGGAAGTCTGACGAATGCGGGTTCTGATCGTCAAAACATCATCGATGGGTGATGTGTTACATACGCTTCCTGCGCTCACTGATGCACAGCAGGCTATTCCAGGAATTCGCTTTGACTGGGTGGTGGAAGAGGGGTTTGCACAAATCCCGTCATGGCATGCTGCGGTTGATCGGGTGATCCCGGTGGCAATTCGACGCTGGCGGAAAGCCTGGTTTTCCGCCGCCATTAAAACTGAACGCAAAACCTTTCAGGCGGCAGTACAGGCGCAACATTATGATGCCATTATAGATGCGCAGGGGCTGGTGAAAAGCGCGGCTTTGGTCACTCGTCTGGCGCATGGCATTAAGCATGGCATGGACTGGCAAACAGCCCGTGAGCCGCTGGCCAGCTTGTTTTACAACTGTCGACATCATATTGCTAAACAGCAGCATGCGGTAGAGCGCACCCGCGAACTGTTCGCCAAAAGTCTGGGTTACAACAAACCGCAGACTCAGGGCGATTATGCTATTGCGCAACATTTCCTGAACAAAATGAATACCGAAGCGGACCAATATGCTGTATTTTTACATGCCACCACCAGAGATGATAAACACTGGCCGGAGGCAAACTGGCGGGAATTAATTGGCCTGCTGAGTCAGTCTGGAGTACGCATTAAATTGCCGTGGGGAGCCGCTCACGAAGAAGCCCGGGCGAAGAGACTGGCAGAAGGGTTTGATTACGTAGATGTTTTACCGCGTATGAGTCTGGAAGATGTCGCGCGCGTATTGGCGGGGGCAACGTTTGTCGTGTCGGTTGATACAGGACTGAGTCACCTGACTGCCGCGCTAGATCGACCAAATGTAACGCTATACGGCCCAACGGACCCTGGGTTAATTGGTGGTTATGGAAGGAACCAGGTAGAGTGCCGTTCCGCCAGCAGAAATCTTACCGATTTGCCTGCCTCTGCCGTATTTGAACTCTTAGTTTCAAACTTATAAGCTATTGTAAACAGACATCGGAGAAAAGATGGCCCTCACATTGTTTTTTTCCAACGAGAAAAAAAACTGGAAATCATACTGGAATAGAACACTTATATTCTTGTTGATCGCCACCTATTTCTTAGGCGGTATTACACGCTATAAACATCTCATCGTCATTCTTATGACAATCACAACAATTGTTTATCTTTGTAAGCAACCAAAACATTATACATCTATTTTCAAAACATTCCTTTTCAGCAGTATTTTATTTCTTACCATAGCAGTACTTCTTTCGCTATTTCAGACGCCAGACTTAAAAGCCAGCCTGAAAGAAATTAATAATTCTGTCATCGAAAATATGTTGTTGTATACCATTGCCATTCCCGTATTATTAAGGGATGAGAAGGTGGAATTTATTTCAAAATTCATTTTCATCTCTTTCCTCACATCCTTAAGTTTACGATGCTTGTCTGAGATCGTCTTTTATATTAAGGATTATCAGAATGGAGTTATGCCATTTATTGATTACAGACACCGTAGCATCTCAGATTCATTAGTCTTTTTGTTCCCGGTACTTCTGAATCTTTGGTTATTTAAATCAACAAAGCATAGAATCGCTTTTATTATTTTTAGTGCACTCTATCTTTTCCTGATGCTGGGTACGCTTTCTCGTGGAGCATGGCTCTCAGTCTTAATCATCGGGCTGGCGTGGGTATTGATGCATAAAAAATGGAAAATGCTGACTGTGGGAATGATTATCGCAGCTCTGGCGGCGACCGCTATTTTCTCTCACAAAGAAATGTCGGCAAAGTTGGCCTTTAAACTCAACCAGACAGACAGCTCATACCGATATGGAAATGGTACTCAGGGCAGTGCACTGGATCTCATACTCGAAAATCCGGTTATCGGCTATGGCTTTGGTAATAACGCCTATAAAACTGTCTATAACAATCGCGCCGTAGATTATCCATTATGGAAATTTAGAACCTCAATCGGTCCCCATAACCTCGCGTTATTTGTCTGGTTTGGCACCGGTCTTCTCGGATTGGCTGGGTTGCTACTTGTTTACGCAGCAATCGTTAAAGAAACTGTGTCAAAGGCGTTTAAAGAGGGTCGTGACTCTCCCTATAATGCGCACATGATTATTCTGTTATCTTTCTTCGGGTATTTTATTATTCGCGGAAACGTTGAACAGATCGAATTGGATAACCTGGGCATTCTTGTTGGCCTGTTACTCGCCATGAAGAAATAACGCTGGATATTCTCAATAAAAAAGGCTACGTTAGGTAGCCTTTTTTATTTCAGTCAAACCAACGGTGAATAACATCCTCGAACCGCTGAGTCACACTCGTCCAACTGTAATGCTCAAAAACATACTGTTGCCCGCGCTTCGCGATAGCCGATAGTTCGCTGTCATGCAGTACGCACTCAATGTCCTCCGCAATAGTTTCTGCGGTCATGGGCTCTCTTAAGTGATAGCCAGTATCCTTGCTTTTAACAAACTCAATCATTCCTCCGCGCGTACTCACCAACACGGGTTTACCTGCCCCCATGGCCTCAATTGCAACCATACAGAAAGGTTCCTGGAATTGAGAAGGGATCACAACTAAATCACCGAGTGGATAGTAGCGGTGCATTTTTTCGGGAGGGATACTTCCCAACATAATGCAGTTATCCGTCAAACGCTCTGCAATTTCGCGGACTTCACGCTGATAAGCCCCTTTATCGCTTTTACTGACTTCCATATGATCGCCAACCACCACCAGTTTAAAGTTCGGGTGCGACTCAACGAGTTTTTCGAATGCCTGTAAAAGCAGTAATACACCTTTATCAGGTACAATACGCCCAGCGTAAAATATCACCTTATCTTCGGGTGTGATATTCAGGTCCGACCTGGAGATTGGCTCATAATCTGATTGATAAATTTCCAGATTAATTCCATTAGGAACAATGGCAATATCTGCTTCAGGGAGATATGAATGATAGTAGTTTTTTAAAAACAGGCTGGGAACTATCATCTTAACGTTCTTCTCCAATCCTTTTGGTTCGAACGCATTATGCATATGTATCACGACATTTGCTTGAGGGGCTCGCTGGCGAATCTGTCGATACAGTTTCATGCTGTTGTGTACAGCAATAACACTTTTATCAGTGATTGAAAAATCTTTAGCAACGTTTAATATGCGCTGAGAGTAAGGTAAAGGATCCAGTCGGGTCCATTTCTGAAAAATTCGCTTATATATTCTGCTAAATCCGATACGATGAATAGAGCACTTTTCACTTACCTTCGAATAATCAGTATACCCTTCATTTTTGATGCAGACGATACGGTTTGGAATACGGGTAGTTTGCGCGACCTGATACATCCATGTTTCAACTGCAGCCGCACCACGCGGCGGTATAGAGAAAATTGGCGTAACCGTAAAGATGATTTTATCAATCATATAAAATCAACCCTTCATTAAGTTATATTTAATTGCTGAAAAAAGACCGCTGATTATTTTATTTTGATAAAGCAAGTGTTTGTATTTTTCTCTATATTCATGTTTCCGTACTGCGGGAAGTAAACTTTTCACTCGCCATGGCGATATTTTATACACGCTGCGGAAAAATTGTGCTGATGGATAATTTGCCCAATCATGCCATGGTTTAGTCACACCAGTATAATGTATAAATATGGTTTTCGCGTTGATGATTGATTTGTAGTAATCTTTATTTTTTTTCTCAAACTCAGATTTTAAAGAATAAATAGTGTTATATTCTCTGGGCAAGATTTTAGCATGGTGAAGGAACATAATATTTAAAATATCTTGATCTGGATATTTTATTTTTGCAGCAATATCTTCCTGAGAAAGTAAATCGAAAAACCGCTCAGTCAGATTTGATTGCAACCATTGCTTCATATTGATATACATCACCCCAGAGTTAAAATAATTACCTTCAAACTCTGTGTTATTCAGTCGTTCTGCGCTTTTAGCTTGCATTGAATCAACATCAACCACTACTGCTCCGTACTCGTGATCGAATTCCAGTTCGGAAAGCTCTATCAATGAACCTTTGCATGTGATATCTGCATCAAGATAGAGTAACTTATCCAGCCGTTCAGAGAAATAATCGAAAGAAAGTAAGCGATAATATATTGATACTGGCCATATATTCGTTTTTGGTAGCGTAGACAATGGTTCAGAGTCGATATGATATAATTTAATGACTGTTTTATACTGTTCCGCTAACTGTGTTAAGAGCTCGACATAATCCTGGTCAAGGTAGTCAGCAATAATATGAAATGTAAAGTCAATATCATTCTGCTTATTATTCTCAAGAATTGATGCTATCGATATTGCAGCACCGACTTGATAATTACTATCAATTCCCCATGAAATATTAAAAGTATCGCGGTCATTGCATTTAACCGTACGACTGTCTAATGCTATGATATCTTTAAATTTGGTTAAATTTTTAAAATCCAATTCCCGTTCACCTTTCGTTTTCATAGATATTACAGCATCAATACATTGATATTGTGTCGGAGTTTAGTCGTTCAATTTTGTTACTATTTTTTCAACCCGAGCTTTACTTTTATATCCCTGATTATAGATTTCAATCTCTTTTTAAAGAGCAACGAGTTATATCCTGAATCTTGAATTTCGTTTTTTATACCGTAATGGCGCTCAAGATCAATTCTGTCCTTAGCCTTCAATACAGGACTTATTTTTTTACCTGATAAATCTATCAGGCGAAGACCTTTTTCAGAAACAATAAAGTTACCCTTGTGAGGGTCTCCTGAAACCATACCGTGAGCATGTAACTCTTTAATTGACTCAGCAAGTTGCAGTTTTATATCTGCAGGTATTTCTTTATATTCTTCTAGTCCAACGCCTTCAATATACTCGATGAGCATTATGAAATAATGTGCAAAATTTAATGTTTTATACTCTGCAAGCAAATAATAGTCATTAATAGAATTGACCCCCTCACTACGAACTCGATTAGTTTGGTAGATCAAATTCTCATAATAGTCTTTTTTTATACACGATTTAAGAAATCGCTCTATCTTTTTATGCTTTGGTGCGAAGACTTTTAATACAATCGGACCTCGAGGTGTGTCAATCAAAATGACTTTTGTATCATCAATCGAGCGAAATACCTTCAGTATTTTGAGATCGAAATTGAGAAAATCATTTAATATTTTCTCATAAAAAGGATCATTATCTTTTATGAATACAGTTAAATCTTTAATCTTTTTTTTATGAATCATGGGATAGCCATTATATTAGTTACTATTAAAAGGTCTTTTATTATTTAATCGTTTTAGCCTTGTAATATTTTATGTAATTTAACACGCCCTGAAGAAATCTTTTCTGCTTAAATTTATGCTTGGCACAATATCTGTATTGGTTGCTATTTGCAGGTTGGAGCAGAGCGACATTGCACCAGGGAGAATGCTCTTTCGCATAAATAAAGCTTTGCGAAACAGGGTAGTTTGCCCATTCATGCCAGGGTTTTGTCGGTCCAACATAATGAATAAACACAGTATCATTATTGACCGGGTTTACCACTTTATCTTTCAATTCATAATTGATACTAAAGCGAGTATTATATTTCCCATCAATAAAGTTCACTTTACCAACAAGAAGAATGTTTAAGACATCCTGATCCAAATGCGTAATTTTTGCCACCCATTCAGGAACTCGCAACATCTCAATGGCTTTAACTGAAATATCATTTTTTTGCCATTCATTAATATTAATAAGCAAAAAACCTGCATTAAAATATCCAGATACAAGCTCAGGAGTAGTCAGGGTTACAGAACGGTCAGTCCACCATTCGATATCTCTTTCTGCAACCACCGCAGCAATCTCATGCTCCGTAAATGAATAATCAACCAGTTCCTGAATACTGCCTTTACAGGCGATATCAGCATCCAGGTACAAAAGCTTCTCTAGCTTACCATAAAAGTAATCGGCGATAACAAAACGGAAATACGTCGCATATGTCCAGTTCTTTGTGCTGGGTAACGACTTTAATTTATTACAATCTATTAAATAGACTTTGATACAGGTTTTATATTGTTCGGCTAATGCAGAAAATCTTTTCTGATCATCTTCGCTAAAATGATCAGTAAAAACATGAAAGTCAAAGTTTATCGATTTATTGCTTAATAATATAGAAGCAATAGATACACCACATCCAAAAAGAAAATTTTTATCTATGCCAAACGCTATATTAAGATTATTTTCAGATATTCTGTCATGAAAGTTATACTCCATAACAGAAAGAATGACGTCTTTATCACTAAACTGTGACATATTTAATATTTACCCAATATATTTGGAAGTGCGATTGATATTACTTTGCACTGCCTTTTATTCAATTCGGAAAAAGATGAAGCGCTGAACTTCATCCTGACCTGTAAATCGACAATACTCGCAATAATTTATTTATAACGATCGGCGAATTGTTCTTTCTCTGATTTTTTCTGCTTTTATTTTAGCTTTTTTAATAAGCTCATCTTCCCGCTGGAAGATGACATTCAGGGGTAAACTAAAATAAACCTTCATAAAGCGGAAAACATCCCGCTGAGTCAGGCCGATGTTCATTGAGGAAAAATAGAGACCGATCAGATCTTTATCGCGCCAGCGGCGTGGAACGCTATGACGAATCTGCGCCCTATGTAGGTCAATAACCGAAATCTTGAGGCCTTTTTCCTCACCTGAGAAAGGCAGATGCAGAAGGAAGTGGCAGATATAGCAATCACGATGATTGATCCCGCCTGCATGCATTTTTTGCACCATCGTAGCAACACGCTCGATGATCATCCGCTTCACTTTTACATCAGGAGGATTCGTTGCCCAGTCAGCGCAATACTCTTCCAGACTGATAGTGGGAGTGAGATCTTCGGTAATGATGAATGAGGTTCTGGTCAGAGGATTCACCCCTTTTTCACCAAACCCCACACCGTGCATCGTGTCTACGCCTAAATCACGGAGCCGATGAATTGCATTCCACTCTCTGTCGGCACCTAACACTGGCATACGCAGTGAGAGTAGATTTTTGACGATCTCTTTTAGGGACGTGCCTCTATGCCATTTAAGGAAGTAGCTTTTATCGGCCAGTTCAAATCGCAGTGTTCTGCGGGTCTCCAGTTCTCTGAAGACTTCACCCTGCAACGTTTTCACTTCCTCGAACGCATCTTTACCTCGCCATAGCGTGGCCAGAGGCTCTTTCAGCTCAACCATCCAAATCACCTGTAATAATATCCGCCGCTTTTTCTGGCAGACTGTACAAATCTTGTGTATCAGCATAATGCCTGGCGTTTTCTGCCCAGGCTGCACGCAATGAAGGTTGAGTTAACGCTTTGCGTAAAATCTCATTTAACCCTTCTTGTCGGTAAGGCTCTTCAATCACTGCACCGCAATTTGCATCCACAATATAATGTGCGTAGCCGCAAACGGAGGTGGTCAGAACCGGTAATCCCGCGGTGATCGCCTCCAGTAAAACAATACCGGCAGCTTCCTGATAAGCAGGGTGTAATAATATGTCGGCGGCGGCCATTAACTCAGCCACATCATTACGGCCAGAAAAGAAATGGACATTTGCTCTTACGCCCAGCTTTTCTGCCAGAGATTCAAATTTTCTCGGCTTATCCTGACCCACAATAAACAGTAGCGTATTATGCCGCAGAGCCTCAGGTAATGAAGCAAGCGCCTCGAGAGATCGATCGACACCTTTACGCGTGAAATCAGAACCGACCTGTAACAGTAAATTCTGTTGCTCTGTGATACCGTTTTTCTGACGGTAAATTTCCCGGCTATCTGGAATTTGCTGGCTGTATTTTCTGTCCGGATAAATTCCCGGAGGGAGAATGTGAAAGCGATCGGCTTCAGTCTGATAATGCTTCTGAAAATCGGCTATCTGCTTATCCGTTAGCATCAGCAATTTCGTTGGCTTACCTTGTTCGAAGGTTGCACGCTCGAAAGCTGCATAATGGCGATACCGTGACGTCAACCGGTAAAAGAAACCTTTTTCTTGTGCGACTTTCTCGGCATAACAGACATCGGCTGCGTAGTAGACATCCAGCCCCGGCATTTTATTAAACCCGACAACCCGATCAACCGGATGCTCACGCATATGCGCCTGCACCCAGGAATAATACTCAGCGTTACGACCATGATTCGTGCGCGATTTCACTGGAACCCGGATCAGTTCAAAATCATCCGGGCACTCGCCTTCCCAGGACTGGGTATAGACCCGGACATGATGACCGCGCGAGGCGACGGTCTGCGCAATGCGCATAAAATCACGCTGTAAACCGCCGAAGGGAAAATATTTGTACAGGCAAAATGCGACGATCATGATGGGGTATCCGCCACAGAAGAAACGCAACCTGATGGCAGCAGCTTATCAACAGCCGCAATAACGTCACTTGCCGGAATAACGGAAAGATACATTTCATTGCGATCGCGCTGCTCGCGTGGAGGCATGGCGCGATAGTCACCCGCCCAAAATTGAATCATATTATTCGACCACGGCCGCCAGAAATTATGGTCCGTCGCCCCGAACAGGCAAATCAGCGGAGTATCGACGGCGGCGGCAATGTGTCCAGGCGCTGAATCTACGCCAATAAACAGATCGGCATGATCAATCAACGCCCCCAGTTCTGGAAACGTCACCTTACCGGCAAGCGCCGTAACAGGTTGTGTTTTACAGCCCCGAGCAATGGTATCAACACAAGCCAAATCGTCCTGCCCGGGTCCGGAAGTCAGCACAACCTCGTAGCCACGATCGTGCAAAGCATCAACGACCTGTGAAAACTTCTCGTTATTCCAGCACTTAAAAATTTGGCGTGCGGTGGGTTGGATCACCACATAACGCTCGCCGACCCCCGCCCTATCTAACTCGCTGCGCACACGCTCCCAGCAAGACGGGTTATAGCTCATGGTCGTGCGAGCCACGTTCGACGTGACCCCTAATGGAGCCAGAACGGATAAGTTACTCTCCACCACATTCGCTCCCTGCAGTGGCGCCATGGCAGTAAAGCTATTTCGCCAAAATGAGGACTGACGGTGGCTATAATCCTGTGAAATCCTGACCGGAACATTCAGCATTCGCACCAGCAGAGCGACTATCCACTGGTCGGTCAAATTTACGATCAGATCGTATTGGTTTGCCCGTAACGTTTTGACCAGTTGAATGAAGTTTGAAATTTTCTCCATCGCGCCGGCTTTCTTATTTTTTATGCCGTAAAGAGCATTAATTTCAGGATTTTCAGACAAAATGGGCATTGTGTCCTGGTAAAGCAGTACATCGATTTTTGCATCAGGGTAATTCTGCTTTAGCGTACTAATAACGGGAGTCGTGAGTAACATATCTCCGTGAAAACGCATCTTTACGACCAGGATTTTTCTAAATGGCTTATCCACAAGCGACTCTTTTGTTGTGATTTTCCGGTAAAGGTAAGCAGAAAAAAAGCACGCTACCGCCCCAGGCTCAACAGCTACCTGAATACTGATACGCGCACTTACTTTGTGCATGTTAGTGTAACACTTCTTTCGCCGCGATCCGATATGAATAAATTTTAAGCGTGTCGCATTTTTTTTCTTTTATAATCAGTGGAATAAAAAACAGCACACCGAGCTAATACGGCCATTTAAGATTGCGTTACAGGGGAAAATCAATGAATCGCATAAAAATACAAAAAAACTGTGGCCTCCTGCATTCTTTATCCACGTTTCAGGCTATTTGATTCAAAAATAGGAAAAGTAATGGTAAAGCCTGAGCTAAATACATAGAATCCCCAGCACATCCCTAAGTCAGCTATTTATTATGCTCGAATTGCTTTACACCGCCCTTCTCTACCTTATTCAGCCATTGATCTGGATACGGCTTTGGTTGCGCGGACGTAAGGCACCAGCCTATCGAAAACGTTGGGGTGAACGCTACGGATTTTACCGTCGCCCACTGAAACCCGGCGGGATCATGCTGCACTCCGTCTCCGTGGGTGAAACACTGGCCGCAATTCCTTTAGTTCGCGCTCTGCGTCACCGTTATCCGGATCTTCCGATCACGGTCACAACCATGACGCCTACGGGTTCAGAGCGCGTGCAGTCCGCTTTTGGTAGCGATGTTCAGCACGTCTATCTGCCTTATGACTTACCTGACGCACTCAATCGTTTCCTCAATAAAGTCGACCCCAAACTGGTGTTGATCATGGAAACTGAGCTGTGGCCAAATCTGATTGCTGCACTGCACAAACGCCATATTCCATTAGTGATTGCCAATGCGCGCCTTTCTGCACGGTCAGCAGCGGGTTACGCAAAACTGGGCAAATTTGTCCGCATACTACTGCGTCGTATTACGCTTATTGCGGCGCAAAATGGCGAAGACGGTGAGCGTTTCGTAACGCTGGGGGCGAGAAGCAATCAAGTTACCGTCACCGGCAGCCTGAAGTTCGATATTTCTGTCACCCCACAGCTTGCGGCGAAAGCCATCACCTTGCGTCGTCAGTGGGCACCGCATCGTCCCGTGTGGATTGCCACCAGTACCCATGACGGTGAAGAAAGCGTGATTATCGCCGCGCATCAGGCGTTGCTACACCAGTTTCCCAATCTGCTGCTAATTCTGGTTCCCCGACATCCTGAACGTTTTCCGGATGCGATTAACCTCGTACGTCAGGCTGGACTAAGCTTTACCACACGCTCCTCAGGAGAAGTGCCCTCTGCCAGTACTCAGGTGGTCATTGGCGACACCATGGGCGAGTTGATGTTGCTCTACGGTATTGCGGATCTCGCTTTCGTCGGCGGTTCACTGGTTGATCGGGGCGGGCATAATCCACTGGAAGCCGCTGCGCACGCTATCCCAGTATTAATGGGACCGCATACCTTTAATTTTAAAGATATTTGCGCCCGTCTGGAGCAGGCAAGTGGTCTTATCACCGTCACCGATGACATAACACTGGCAAAAGAAGTCTCTTCTTTGCTGACCGATGCCGATTACCGTAATTTCTATGGTCGCCATGCTGTTGAAGTGCTGTATCAAAACCAGGGCGCGCTTCAGCGTCTGCTACAACTGCTGGAACCCTATCTGCCACCTAAAACGCATTGAGGGCTGTCATGCAAAAACGGGCAATTTATCCGGGTACCTTCGATCCGATTACTAACGGTCATATCGATATCGTGACACGTGCGACTCAAATGTTCGATCGCGTGATTTTGGCCATTGCCGCAAGCCCCAGTAAAAAACCGATGTTCACACTTGAAGAACGTGTGGAGCTGGCGCAACAAGCGACGGCGCATCTCGGTAACGTCGACGTGATGGGGTTTAGCGACTTAATGGCGAGCTTCGCTCGCGAACAACAGGCGAGCATTCTGATTCGTGGCCTGCGCGCGGTGGCGGATTTTGAGTATGAAATGCAGTTGGCGCACATGAATCGCCATCTGATGCCAGAACTGGAAAGCGTCTTCCTGATGCCCTCCAAAGAGTGGTCATTTATCTCTTCTTCGCTGGTCAAAGAGGTGGCACGTCATCAGGGCGATGTTACCCATTTCCTGCCAGCCAACGTCCATCAGGCACTGATGGATAAGCTGAAGTAACGACGATGCCGGATAGCGTTGGCGCTAATCCGGCATGCAACCACTCACCCCTTCAATCACTTCTGACACTGACGACAATAAAACGTCGCGCGCTGAGCATGTTTGGTGGCGATAATCGGTGTGCCACAGACCCGACAAGGTTCACCTTTCCGTCCGTATACCTGCAATTCCTGCGCAAAATATCCTGGCTTACCGTCACTTTGCAGGAAATCCTTCAACGTCGTTCCGCCCTGTTCGATAGAACGCTGTAAAACAGCCTTAATCACACGTACAAGCCGCACATACTCATCCTGCGACAATGACGAGGCCAGACGGTCAGGATGGATGCCTGCCGCAAACAGCGACTCGCTGGCGTAGATATTACCGACACCCACCACCAACGTGTTATCCATCAACCACGGCTTTATGGCCGTTTTCTTCTTTGCGCATTTCTGTTGCAGATACTCGCCGTTGAAATCGTCGCTCAGCGGCTCCGGGCCAAGGTGTGCCAGGACATTGTGCCCTTCCAGCTCTTTCGTCCACAGCCATGCGCCAAAGCGACGCGGATCGGTATAGCGGAGAATTTTCCCGTTGCTCATCACCAAATCAACATGGTCGTGCTTTTCTGCAGGGAGTTCTTCGGGGAGGATACGTAAGCTGCCTGACATCCCCAGATGAATGATTATCCAGCCATCCGGTAGCTCCAGCAGCAGGTATTTGGCACGGCGCTGCACGCTCAGTACGGGCTTATCGCTCAGACGGTAGATTTCTTCTGATACAGGCCACCGTAAACGCCCATTGCGCACGTTGGCGTGCAAAATGGTTGCCCCAACCAGGTGGGGTTCAATCCCACGACGGCTGGTTTCTACTTCAGGTAATTCAGGCATAGCGTCTCCGGTACTGTTTGATATGTTTTTATTATGGGGACAGCCAGAAAACAAAAAACCCCGCCGAGGCAGGGTTTTTCTTTACATCAAAACGAAAATTATTTGATTTTCGCTTCTTTGTATAAAACGTGCTGACGAACAACTGGATCGAATTTTTTCAGTTCCAGTTTTTCCGGCTTAGTACGTTTGTTCTTCGTAGTGGTATAGAAGTGACCAGTACCAGCAGAAGAAACCAGCTTGATTTTCTCACGAATACCTTTAGCCATGATTTATTTCCTCTTAGTACTTAGTACTTTTCGCCACGGGCACGCAGTTCAGACAGAACTGTTTCGATGCCTTTCTTATCAATAACACGCATACCTTTAGCAGATACACGCAGGGTGACAAAACGCTTCTCGCTCTCAACCCAGAAACGGTGAGAGTGCAGGTTAGGCAGGAAACGGCGTTTAGTCGCGTTCAGTGCGTGGGAACGGTTGTTACCGGTCACCGGACGCTTGCCAGTAACTTGGCAGACTCGGGACATGTCTATTCTCCAAAAATCAAATTAGCTCGAGCTTCGTATGGGGTATTGGCGCCTCGTCAGGCTTCTCAGCCCGGTTATCGCAGTTCTAAGCGAACTCTCGATTGCCAGGCCCAAATGCCAAACCCGAGATTCTCAAAGGTGGCGTAGTATACGCTGTGTAAGCGGTGTGCTCAAGTCCCGAACAGACAAAGATCCCACTGGATCGCGCAAAGTGCTCTAAATCCAGCCACGTTCGGCAAAAGAAACGTACTCTCCGCGCCCAATCACAAGGTGATCAAGTACTCTGATATCCATGAACTGGCAACATTTTACCACACGCTCGGTGATGAGTTTATCCGCTTTACTCGGCTCTGCACACCCCGAAGGGTGATTATGTGCAAGGATCACCGCCGACGCATTTAATTTTATCGCCTCGCGGATGATTTCACGCGGATGCACCTCAACATGGCTGAGCGTTCCGGCAAAAAGACGACTGTGGGTAATGACGCGATGCTGGGCATCAAGAAAGATCACCAGAAAGATCTCCCGTTCCTCTTCCATGAGCTGGCTTTGCAAAAATTCCCGCGTCATTTCCGGACTCAGCAGCGAATTTTCCTCCATCATCCGCACGTTGTAGTAACGCCGGGCCAGTTCTGCAATCCCTTTTAGCTGCGCATATTTAGCAATGCCCACCCCAGAAAGGGAACGGAACTGTATAAAATCAGCCGTCAGCAGGCCGTAGAGCGAACCGAAATGACAGAGCATCTCTTTCGCCAGCGTCATCACATCTTTTCCTGGCGTTCCCGTACGCAGAAAGAGGGCCAGAAGCTCCACATCGCTGAGAGAACCAATTCCTGACTGCAGCATTTTTTCCCGAGGCATCAAACTTTCTGCGGTATCCATACGCACCCTCCCCTTAGTCATGCCACATGTTGGCACAGCCACTCAGGGGATTCGACGCCCTGTTATCACCCCTGCGTACCGCTTCGCAAAGTGAATCGCGGGCAAAAACACGACGCGCTAAGGATTGTGATAAAATATCCGCCTTCTGGTGAAACCCAACACCCCACAGGAAAGATCATGATGAGCCTGGCCGGTAAAAAAATCGTTCTCGGTGTTAGCGGCGGCATTGCGGCCTATAAAACCCCGGAACTGGTACGTCGTTTGCGCGAACGCGGCGCCGATGTCCGCGTGGTAATGACTGAAGCGGCAAAAGCCTTTATTACCCCTCTGAGTTTACAGGCGGTTTCGGGCTACCCCGTTTCCGACAGCCTGCTGGATCCCGCAGCCGAAGCGGCCATGGGTCACATTGAGCTGGGGAAATGGGCCGATCTGGTTATCCTCGCTCCGGCGACGGCCGACCTGATTGCCCGCGTCGCTGCCGGTATGGCGAATGATCTGGTCTCAACGATCTGTCTGGCCACGCCGTCACCGGTTGCCGTGCTCCCGGCGATGAACCAGCAAATGTACCGCGCCACGGCAACGCAGCATAATTTGAGCATTCTTGCCTCCCGCGGCTTGCTGATTTGGGGCCCGGACAGCGGAAGCCAGGCATGCGGAGATGTGGGCCCTGGCCGCATGCTCGACCCGTTAACGATTGTGGACATGGCCGCAGCACATTTTTCGCCTGTCAACGATCTGCAACATCTCAACATCATGATTACGGCGGGTCCAACGCGCGAACCACTCGACCCGGTGCGCTATATCTCTAACCACAGCTCCGGCAAGATGGGATTCGCGATTGCCGCCGCAGCCGCGCGGCGCGGTGCTAATGTAACGCTGGTTTCCGGGCCGGTATCACTGCCGACACCGCCTTTTGTTCAGCGTGTTGATGTGATGACTGCGCTGGAAATGGAAGCAGCAGTCCAGGCGGCAGCGCAACAGCAGCATATTTTTATCGGTTGTGCCGCAGTGGCTGACTATCGGGCTGCCTCTGTCGCGAATGAAAAAATCAAGAAACAAGCCACTCAGGGTGATGAATTAACAATAAAAATGGTCAAAAACCCTGACATTATCGCCGGGGTCGCCGCACTTGATGCTAATCGTCCCTTTGTTGTTGGGTTTGCCGCCGAAACGAATAATGTGGAAGAATATGCCCGGCAAAAACGTATCCGTAAAAACCTTGATATGATCTGCGCGAATGATGTTTCGATTACAACTCAAGGCTTTAACAGCGACAGCAACGCTTTGCACCTTTTCTGGCAGGATGGAGATAAAGTCTTACCGCTTGAGCGTAAAGAACTCCTCGGCCAATTATTACTCGACGAGATCGTGACCCGTTATGATGAAAAAAATCGACGTTAAGATTCTGGACCCGCGAGTTGGACAGCAGTTCCCGCTTCCGACATATGCCACCTCCGGTTCCGCCGGACTTGACCTGCGAGCCTGTCTCGACGCCGCCGTAGAGCTGGCGCCTGGCGCAACGACGTTGCTGCCGACAGGATTGGCTATTCATATCGCCGATCCCTCTCTGGCAGCCGTTATTCTGCCGCGCTCCGGCCTGGGTCATAAACATGGTATCGTGCTGGGCAACCTGGTCGGCTTGATCGACTCAGATTACCAGGGCCAGTTGATGGTTTCCGTCTGGAACCGTGGTCAGGACAGCTTCACCATTGAGCCTGGCGAACGTATCGCACAGATGGTTTTTGTTCCTGTTGTGCAGGCCGAATTTAATCTGGTGGAAGATTTTGATGCCACTGACCGTGGTGAAGGCGGCTTCGGCCATTCAGGACGCAAGTAGTACGTCACGTATCCCACTACGCAATAACGTCATAATATTACCGCAAACCCTGAGTTTGCGGTCGTAGTGTGGGTGCCAGCCTGGCAAGTGCTTATTTTCAGGGGTATTTTGTAACATGGCAGAAAAACAAACTGCGAAACGGAATCGTCGCGAAGAAATACTTCAGTCTCTGGCTCTGATGCTGGAATCCAGCGATGGAAGCCAGCGCATCACGACAGCAAAACTGGCAGCTTCCGTCGGCGTTTCTGAAGCTGCGCTGTATCGCCATTTTCCCAGCAAGACGCGCATGTTCGATAGCCTGATTGAGTTTATCGAAGATAGTCTGATTACCCGTATCAATTTAATTTTGAAAGATGAGAAAGACACCAGCACACGCTTGCGTTTGATTGTGTTGCTGATTTTGGGATTTGGCGAACGCAATCCCGGTCTGACGCGTATTCTCACCGGACACGCATTAATGTTTGAACAAGACCGCTTGCAAGGGCGAATCAATCAGCTCTTTGAACGTATCGAAGCGCAGTTGCGCCAGGTTTTGCGGGAAAAGAGAATGCGTGAAGGCGAAGGTTACGTCACGGAAGAAACGCTGCTGGCGAGCCAGATTCTGGCGTTCTGTGAAGGCATGCTGTCACGTTTTGTTCGCAGCGAATTCAAATACCGACCGACGGACGATTTCGACGCCCGCTGGCCGCTGGTTGCCGCACAGTTGCAGTAACTCTTTATTGCCCGGTAAGCGAAACGCTACCGGGCATTTCAGGCGAAATTACACCCCGAATTCTTCCCGGTACGCGCGAACGGAAGCCAGATGCTCAGCCATCTCTGGTTTCTCACTCAGGTACTCAATCAAGTCTTTCAGCGTAATAATAGAGATCACCTGACAGCGATAGTCGCGTTCCACTTCCTGAATGGCTGAAATCTCGCCACGTCCACGCTCCTGACGATCCAATGAAATCAGCACGCCCGCAAGCGTTGCGCCATTCGCCTGAATAATCTCCATCGATTCACGGATCGCGGTGCCGGCAGTAATCACATCGTCTACCAGCATCACGCGCCCCTGTAGCGCACTACCGACCAGATTGCCGCCTTCCCCATGGTCTTTGGCTTCTTTACGGTTAAAGCAGTATGGCAGGTCTTTGTCGTGATGCTCCGCCAGCGCAACTGCAGTTGTGGTGGCAATCGGGATCCCTTTGTATGCAGGGCCAAACAGCAAATCGAATTCAATGCCGGAATCCACCAGCGCTTCCGCATAGAAACGACCTAACAGAGCCAGGTCGCGCCCGGTATTAAACAGTCCGGCATTGAAGAAATAGGGGCTCTTGCGCCCGGATTTCAGCGTAAATTCGCCAAACTTTAGTACCTGCTTGTTAAGCGCAAACTCAATAAACTGGCGCTGATACGGTTTCATGGATTCGCTCCTCATCTCACTTTATTTCAGACAAAAAAAAGGCGACTTCTCAGTCGCCTTAAAAATCAATTTTCTAACGCCGCCTTCTGCGTCGCTACAATAGATTCGATTCCCCCTCGGGCTAGCGCCAACAAGGAGAGAAGTTCTTCGTGGCTGAACGGCTCGCCTTCTGCCGTACCCTGCACTTCAATCATGTGGCCATCTTCAGTCATCACCACATTCATATCGGTTTCTGCAGCAGAGTCTTCAACATACTCCAAATCACACAGCGCCTCGCCATTCACGATACCCACGGATACCGCGGCAACCATTCCTTTCATCGGGTTGGTTTTCAACTTACCGTTCTCGACCAGCTTTTTCAGCGCATCGGCCAGAGCAACACAAGCACCGGTGATAGAAGCCGTACGAGTACCACCGTCGGCCTGAATAACATCGCAGTCCAGCGTGATAGTAAATTCGCCCAGCGTCTTGAGATCAACCGCGGCACGCAATGCGCGAGCGATCAGACGCTGAATTTCCATGGTACGGCCGCCCTGCTTGCCCTTCGCCGCTTCACGCGCATTACGCGTATGCGTAGCACGTGGCAGCATACCGTATTCAGCAGTAATCCAACCCTGCCCTTGCCCTTTCAGAAAACGAGGTACGCCTTCTTCAATAGAGGCAGTACACAGCACTTTGGTATCTCCAAATTCGACCAGCACCGAGCCTTCAGCATGTTTTGTATAATTACGGGTCAGGGTTACGGGACGCACCTGATTAGCGCTACGGCCTGCTGGACGCATATTGAGATCTCCGGCTTGAAACGAATGTGGCTGCGCATTATACGGACTTCCGTCGGTTATTCCTATCCTGACAGGGCATGCATAGCTATAATCCCCCCATCTCTCCTTTAAAAACAGGAACGTCTATGATCCGCAGTATGACCGCCTACGCCCGGCGTGAAATCAAGGGTGAATGGGGTAGCGCCACCTGGGAAATGCGCTCGGTAAACCAGCGTTATCTGGAAACGTATTTTCGTCTGCCGGAACAGTTCCGTAGCCTCGAGCCTGTTGTTCGTGATCGTATTCGCACGCGCCTGACGCGCGGTAAAGTCGAATGTACGCTGCGTTTTGAACCCGATGCAAGCGCACAAGGTGAACTCATTCTGAATGAGAAGCTCGCAAAGCAACTCGTCACCGCCGCTAACTGGGTCAAAATGCAGAGTGATGAAGGGGAAATCAATCCGGTTGATATTCTGCGCTGGCCGGGAGTCATGGCCGCTCAGGAGCAGGATCTGGACGCCATTGCAGCAGAAATCCTGAGTGCCCTTGACGGTACGCTGGACGACTTCATCGTCGCCCGCGAAACCGAAGGCCAGGCGCTGAAAGCCCTGATTGAGCAACGTCTTGAAGGCGTCAGCGCAGAAGTCGTCAAAGTACGCTCGCACATGCCGGAGATCTTACAGTGGCAGCGCGAACGTCTGGTGGCCAAGCTGGAAGACGCTCAGGTCCAACTGGAAAATAACCGCCTGGAACAAGAACTGGTGCTGATGGCGCAACGCATCGACGTAGCAGAAGAGCTGGACCGTCTGGAAGCGCACGTGAAAGAAACCTACAACATCCTGAAGAAAAAAGAGGCGGTTGGCCGCCGTCTGGACTTCATGATGCAGGAATTCAACCGTGAGTCGAACACGCTGGCGTCTAAGTCGATCAATGCAGAAGTCACTAATTCCGCCATTGAACTGAAAGTATTGATCGAACAAATGCGCGAACAGATTCAGAACATCGAGTAAGCCATTTTTCACCACGTAGCCCGTGAAAATGAAGCGGTGCTACGTGTTTTTCCATTTTTTCAAATCACCCGCCTCTTTTTCTATTAGTTATTTTCATCATTCTTTTTCATCATCAGAACCTGAAAAGGCGTGAGATATGATGAATAACATAATTTTGCATAAGATAAAGTTATTAAAACCACCTCGCCTTAGAAAATCTCAATCGTGATACTGCGCACAAATCGCTAACCTTTATCCCCAGAAAATCAGGGGGAAGGCATGCTGTTACACGTTTTGTACTTAATTGGCATTACCGCAGAAGCCATGACGGGCGCACTTGCTGCAGGTCGTCGTCGCATGGACACCTTCGGCGTCATCATCATTGCAACCGCGACCGCCATTGGCGGCGGTTCCGTTCGCGACATTTTGCTTGGGCATTATCCGCTCGGCTGGGTGAAGCATCCTGAGTATGTCATTATCGTGGCGACGGCCGCGGTGCTGACGACCATTGTCGCCCCCGTCATGCCTTACCTGCGTAAATTATTCCTAGTGCTTGATGCGCTGGGTTTGGTGGTTTTTTCCATCATCGGTGCTCAGGTTGCGCTGGATATGGGTCATGGCCCGATCATTGCCGTGGTCGCCGCAGTGACCACCGGCGTCTTTGGCGGCGTATTGCGTGACATGTTCTGTAAACGCATTCCCCTCGTCTTCCAGAAAGAGCTGTACGCTGGCGTGTCATTTGCTTCTGCCGTGCTTTACATAGCGCTTCAGCACTACGTCTCCAGCCATGATGTGGTCGTTATCTCCACGTTGATTTTTGGCTTCACCGCGAGATTGCTGGCGCTGCGTCTCAAGCTGGGTTTGCCCGTGTTTTATTATCATCACGAAGGCCACTAAGGCATAAACCCCGCAATACGCTGAGCAGCTAACCACTGACTCAGCGTTTTTATCTCCGGGTTATCCCTCCACTGTATGACCTTTCTGGCGCGGCGCTCGCCCGTTGACGGCAGCATTCGCCAATACGGCTCGGTTTGCGCCAACAATGACTCCCACGAACGAATACCGCTGACCTTAAGCGCGGCCTGCGTTAGCGGTATATCCATCGCCATAACCCAGCGGATAAAGGGCTGGCGGCGCGCCATATTGAACTGGTGCCACAATTGCGCGCCTTTCCCTTTGCCTACTCCTGGCGTGTTCTGTAATTGTTCCTGGGTTAACGCCAGCCAGGAAAATATATGCTCAAAGCGATGTGCCTGATGAAGCGCTCGCCATCCAGCCTCTCCCACACCATCCAGATCCAAGACCGATTTCGACCCCAACCAAACCAGTCTCGCAATGAATTGTTCCCGACACTCAGATGAGGCATAAAAACAGGTCAATGAACCCAAATGCCCTCCGGGAGGTGTTGGTTTAGTCCGCTGCGTACTACGCCAGACAACATCATCGATACGGGGGATACCTTGCCCGGCAAGGCTGACCAGAATGCGATCGCCAGGTGCGATGTCCCACTCTTCCCAACGTCTGACGGAGCCAAGATTGACACGCTGAACCTTTTTATCGTCCAACATGACCGGAGCAAGCGATGCCACCACTGCGGTTTTCCCGCTCTTTCCCGTGGTGAAGAGAATTTCCGCCACCTCTGCGACCTGCGCCACCGGGGTGTATTTCCAGGCAACCAGCCAGTCCCCTTCGCCAGGAAGCCAGCTTCGGGCTTCCGGTTCTTTACCCATCCGTACCACGACGCCATCGGTGGCAAACGGCAGGCTCGTTGTCCACCATCTCTCTCGCGCTTTTTCAACATCATCGACGTTATTCACCGGTTGGGTATAGCGCTGTGTTAAACCAAACCCCGCATCGGTCAGTTTCTGCAATCGTTCAGGCATCGACTGCGGACCATCAGGCCACGCCCAGATAAAAATGCTTAATGCGCTTAACGAGGAAGAAGGCTCTGCACGCATCATCATCCCTGCGACTTTCGCCCGGGCATTCATTCCCCCCATTTGCCGCTGGATATGGTTTTCCTGAAGCAGGAAGATTTCGCCCTGCAGGATGCTATTGGCAAGCGTTCCTTTTGTGGTGCGCGGCACAGACGGTATATGGCGAACCTTTTGCGTCCAGTCCTCACCTTCCAGCCCGTTCCCCCGGCTAATCGCCCTGATGAGATTGCCGTCCCGGTACACTAACGTCACTGCCACGCCATCCACCTTCGGCTGAACCCACAGATCGCTTCGATGATGCATCCATTTCTGCATCGCCTGCTTATCTGCAAGCTTACGTACGCCTGTATGGGCAACAGGATGCAACATTGAGCCATTGTTTGGTGGTGCAGACGGATCGGTAGGAACCGCTTCGCCAAAACAGCGCCGCCATTGTGTGAGTTGCGCACTGAGCTGGTCGTAAACAGTATCATCGACAGCGCTAACGCCCTGCTTCCAGTAAATGTCATTCCACTGCGCGATTTGCCGCGTTAAGCGGGTGATTTCCTCTTCCGCCCTCGTCGCCGACCAGGCGGGGCAAACCGCGCCAGCCGATGAATGGCACAGCAATACACTGATTGCGATGTTCTTCCATAACGTCATCTGCACCTCCGCTGCACGTTGTCCGGCAGGTATAGCGCAGAATGATTTCGGCACCGAGCGGCAAATACACAGCCTGCGAGCAGGATTCCTGTCATTTTCACTCATTGCAGTAATTTCAGGGTAAATCAGGAAAAAGGTACGCAAAACGCAATAATCAGGGGCAAAAAGTGTGACAAGGGCTACGTCATATAGCGGCGACGTGTATAATAAGCTCGTATGTAGGCTCTCTTTCGACAATCACATACATAAGATACTCATGGCTCAAGGCACGCTTTATATTGTTTCTGCCCCCAGTGGCGCGGGTAAATCCAGCCTGATTCAGGCTTTATTGAAAACCCAACCGTTGTATGACACCCAGGTTTCTGTTTCACACACCACACGCGCTCCGCGTCCGGGTGAAGTGCATGGCGAACATTATTTCTTTGTGAATCATGATGAATTCAAAACCATGATTGGCAGAGAGGCGTTTCTCGAACATGCCGAAGTGTTCGGTAATTATTACGGCACGTCTCGCGAAGCTATTGAGCAAGTGCTGGCTTCCGGTGTGGATGTTTTTCTTGATATTGACTGGCAGGGCGCCCAGCAAATTCGTGAAAAGATGCCACAGGCACGCAGTATCTTTATTTTACCGCCGTCCAAAATTGAGCTGGACCGCCGTCTTCGCGGTCGCGGTCAGGATAGCGAGGAAGTCATTGCAAAACGTATGGCGCAAGCTGTTGCAGAAATGAGCCATTACGCCGAATATGATTACCTCATTGTGAATGATGATTTTGATACCGCCCTCGGCGATCTGAAAACCATCATTCGCGCCGAACGTCTGCGCATGAGCCGCCAAAAGCAGCGTCATGACGCTTTAATCAGCAAACTGTTGGCAGACTGAACCCACATTCAGTATCATGCCCAGTCATTTCTTCACCTGTGGAGCATTTTAAGTATGGCACGCGTAACTGTTCAGGACGCTGTAGAGAAAATTGGTAACCGTTTTGACCTGGTACTGGTCGCCGCGCGTCGCGCTCGTCAGATGCAGGTAGGCGGAAAGGATCCGCTTGTACCGGAAGAAAACGATAAAACTACCGTAATCGCGCTGCGCGAAATCGAAGAAGGTCTGATCAACAACCAGATCCTCGACGTACGTGAACGCCAGGAACAGCAAGAGCAGGAAGCCGCTGAATTACAGGCCGTTACCGCTATTGCTGAAGGTCGTCGTTAATTACTCAGCGGGTCGCCCTTGTATCTGTTTGAAAGCCTGAATCAACTGATTCAACACTACCTGCCGGAAGACCAAATTAAGCGTCTGCGGCAGGCGTATCTCGTTGCACGTGACGCTCACGAGGGCCAGACACGTTCAAGCGGTGAACCCTATATCACCCATCCAGTTGCCGTTGCCTGCATTCTGGCCGAGATGAAACTCGACTATGAAACGCTAATGGCGGCTTTGCTGCATGATGTGATTGAAGACACTCCCGCCACCTACCAGGACATGGAACAGCTTTTTGGTAAAAGCGTTGCTGAACTGGTAGAAGGGGTGTCGAAACTTGATAAACTCAAGTTCCGCGATAAGAAAGAGGCGCAGGCCGAAAACTTTCGCAAGATGATTATGGCGATGGTGCAGGATATCCGCGTCATTCTCATCAAACTCGCTGACCGAACCCATAACATGCGCACGCTGGGCTCATTACGTCCGGACAAACGTCGCCGCATTGCCCGTGAAACCCTCGAAATTTACAGCCCGCTGGCGCACCGTTTAGGTATTCATCACATTAAAACCGAGCTCGAAGAGCTGGGTTTTGAAGCGTTATACCCGAACCGTTATCGCGTTATTAAAGAAGTGGTGAAAGCTGCGCGCGGCAACCGTAAAGAGATGATTCAAAAAATCCTCTCAGAGATTGAAGGGCGTTTGCAGGAAGCGGGAATTCCGTGTCGCGTTAGCGGTCGCGAAAAACATTTGTACTCGATCTACTGCAAAATGGTGCTTAAAGAGCAGCGTTTTCACTCGATCATGGACATCTACGCGTTCCGCGTCATCGTTCATGATTCCGACACCTGCTATCGCGTGCTTGGCCAGATGCACAGCCTCTATAAGCCGCGTCCAGGGCGCGTGAAAGACTATATCGCCATTCCAAAAGCGAACGGCTATCAGTCTTTGCACACCTCGATGATCGGCCCACATGGCGTTCCGGTTGAGGTACAAATCCGTACCGAAGACATGGACCAGATGGCGGAAATGGGGGTTGCGGCGCACTGGGCTTATAAAGAGCACGGCGAGACCAGCACCACCGCACAAATCCGCGCTCAGCGCTGGATGCAGAGCCTGCTGGAGCTACAACAGAGTGCCGGTAGTTCGTTTGAATTTATCGAGAGCGTTAAATCCGATCTCTTCCCGGATGAGATTTACGTTTTCACACCGGAAGGGCGAATTGTCGAACTGCCAGCCGGCGCCACACCTGTCGACTTCGCGTACGCGGTACACACCGATATCGGTCATGCCTGCGTCGGCGCGCGCGTCGACCGCCAGCCCTATCCGCTGTCGCAACCGCTTTCCAGCGGCCAAACGGTTGAGATCATTACCGCACCGGGCGCACGTCCGAATGCCGCCTGGCTCAACTTTGTCGTCAGCTCTAAAGCGCGCGCCAAAATTCGTCAGTTGCTGAAGAATCTCAAGCGCGACGATTCCGTCAGCCTCGGCCGTCGCTTGCTGAATCATGCCTTAGGCGGCAGCCGTAAACTGGCTGAAATTCCGCAGGAAAGCATCCAGCGCGAAATTGAGCGTATGAAGCTCGCGACGCTGGAAGATCTGCTGGCGGAAATTGGTCTGGGTAACGCCATGAGCGTCGTAGTGGCGAAGAATCTTCAGCAAGGTGATGCATCGGCAACCGCACAAGCGCACTCCAGCCACGGTCATCTGCCGATCAAAGGTGCAGATGGCGTGCTGATCACCTTCGCCAAATGCTGCCGCCCGATTCCCGGCGACCCGATTATCGCTCACGTCAGCCCCGGAAAAGGTCTGGTTATTCACCATGAGTCCTGCCGTAACATCCGTGGTTACCAGAAAGAGCCAGAGAAGTTTATGGCTGTCGAATGGGATAAAGAGACGGAGCAGGAGTTCATCGCTGAAATCAAGGTGGACATGTTTAACCATCAGGGTGCGCTGGCGAATCTGACTGCGGCAATTAACACCACCACCTCCAATATTCAAAGTTTGAATACTGAAGAGAAAGATGGTCGCGTCTATAGCGCCTTTATTCGTCTCACCGCACGCGATCGTGTGCATCTGGCGAATATCATGCGCAAAATCCGTGTGATGCCGGACGTGATAAAAGTCACCCGTAACCGAAACTAGCCTTATGAATGCACAGCGTTATGCGCGTATCTGCGAGATGCTCGCCAGGCGTCAGCCTGATCTGACCGTCTGCATGGAGCAGGTCCATAAACCTCATAACGTTTCTGCGATTATCCGTACCGCAGATGCCGTTGGCGTACATGAAGTTCACGCCGTCTGGCCAGGTAGCCGTATGCGCACCATGGCCTCTTCGGCGGCGGGAAGCAACAGCTGGGTGCAGGTGAAGACTCACCGCACCATTAGCGACGCCGTCTCCCACCTGAAAAGCCAGGACATGCAGATTCTGGCCACTCACCTTTCAGACAAAGCCGTCGATTTTCGCGAGATTGATTACACCCGCCCGACCTGTATTCTGATGGGGCAAGAGAAAACCGGCATCACGCAAGAAGCATTAGACCTTGCGGATCAGGACATTATCATCCCGATGATTGGTATGGTGCAGTCACTCAACGTCTCCGTCGCTTCGGCACTGATTCTCTACGAAGCACAGCGCCAGCGGCAAAACGCGGGCATGTACCGACGTGAGAACAGTATGCTGCCGGAAGACGAGCAGCAGCGTCTGCTGTTTGAAGGCGGTTATCCGGTACTGGCGAACGTGGCTAAACGCAAAGGCCTGCCTTACCCCCATGTGAATGCGCAAGGCGAAATTGAAGCCGATGCTGCATGGTGGGCAACCATGCAGGCTTCCAATATTACGCAAAATCATTCACGTTGCATCGAGGCGGCGGGAAGGATAAAGCGTAAATGAAAGGGCGCCTGTTAGATGCTGTACCGCTCAGTTCACTAACGGGCGTTGGCGCAGCACAAAGCAGTAAACTGGCGAAAATTGGCCTGCATACCGTACAGGATCTCCTCCTGCACCTTCCACTGCGTTATGAAGATCGTACCCATCTCTATCCGATAGGCGAACTGCTGCCGGGCGTTTACGCCACCGTAGAAGGGGAAGTGCTGAACTGCAACATCACGTTTGGCGGTCGCCGGATGATGACCTGTCAGATCAGCGACGGCTCTGGCATCCTCACCATGCGTTTTTTCAATTTCAGTGCGGCAATGAAAAACAGCCTGGCGACAGGTCGCCGCGTACTGGCCTACGGAGAAGCAAAGCGCGGAAAATACGGGGCTGAAATGTTCCACCCGGAATACCGCGTTCAGGGCGATCTCAGCACGCCGGAGTTGCAGGAGACGCTCACCCCCGTTTACCCGACCACCGAAGGGATAAAACAAGCAACGCTGCGCAAACTCACCGATCAGGCGCTGGATTTACTGGATACCTGCGCCATTGCCGAACTGTTACCGCCAGAACTTCTACAGGGTATGATGAGTCTGCCGGAGGCATTACGCACCCTGCATCGCCCGCCGCCGTCGCTCCAGCTCAGCGACCTGGAAACCGGGCAACACCCGGCGCAGCGGCGGCTGATCCTGGAAGAATTACTGGCGCATAACCTGAGTATGCTGGCGTTGCGCGCCGGAGCGCAGCGATATCACGCGCTGTCGCTCAGTGCGCAAGGCGAACTCAAAAATCGTTTTCTTGATTCACTGCCCTTTAAACCGACCGGGGCGCAAACGCGTGTAGTGGCGGAAATCGAACGCGACATGGCAATGGATGTGCCAATGATGCGCCTGGTGCAGGGTGACGTCGGCTCCGGTAAAACACTGGTTGCGGCACTCGCCGCGCTGCGGGCGATTGCCCACGGCAAACAGGTGGCGATGATGGCGCCGACCGAACTGCTCGCTGAACAACACGCCAATAACTTCCGCCACTGGTTTGCTCCGCTTGGCATTGAAGTGGGCTGGCTGGCCGGTAAACAAAAAGGCAAAGCGCGTCTTGCGCAACAGGACGCCATCGCCAGCGGTCAGGTACAAATGGTGGTCGGCACTCACGCGATTTTCCAGGAACAGGTGCAGTTTAACGGCCTTGCGTTAGTGATCATCGACGAACAGCACCGTTTCGGCGTGCATCAGCGGCTGGCGCTGTGGGAGAAAGGTCAGCAGCAGGGCTTCCACCCGCATCAGTTGATCATGACCGCGACACCTATTCCGCGCACCCTGGCGATGACAGCGTATGCCGATCTCGACACCTCGGTGATCGATGAACTGCCGCCGGGCCGCACGCCGGTCACCACGGTCGCCATTCCGGATACCCGCCGCAGCGATATTATTGACCGGGTACGTAACGCCTGTACGCACGAAGGACGCCAGGCTTACTGGGTCTGTACGCTGATTGAAGAGTCGGAGCTGTTAGAAGCGCAGGCGGCGGAAGCCACAAGTGAAGAACTGAAACTTGCCCTGCCTGAGCTGAACATTGGTCTGGTGCACGGGAGAATGAAACCCGCCGAGAAGCAGGCGATCATGGCTGCCTTTAAGCAGGGTGAGCTTCATCTTCTGGTTGCGACCACGGTCATTGAAGTGGGGGTGGATGTCCCCAACGCCAGTCTGATGATTATTGAAAACCCGGAACGTCTGGGGCTTGCGCAATTGCACCAGCTGCGCGGACGCGTCGGACGCGGCGCAGTAGCCTCGCACTGCGTGCTGCTCTACAAATCTCCCCTGTCAAAAACGGCGCAGACACGCCTGCAAGTTCTGCGCGACAGCAACGACGGTTTTGTGATTGCGCAAAAAGACCTGGAGATCCGCGGACCTGGCGAATTGTTGGGTACCCGTCAGACGGGCAGCGCTGAATTTAAAGTGGCGGATTTACTGCGCGATCAGGCCATTATTCCGGAAGTTCAGCGCATTGCGCGCCATATTCACGAACGTTATCCACAACAGGCTACGGCGTTGATCGAGCGCTGGATGCCGGAAACCGAACGCTACTCCAACGCCTGAAGCTAAAACAGCGCGGCGGTTTTCACACCGCCGCATTGTCCTTATTGCGCAAAAATCGGCAACAACAGGTACAGCTTAATCACCAGCGCGTTGACGATATCGATGAAGAATGCCCCCACCATCGGCACCACCAGAAACGCCATATGCGACGGACCAAAGCGCTCGGTAATCGCCTGCATATTGGCGATCGCCGTCGGCGTCGCGCCAAGACCAAAACCACAGTGCCCGGCAGCCAGTACAGCGGCATCGTAGTTTTTACCCATCATGCGCCAGGTCACAAACACGGCGTACAGCGCCATGAAGATGGTCTGCACCACAAGAATCGCCAGCATCGGCAACGCCAGCGAAGCCAGTTCCCACAGCTTCAGGCTCATCAACGCCATCGCCAGGAACAGTGAGAGACTCACGTTGCCCAGCACCGAAACCGCCCGCTCAAACACGCGATAAAAGCCCGCTAGCGCCAGACCGTTACTGAGGATCACGCCAACGAACAGTACACAGACGAATGTCGGCAGTTCCAGCACGGTTCCCACCAACATCTGGGCAACCACTTTGCCGACGGTCAGGCAGATGGCGATAAGCGCAATGGTTTCGATCAGCACCAGTGAGGTGATCATGCGCCCAACGTCCGGTTTCTCAAACGCTGTCGGCACTTCCTGATCGTCCGGCATACCGTCTGGCGTGGTGGAGTGCTTCACCAGGTAACGCGCCACCGGGCCACCGATCAGCCCACCCAGCACCAGACCAAAGGTTGCGCACGCCATTGCCACTTCCGTCGCATTGGTAAAGCCATAGCGTTCGATGAACAGCTTGCTCCATGCCGCCCCAGTGCCGTGTCCACCCGAAAGGGTAATTGAACCCGCAATCAACCCCATCAACGGATCCAGCCCCAACAGGCTGGCCATACCGATGCCGATGGCGTTTTGCATCACCAGTAAACCCACCACCACGATCAGGAAGATGCCGACGACACGGCCACCTGCACGCAGGCTGGCAATGTTAGCGTTCAGACCAATGGTGGCAAAGAACGCCAGCATCAGCGGGTCTTTCAGACTCATATCAAAATCAATTTCCCAGCCCATGCTCTTTTTCAGCACCAGCAGAGCGATTGCCACCAGTAATCCACCAGCAACCGGTTCAGGAATGGTGTATTTCTTCAGAAAGGAGACAGACTGGACCAGCTTGCGTCCCAGCAGCAACGTCAGCGTTGCGGCAACAAGTGTCGATAAAGTATCGAGATGAAACATATTAAGCTCCTTTAAGTACGCATCGCTCATCGCGAACGATGTATTCCTCGGTCATTTCTCAGCTCTTAACGAGTAATCGGCATGGATTTTAATCAGAAAAGGTACAAAAGTTATATAAAAAGGTGATTTTATCTGTTTTAAATATTAAGAATAACGATTAGCAAACGTTTGCTTTTGCCACCAGGTCGGATAAAATGCCCGCTTTTACACCACGGGATTGCCTCTGATGTCTGTTAACACTGTCGAGTCAGAAAATGCGCAACCGATTGCGCAGACTCAAAACAGCGAACTGATTTACCGTCTTGAAGATTGTCCGCCGCTTCCTCAAACTCTTTTTGCCGCCTCTCAGCACCTGCTGGCAATGTTCGTCGCAGTCATCACGCCCGCGCTGTTAATCTGCCAGGCGCTCGGTTTGCCGGCCCAGGATACTCAACACATTATCAGCATGTCGCTGTTCGCCTCCGGTGTGGCCTCTATTATTCAAATTAAAGCATGGGGTCCGGTAGGCTCAGGGTTGCTCTCGATTCAGGGAACCAGCTTCAACTTTGTCGCCCCGCTGATTATGGGCGGCACAGCGCTGAAAACCGGGGGCGCAGATGTTCCCACCATGATGGCGGCGCTGTTCGGTACACTGATGCTGGCAAGCTGCACCGAAATGATTCTCTCCCGCGTACTGCATCTCGCGCGCCGTATCATTACCCCGCTGGTTTCCGGCGTGGTGGTCATGATCATCGGCCTGTCGCTGATTCAGGTCGGCCTGACGTCCATCGGCGGTGGTTATGCCGCGATGAACGACAACACCTTCGGCTCACCGAAAAACCTGCTGCTGGCGGGCGTCGTACTGGCATTGATCATTCTGCTTAACCGTCAGCGTAACCCCTACCTGCGGGTTGCTTCGCTGGTGATAGCCATGGCCGCAGGCTACGCGATGGCATGGTTTATGGGTATGTTGCCGGAAAATACCGCCCCGACCACGCAGGATGTCATCATGGTGCCAACGCCGCTGTATTACGGACTGGGCATTGACTGGAATCTTCTGCTGCCGCTGATGCTGGTCTTTATGATCACTTCACTGGAAACCATTGGCGATATTACCGCCACCTCCGATGTTTCTGAGCAACCCGTTTCCGGGCCTCTGTATATGAAACGTCTAAAAGGCGGGGTGCTGGCTAACGGCCTGAACTCGTTTGTCTCTGCGGTGTTTAACACCTTCCCGAACTCCTGCTTCGGTCAAAACAACGGCGTGATCCAGTTGACGGGCGTTGCCAGCCGCTATGTTGGGTTTGTGGTTGCGTTGATGCTGATTGTCCTGGGCCTTTTCCCGGCAGTGAGCGGATTTGTACAACACATTCCAGAACCCGTGCTCGGCGGTGCGACTCTCGTGATGTTCGGTACTATCGCCGCCTCCGGGGTGCGTATCGTGTCGCGTGAGCCGTTAAACCGTCGCGCTATCCTGATTATCGCCCTGTCGCTGGCGGTAGGTCTGGGCGTTTCCCAACAGCCGCTGATCCTGCAATTTGCACCGGACTGGGTGAAAAACCTGCTCTCCTCCGGGATTGCCGCAGGCGGTATCACCGCAATCGTTCTGAACCTGATTTTCCCGCCAGAAAAGCCGTAAGCGGAATGTGGCGGCGATCGACAATCGCCGCCACAGAAACGCTCTTTCACTATTCCCGCCTTGAGGATTACGCCTAAATCGTGCATAACTCAGTTATGTGCACTTCGCGGGATGGAAGACCATGAAATTTATTGGAAAGCTGCTTATCTACGTGCTGATCGCCTTTTTGGTGGCGGTTATCGTGCTCTATTTTCTGCTGCAAACCCGCTGGGGAGCAGAACGCGTCAGCAACTGGATCTCTGAAAATAGCGGCTACCACGTGGCCTTTGATGCGATGGATCACCGTTTTTCCTCCCCTTCCCACATCCTGCTGGAGAACGTCACCTTTGGCCGGGATGGTCAGCCTGCCACGTTAGTCGCAAAAACCGTGGATATCGGACTCAGTAGCCGACAACTGACCGATCCCCAGCATGTTGACACCATCCTGCTTAAAGACGGGACGCTGAATATCTCCTCGCAAACGGCGCCGCTTCCCTTCCGGGCCGATCGCTTAGAGCTGCACGATATGGCGTTCAACAGTCCCGGCAGCGAGTGGAACCTGAGCGCGCAACGGGTAGACGGTGGCGTGATCCCCTGGAATCCTGAAGCAGGCCGGGTGCTCGGCAGCAAAGCACAGATCCAGCTCAGTGCAGGTTCGCTGACGCTGAACGACATCCCCGCCACTAACGTGCTGATTGAAGGCAGCATCGACAAAGAACAGGTGACACTGAGCAACATTGGCGCAGACGTCGCACGCGGCGCATTAACCGGCGTAGCGCGACGAAATGCGGACGGCAGTTGGATTGTTGATAGCCTTCGTCTGAACGACATCCGCTTACAAAGCGACAAAGTGCTGGCGGAATTCTTTTCGCCGCTCACAAGTATTCCTTCCCTGCAGATTGGCCGCCTTGAGGTGACCGACGCACGCCTGCAAGGTCCGGACTGGGCAGTGACCGATCTTGACCTCAGCTTGCGCAACCTGACCTTCAGCAAAGATGACTGGCAAACTCAGGAGGGCAAATTGTCAATGAATGCCAGCGAGTTCATCTACGGTTCGCTGCATCTCTTCGACCCCATCTTAAACGCGGAATTCTCTCCGCAAGGCATCGCGCTACGTCAGTTCACCACCCGCTGGGAAGGCGGCATGATCCGCACATCCGGTCATTGGCTGCGTTCCGGTAAAGCACTCGTTCTCGACGATACTGCCATTGCCGGGCTGGAATACACCCTGCCGACAAACTGGAAACAGTTGTGGATGAAACCATTGCCAGGCTGGCTCAACAGTCTGACGCTGAAGAAATTCAACGCCAGCCGCAATCTGGTGATTGATGTTGATCCCACGTTTCCATGGCAGCTCACCGCGCTGGACAGCTACGGCGCAAACCTGGGGCTGGTACAGGACCATCAGTGGGGCGTGTGGAGTGGAAACGCCACATTTAACGCTGCGGTGGGTACGTTTAATCGCGTGGATGTGCGTCGCCCCTCTCTGGCGCTGACGGCAAACAGCAGCACGATTAACATCAGTGAACTGAGTGGCTACACCGAGAGAGGATTGCTGGAAGCTACCGCCAGCGTTTCACAGGTGCCGCAACGCCAGACCCAGATAAGCCTGAACGGACGAGGTGTTCCGGTGAACATCCTGCAGCCGTGGGGCTGGCCAGCACTGCCGATTTCTGGCGACGGGAATATCCAGCTCACCGCCAGCGGCACAGTTCAGGCCGATACGCCGCTGAAACCCACGGTGAACGGTCAGTTACACGCTCTGAATACAGAGAAACAGCAGGTCGAGCAGACGATGACGGGGGGCGTAGTGTCGACGGTTCCGGCTGCAGTTCCGACTGCGACTCCCCCCTCACCCCAGCCCTGAAACGAAGCCCGGTAAGCACAGCGCCACCGGGCAATTTTAGGCTCAGGTGCCAACAAAAACGCCGGGTGGCGCTTCGCCTTACCCGGCCTACAAAACCAAATCCACGAACCGTAGGCCCGGTAAGCGCAGCGCCACCGTGCAATTTTAGGCTCAGGGACCAACAAAAACGCCGGGTGGCGGCTTCGCCTTACCCGGCCTACACATCAAACTCCGGCACCATACACATCCCCTCGCCCCTTTGAGGAGAGGGGAACAGCATCACAGGTGAATCACCACCTCGTTTCCTGCCGCTTTCACCACCACACCCCACTCGCTGCTGGCGTAAGAGCCGCCTTTCACGTCAGCGACTTGCGGGATGTTACGCAGGCACAGCGTCCAGTCGCGCGCGTCGCCTTCGCCCGTTACCGTGAGCGTATTGTGGGTACGCTTCGCTTTTAGCGTGAAGATAACCGAACCGTCTGCGGCAGGGACTTCGCAGAACGTTTCACGCCCCTCTTCCAGATGGAACAAATGGAAGGCGGTGCCTTCATGCCAGGCATAATCCGGCTTCTGGCTATTGCTGCCCAGCGCCAGCAGGGTGTTATCCCGCACGTACACGGGCAAACTCAGGACGTCATGCAGCTGTTTGTGCCATCGGCCACCCGCGACCTCGTCATTGCGCCACAGGTGCGTCCAGCGGCCTTCCGGCAGATAAAACTGCACGTCGCCCGCTTCAGAGAACACCGGTGCCACCATCACGGAATCCCCCAGCATGTACTGGCGGTCGAGGTAATCGCAGGCGGGATCGTCCGGGAATTCAAGCATCATGGCGCGCAGCATCGGCGTACCGCACTCGCGAGCAAGCGCCGCCTGCCGGTACAGATACGGCATCATCCGGCATTTCTGTTCAGTGAAATAGCGCACCACATCGCAGGATTCGTCGTCGTACGCCCACGGCACCCGGTAGGATTTGCTGCCATGCAGGCGACTGTGGCTGGAGAGCAACCCAAACGCGCACCACCGTTTGTAGACATGCGCTGGTGCGGTATTTTCGAACCCGCCAATATCATGGCTCCAGAAACCAAAGCCGGAGAGGCCGATAGATAACCCGCCGCGCAGGCTCTCCGCCATCGATTCATAGTTGGCGTAGCAGTCGCCGCCCCAGTGTACCGGGAACTTTTGCGCACCGACGGACGCGGAGCGCGCAAACAGTACCGCCTCCTCTTCGCCGACGGTCTCTTTGAGCACGTTCCAGACCAGTTCGTTGTAGATGTACGCATAATGGTTGTGCATTTTCTGCGGATCGGCACCGTCGAACCACTGCACATCGGTCGGAATACGTTCGCCGAAGTCGGTTTTAAAACAGTCGACGCCGATATCCACCAGGCCTTTCAGCTTGTCGGCATACCATTTACAGGCATCCGGATTGGTGAAGTCATAAATCGCCAGGCCCGGCTGCCATTTGTCCCACTGCCACAGAGAGCCATCCGGGCGTTTGAGCAGATAGCCTTTCTCTTTCAGTTCCTTAAACACCGGCGATTTCTGGCCAATGTACGGGTTTATCCACACACAGACCTTCAGCCCTTTGGCTTTGAGGCGGCGGATCATCCCCTCCGGGTCCGGGAAGGTCACCGGGTCCCACTCAAAATCACACCACTGGAAGGCCTTCATCCAGAAGCAGTCAAAGTGGAAAACATGCAGCGGCAAATTGCGTTCCGCCATACCGTCGATAAAGCTGTTGACCGTTGCTTCATCGTAGTTGGTGGTAAACGAGGTGGTGAGCCACAGGCCGAATGACCACGCGGGCGGCAGCGCCGGACGCCCGGAGAACTGCGTATAGCGGTTCAGCACCTGTTTCGGGGTCGGGCCGTCGATCACGAAATATTCCAGAGACTCGCCTTCGACGCTGAACTGCACTTTAGAGACTTTCTCGGAGCCGACTTCAAAGGAGACGTTTTCCGGATGGTTCACCAGCACGCCGTAGCCGCGGTTGGTCAGATAGAACGGAATATTTTTGTACGACTGCTCGGTACTGGTGCCGCCGTCGCGGTTCCAGGTTTCAACCGTCTGACCGTTACGCACCAGCGCGGTAAAGCGCTCGCCCAGGCCGTACACCGTTTCGCCGACGCCCAGATCCAGGCGCTCAAACATGTAGTTGCGGCCGGTATTCCCGTCCTGCACGTAGCCGTTGTTTTTCAGCTGGCTGCCGGTGATGCGCTGCCCATCGCGCAGAAAATCCAGCGCCCAGAACTCGCCCTTGGTGACACGCACGCTGAGGTTGCCGCTTTTCAGCACGGCAAATTCCGCGTTGTTTTCAATCTCAACCTTCACGTCTTTTCGCACGTTCAGCGGATAGTGCGGACCGTTATTAAGCTGACCCTGGAAGTGCTCGATGCGTACACCGACAATCCCTTCCTGCGGCGAGAACAGGCGAACCGTAAACATCAATGTGTCGAGCTGCCAGGTGCGTTCGCGCACGTCGCGCGGCGCAACGTACACCACCAGGTCGTTGCCCTGCTGCTCCACATCAAACACCTGAACCGGATACGTCACATTCAGGCCCGGCTGAATGAGCCAGTTACCGTCACTGATTTTCATACTTTTATCCTCTTAGTTCTGCAGTTCTTTGCTGACCGGCAGGGTTTCAAACGCCTGCTGGTTGCGGCGCGCGCCTTGCGCCAGCTCACCCATAATTTTGGTCAGGAATGGCGTTTTCAGCGTGTAATAGCGTTTGGCGATAATCGCGCTCAGTACGTAGCAGACCGCTGGCGCCAGGGTGAACAGGCCAATGATGATGCTGAGGGTAGCGCTGTTCTGCGTTTTGGCTGCGGCATCGTAGCCACCGCCTGCCAGCATCCAGCCAATCATCGCCCCGCCCAGCGCCAGGCCGAGTTTCAGCACGAACAGCGTGCCTGCGAAGCTGATGCCGGTCAGGCGTTTGCCGTTGGTCCATTCACCATAGTCGACGGTGTCGGACATCATGACCCACTGGATCGGCGTTACCAGTTGGTGCAGTACGCCAATCACGAAGATAAAGGCGAACATCAGGATTGTGGCCTGCATCGGCACGAAGAACATCGCCACGCTCACTACCGCCAGTGCAGCGTTGGTCCACCAGAAGATACTGACTTTACATTTCCAGTCGGTGAGCGGTTTTGCCAGCGCGGAGCCAATCAGGTTGCCGACGCAGTAGGTGGTGAGGAACGCGACGAAGATTTCCGGCGAGCCCATGATCCAGGTGCAGTAGTACATCATCGCACCGCCGCGCACGCAGACGGCAAGGATGTTGAGAATGGTGAGCGCGCCAACGACGCGCCACTGGTCGTTTTGCCAGATGTCGCGCAGGTCTTCACGCATGGAAGTGGTGCTCGGCGGCACCTGGATACGTTCTTTGGTGGTAAAGAAGCAGAACGCCAGCATCAGAAATGCCACCACGGAGAGCACCGCGATCCCGCCCTGGAAGCCAAAAGCTTTGTCGTCGCCGCCAATCAGTTTCACCAGCGGCATCATCAGCACCGTGGAGAGCATGCCGCCCGCTGTCGCCAGCACAAAGCGCCAGGATTGCAGGGAGATACGCTGCGTCGGGTCGTTAGTGATCACGCCGCCCAGCGCGCAGTACGGAATATTCACCACGGTATAAAGCAGGGTCAGCAGCGTGTAGGTAACGGCGGCGTAAATCATTTTGCCGTTCAGGCTGAGATCCGGCGTGGTGTAGGCCAGCACACAGACAATGCCGAACGGGATGGCGCCAAACAAAATCCACGGACGGAACTTGCCCCAACGGCTGCGGGTACGGTCGGCAAGCAGACCCATGCACGGGTCAGAGATGGCATCCAGCGCACGCGCCAGCAGGAACATGGTGCCGACGAAGCCAGCGGGAATACCAAAAATGTCGGTATAGAAAAACATCATGTACAACATGACGTTATCAAAAATGATGTGGCTGGCGGCGTCACCCATGCCGTAGCCAATCTTCTCTTTAACGGATAACAATTCACTTTTCATCTGCTTATCCTTGGTGCTATGAGACCGGTTACAGACGTTGTAAACCATACTTGTGGGCGCGAGTATTCCGTTATTTTGTTATCAACTTACGATTCTTGTTTTCTGTGATCGGTGTAGCGCTGCCGGAGAGGTGAAGATGTAACTAATGGATTTTATAAGGATTTATATGAAACCGATCATAGTAAGACGAAACGGTACGGAAAAAAGTGTGATTAGTGATGTGGAAACGCCAGGAAGTAGCTATAATGCGCCCCGCCTCCATGTAGCAATCGAGGCGCGGAAGATCGTCATCTCCGGTGAGGTGGCTGGACTTCAAATCCAGTTGGGGCCGCCAGCGGTCCCGGGCAGGTTCGACTCCTGTGATCTTCCGCCAAATATCATCTCGCCATGTCCGACGTAGTCCTTTAAACCCATTATTTACAGCAAGTTACCTAGTGTCATCATCCGTATCAGTCCGAGGGGATCTCCCTAAATCCACGGAAAATATGTATAGTGTTGTGTATAATTTTTTTATACACAGATTTCACTTATACACATGCCACTTACAGACATACAAATCCGACGCGCTAAGGCACAAGACAAACCCTACACCCTCAATGATGGACAAGGCTTATCCTTGCTCATAAATCCCGACGGGTGCAAAGGATGGAGGTTCCGCTACCGGTTTGCAGGAAAAGCCCGGTTGATGTCATTCGGTTCCTACAGTCTCGTCTCGCTTGCAGAGGCTCGCGACAAACGCGATACAGCACGCAAGCAGGTAGCAAATGGCATTGATCCAGTTGAAGAACGTAAAGCTCAAAAGCTGGCACAGCAGCTCTCAACAGAAAACTCATTCGAAGCTATATGTCGGGAGTGGCACTCAAATAAAGCCGATCGCTGGACAGTGGCCTACCGCGAAGAAATCATTAAGACATTTGAGCAAGATATTTTCCCTTACATTGGTAAGCGCCCTATAAGTGACATTAAACCGCTGGAACTGCTTGAGGTGCTACGACGAATAGAGAAGCGTGGTGCACTAGAGAAAACACGTAAGGTGCGTCAGAGGTGTGGTGAGGTTTATCGCTACGCAATCATAACTGGCCGCGCTGAATACAATCCTGCGCCTGATTTAGCCATCGCTCTGGCCGTTCCTAAACAAAAGCATCATCCATTTTTATCTGCCGAAGAATTACCTCATTTTTTCCGAGATCTTGAAGCCTACACTGGCAGCATCATCACCAAAAATGCTACAAAGATAGTCATGCTAACTGGTGTAAGAACGCAGGAGATGCGCTTTGCTACGTGGGAAGAGGTTGACCTCGAAAAAGGTATATGGGAAATCCCGGCAGAGCGGATGAAAATGCGTAGGCCTCATATTGTTCCTTTATCTACTCAAGTCATTGACCTCTTTAAGCAACTCAAGTCCATTACCGGCCATTACCCTTACATTTTCATTGGCAGGAATAACCGTAGTAAACCAATCTCGAAAGAAAGTGTGTCACAGGTGATTGAGTTACTTGGTTACAAGGGGCGTGCTACAGGTCACGGCTTTAGGCATTCAATGTCGACAATCCTACATGAACAGGGCTTTGATAGTGCCTGGATTGAAATGCAGTTAGCACATGTTGATAAAAATAAAATTCGCGGCATTTACAATCATGCTCAATATATTGAAGATAGAGCAAAAATGATGCAATGGTATAGTGATCTTTTCACTGAACACCAAAGGTGAAAATTATGAGCGCAAGTTTAGATGATGTAAGAGATTTTGATTTTATTCTTGCAGAAGCATATCGAATAGATGTTGAGTTAGGCTCACCTAACTTTAGGGATTTTTATAATCAAGAGTACAACAGGAATTTTGGTTCGTTCGGAATGACAATAGATGCACCGATTGAATTAATTTCAAAAGATATAACAATCCCTAAAAGACAAATACATCTTTCATACGCATCAAATGAGAAATTACATTTAATATCTGAAAGATTCATAAAATCAAATAGATTAGAAATGCTTGTCACTGTTGATGAATTTGTTGAAAATATAAAGAAATTTCTTTTTATTCATGTTTTTATCGATAACAGTGAAGATGGCCTAAAGGGATATACTCAACTTCTCAATAAAGCGTTAAAAAAAACAAAGAGAGAAATGGCACAAGAGGATTTCTTTTTTCCTATCTTGGCGCATGGCCTTGATAAAGAGAAGATATCCATTGGTCGCGCTGAGATTATATCAGCGAAGCATATGTATTCAATAATTAATGATAACCTTACAGATGAACAAATATTATTATCCAAAAGATTTTGCTCTGTACATAAATATCACTACGAACATTTCTTAAGAATCCCAGTTAGCAAGCGCTCTAAGAAAAGCCGAGAGAGAATTGCTAAAAATATTGCAGGGTTTGTAGTTGGAATACTCCAATTATTTAGTGAGCATTATCACATATCATCCGATTTTTTGAGCCTTTCAACGAGTCCATATCCTAATTATGAAAGTTTTTACTTCACAAGAATATCAAATAATGATTTCAACTATAATCACTCATCCAAGGGAAGAATAACTTGGAGCGACAAATTCTGGGATAAATTTGAAAGTGATTATAATTCAGACTTAGGAAAGGTATTGTCTCTCCTAATAGACCTAGCCATAGAACCCAATGAGAGAACAATAATTGCTGATCGATTGATTGATTCCATTTATTTATTTAGCAGTGCTCAACAAGATAAAGATGATAGTTCACGTATAGTAAAATTAGCAACGGCTCTAGAACGATTGGTAAGCCTTCCAAGCGAGAAAAAGGATGAGTCTACAACTAAAAACTTCGTAAGCCGTGTATCGTCGTTGGTTTCCATTTATTATCCCGATGAAAAAGACTGGGCTAAGGTTTCGAAAGAAATGTATGAAATCAGGTCTAATATTACTCACGGCGCGTGGTCTATATATCGTGGGGTAGAGCCATTATATTCATCTAGATATAGCGAATTAACAAGCAGAGCCATTTTCTCTGCATGCATTGGATTTTATAAACGCAGCTTCACTAGCGATAACAATGATCAGTTAGTAAAAGAGTTCTTCGACTTTTTAGAAAATGCCATAAAGGAAAAATAAATTGTTGTCGCGATCTTAGCGCGCAATGCTCTCCCCGCCACGCCTGCCCGCTTAAGGGACCGCTTTTAATGCAGGTGTAAGAGCAGCCTCAGACCGCGCCAGAGCTGGCGCTGGCGGGGGAGGCCGGGGCGTGAAAAGGCATGCAAAACCATGCACCTTATGCATGCATGGCTTAATTCGGGAAAAAGGGCGGGATTTGCGGGGATTTTTTGACGGGCTCCTACGCGGCCAGTTCAGCGCGTTTATTCACGTAATTCTGGTTTTGTGCAGGTGTGAATTTTTCACGATTATCATCTCGTGAAGCCGCGTCAGGCCTGAATCCGATGACCGTTAAAATGTCATTATCCTGCGCAGAATAATTAATTTTTTCACCGGCGGCCAGCCAGACATTTAGTGCCTCGCGTAGATAGTCGACCGAGTGCTGCATGGCGCAGTTTCTGACGGCGGGATGCTGACTGCTATAGCCCATTAATTCAGGCGCGAGCGCTGCGACCAGCTCCGCGCCGTGCACCTGCATAAAATCATTCAGCCGGTTACGGATGCTGATACGCTGCACCTCCTCATGCGACCGGATATAGCGACCGGCAGCCTGATTAATTTCCCATTTTTTTACCCCAATAATATCGCGACGAGTTTGCAGACTCTGGCCGCTGTGGCCGTCACCGGCAGGCTGTTCGCGGTATGCCTGTTCGGCCTGCGTCAGTTCTTCCCTGCGTTGCAGCCAGGCGGATTTGTTTGCCTCACAGGCCTCAAAGGCTTTCTGTAGCGTCAGTGTGGTCACGTAAGTTTCTCCTGATGACTGGTCATGCTTAAGCGCCAGCACGGTTAACGATGGCCGCCGGAGCGGGTGCAGGAGTGACCGGCTCTGTCGCCGGTGAACGGATAACCCCGTCAACGGATTCAAGCGTGCGGAAGGTTGCCGAGCACTCGATATTCACGCACTGGTGATAGCGCTGTTTGACGTTCTCAGACAGATAGCGACTGGTACGGGCGTGCGCACCGGTTTTGCAGAACGGACAGTGAAACATACTTATGCCCCCGCCTTAGTTTTGTCATGTTCAGCCAGCTTCTGGGCGAGCATGTTTCGCTTAAGTGGACTGCGTAACAGTTCCATATCCACGCCGGTAATCTCTGGTCGCTGCATACCCGTCACGGATAAAACCGGCTCCTGTTTCATATCGAAGTGATACAGACTACCCTGACGGTTGAGGGCATCACGCAGTTCACCGATGGCGACAGATTGCGGTGCGCTTTCCCCCTTCATTTCCAGGGCACGAATGCGCAGCAGGAAAGCGCGAATGAGCGCGACGGGAACCGCGTTGATAGCCTTAACCCATTCCGCCCCGGCGTAAGCGGTAAATGCTTCGCCATGCGCAGAGCGATAATTATTGCCGGTGTAGCAGGCATTCAGCATGGCACGACTCCGGTCAGTCTCCAGCTCCACAATCAGGCCGGTGAACTCGTCGGCCAGCTCCCGACTGGCGATACGCTTGCTGTGCTCCGCTTTCATTTCAGGAGTGAGATTACCGCGCAGGGTACGAAAGCGACTGCGCCAGTCCTGTTCCGCCTCAGCGCTCTCATCGAGGGCTGTCTGTCGCTCCTGCTTACAGCGTTCAATTGATGTATCAATCTCTTTCAGCTTTTCCATGCTGGCTGCGTGGGTGTCTCTGGCCGCAGCGAATACGGTCAGTTTAGCGGTGATGTGCTTTTCGCTTTCCGCGTTCTGTTTAGCGACAACGTTCTGCAGGGCAGAAATGACTGTTTCGGGTTTCATTATCAGGCTCTCCGTATGTTCAACCTGAAATGATTCTGCCCTTCATCACACAACATCTCGATTCATTGCGGTTGTGGCAGTTCTGGCACAAGCAAGGGGGGTAAAACCCGGCTGGCCAGAAAAGGGTCGAAGGAAAACCCTCTCTCTGTTTGTTTTTTTACTGATAACTATTCACCACTGTTCACCTTTAATAAAAAAATAAGTAATACAGTATGTTAAAGGGTGAACAGTTGAGGGGGTGACTGTTCACCGTCTGTTCACCATTGTTCACCGGCTTTCTGTTCAGCTGAGTTTTTGACTTAGACTATTTTTGTATTAAAAAAGTAAAAACAACCACAAAAATGAATAATAAATAGTGCAATCAGGTGCAACCAAATGCCAGCATATACAATAGCTTTGCCAGTGTTTGCCATTCACCTGTTAACAATTTGTTGTGCAGTGAGTCGGTGCAAAATGACTTGTTGCCCTGAGAGAAAATATTCACAAAATAGAGAGCTACCCGAGGCCGGACGGACACGACCGGCACTGTATGGATTTTATGAGGTAGCCCGATGCACACCGCTTTTTCTTCCCCGTCTTCTGCGCCAGTCGCCCCGCCAATGCCGTTTTCTGACGCCGTTCAGGAGCGCTTTATTCGCCTGCCTGAAGTGATGCACCTGTGCGGCCTGTCCCGTTCGACAATTTATGACCTCATCAGCCGGGAGGCTTTCCCGAAACAGATCTCACTTGGCGGTAAAAACGTGGCGTGGGCGCAGTCAGAAATCACTGCATGGATGGCCGAGCGGATCGCCGATCGTAACCGGAGCTGTGACGCATGATGATGGCCGTTCTTCTGAAAGCCCCTTTTTCTGGCTTGCTTCCGCTCGTCATTTCCAGGTATAGTTTTCCCGCTGTCGCAAAATCGGCAGCCGGAATTGGCGTTCCGAATAACTTCAAGGCGACACGACACGCGCCATGCGTGTTTTTTTATGTCGTTGCTCAGGCACACCCATTTTCAGGGCTGTGGTGTTTATTCGTGCACCAGTGGTCTTTTCTGATAATGGTAGTCCGGGCGGGGCAGCCTTCGGGCTGGCCGGTTTCCTTGAAGGCCGGTTACGCCAACCCCGTTCGGGCTGCCACCAGTGAAATTGGCGTTTCCGGTGGTAGTTTTTCAAACTACTTCAAGGAGGCTGCCATTATGGCTACTACCCTCGCACCATTACACCCACAATTCATCTTCGTGTTTGCCGCCGTTCGCCGCGCAGACCGTAAACCCCGTATCTGTATGCTCCGCACCGTTGCCGGTGACGAGCACGCCGCACGTCTTTCTCTCGTTCGTGATTACGTCCTCTCGTTTGCTGGCCGTCTGCCGGTTGCGGAGGGACACGCATGAAACACACCACCCTCAGCATTAAAGAACTCGAATGCCTTGAGCACCTGCGCAACGTCGGCCACTTTGTCAGTGCCATGATGCAGGAGCAGGACTGCACTACCCTCCGTCGCGACCCCGCGCAGCAGTCGCAGCTTAACTCCGTGATTTACCTGATGACCGCCCAGCTCGACGGCGTGGTCGAACGCTGCAATCAGCGCTGGCTGGCCGGGGAGGGTAGCGTATGAAAAAGCCGTTACCGCCGGTATTACGCGCCGCCCTGTATCGTCGTGCCGTGGCCTGTGCCTGGCTGACCCTGTGCGAACGTCAGCACCGCTACCCGCAACTCACCCTTGATGCGCTGGAAAATGCCATGGCCGCCGAGCTGGAAGGGTTTTACCTGCGCCAGCACGGTGAGGACAAAGGCCGCCAGATTGCCTGTGCGTTGCTGGAAGATTTAATGGAAGCCGGGCCACTAAAAGCCGCGCCTTCGCTGTCCTTTCTGGGGATGGCCGTCATGGATGAGCTCTGCGCCCGTCATATCGCCGCGCCGGTTGTGCACTGAGGGAGAAAATAACGATGAAAATGAACGTAACGGAAACTGTAAAACAGGCATGCGGCCACTGGCCGCGCATTCTCCCGGCGCTGGGTGTGAAGGTGATTAAAAACCAGCATCAGGCCTGCCCGGTGTGCGGCGGCTCTGACCGCTTTCGCTTTGACGACAAAGAGGGACGTGGGACGTGGTTCTGCAACCAGTGCGGCGCGGGTGACGGGCTGAAACTGGTCGAGAAGGTGTTCGGCGTGTCGCCCTCCGAGGCGGCCGGGAAGGTGAGCGCCCTGACTGGCAGCCTGCCGCCGGTTGCTGAGGACATTATTGCTGTCGCTGAGGCTGAAACTGATGCCAGCCGCAAAGCTGCAGCCACGCTTGCCGCAAAGCTTCTGGAGAAAACCCGCCCGGCCACCGGCAACGCCTACCTGACCCGCAAGGGCTTTCCTGCGCTCGAATACCTGACGCTGACCACCACGCACAAAACCGGCGGCGTGACCTACCGCGCCGGTGATGTGGTCATGCCGCTGCAGGACGATACCGGCGCGCTGGTTAACGTTCAGCTTATTAATGCTGACGGCCTCAAACGCACCCTGAAAGGCGGAGCGGTAAAAGGGGCGTATCACCTTATCGAAGGGAAAAAAGAAGCGGGAAAACGGCTGTGGATAGCGGAGGGCTATGCGACCGCGCTTACCGTGCATCACCTGACCGGCGAAACCGTCATGGTGGCGCTGTCGTCCGTGAACCTTCTTTCTCTGGCGAGCCTTTCCCGTCAGAAACATCCGGCCTGTCAGATTGTCCTCGCTGCTGACCGCGACCTCAGCGGGAACGGCCAGACCAAAGCCGCAGCGGCGGCACAGGCCTGTGAGGGCACGGTTGCCCTCCCGCCGGTGTTCGGTGACTGGAATGATGCGTTTGTGCAGCAGGGGGCAGACGCCACACGGAAAGCGATTTACGGAGCCATCAGACCACCGGCGCAAAGCCCTTTCGACACCATGAGCGAGGCGGAGTTTACCGCCATGAGCACCAGTGAAAAAGCGATGCGGGTGCATGAGCATTACGGCGAAGCGCTGGCAGTGGATGCGAACGGCCAGCTCCTGTCCCGGTATGAGGCCGGGACATGGAAAATCATCCCGCCGTCGGATTTTGCGCGCGACGTGGCCGGGCTTTTCCAGCGCCTGCGCGCCCCGTTCTCGTCGGGGAGAATTGCCTCGGTGGTCGATACCCTGAAACTGATTATTCCCCAGCAGGCCGCTCCCGCGCGCCGCCTGATTGGCTTTCGCAACGGTGTGCTAGATACCTTCACCGGCGTGTTCAGACCGCACAGCAAATCTCACTGGCTGCGCACGCTGTGCGACGTGGACTTTACCCCGCCGGTGGAGGGTGAAACGCTGGAAACCCACGCGCCGAATTTCTGGCGCTGGCTCGACCGTGCGGCCAGCGGCAACGCTGAAAAGCGCGACGTGATTCTGGCTGCGCTTTTTATGGTGCTGGCGAACCGCTACGACTGGCAGCTCTTTCTCGAAGTGACCGGCCCCGGAGGCAGCGGGAAAAGTATTCTGGCTGAAATTGCGACCCTGCTCGCCGGGGAGGACAACGCCACGTCAGCGACCATCGAGACGCTGGAATCACCACGTGAGCGCGCGGCGCTGATTGGCTTCTCGCTGATACGCCTGCCAGACCAGGAGAAATGGAGCGGGGACGGCGCAGGACTTAAAGCCATCACCGGCGGCGATGCCGTGTCAGTTGACCCGAAATACCGCGACGCCTATTCGGCCTATATCCCGGCAGTCATTCTGGCCGTGAACAATAATCCGATGCGCTTCACTGACCGCAGCGGTGGTGTGTCCCGTCGCCGGGTCATCATTCATTTCCCGGAGCAAATCGCCCCGGAGGAGCGCGATCCGCAGCTTAAAGACAAAATCGCACGCGAGCTGGCCGTCATCGTGCGCCAGCTTATGCAGCAGTTCATCGACCCGATGACGGCGCGCACGCTGCTCCAGTCACAGCAGAACTCTGATGAGGCACTCAGTATCAAGCGCGACGCTGATCCGACGTTTGATTTTTGCGGCTATCTTAAGACGCTGCCTAAAGCGGAGGGCATGTATATGGGAAATGCCAACCTTGCGCCTCGCCAACCTCGGCAGTACTTGTACCATGCCTATCTTGTTTATATGGAAGCACATGGATATAAAAACACACTCAGCTTGACCTCCTTTGGGAAAGGATTGGCATCTATGCTTAAAGAATATGGTTTGGATTATGAGAAACGTCGAACAAATCAGGGGGTACAAACCAATCTCTCACTTAGGGAAGAGAGCAATACAGACTGGATGCCAAAATGTAATTCAAATTTCAATCAATAACAAAGCATACTAGCTGATGCTGGTTTTAAGGTTTAAGATCTGTCGCAAGCATTTCCATTAATGTTTAACCGCCAACATTATGAGAAATGCCTGCTCTTGAAAAAAAGCCTACATAATGATTATAATTACGTAGGCCTTTCATATTCATTATTTCAAAAGAAGAATTCCTATGGAGCCAGTTACTTGTTTTTTCCATGCTTTATGCTTTGTTCCGCCCAATCTTACAACCTCTGGTATGAAAATATTTGGTTTCTCAGAGTTTTTAGCCTCTCTTGCATTACTAGTGGTTGTTTTTACAGTAACTGATATACGATATAAATTTAGAATTTCTATAGCGCCAGTCCCTCTTTATAAAATCACATTTTTTATTATTGCTTTAGCTGGATTAATAAGTTTAATAACCGACATTTGGAGTTCTGCGAAATGGTGGGTACTTGACACCAATTTCGAGATAAAAATAACCATTCAAGCGGTTCTCGGCCTTTCATTTTTAATATGCTTCATGTTATGGATTTATTATGCGTTTTTAGCTCCACCTATTTTTGGGAAAAGGAATAGTGAGAAATATTTTAACGCGCTTTATAAATATATTGTTAAAGGCATTGAGTCTGAACTGGCAATTGTATGTGATGAGCTATCTCGTTCTGCAAACTCATTAATAAAATTTGCTGGCGATGGTGAAAAAAGAGTAACCGGAACAGCAAATGATATTTTGTATCTTATAGGGAACAGAAATTTCTGCAGAGTACTTGTTGCCACTTCACCGCAGACAGCAGCATACATATTCTTCGCCACAACAAGATATAATAAATACCGCATACCTCTTCACCAGTTCTCAGCAAATATTTCACAAGAAGCAATTAACAATAAAAATTCAATTATCTACCATGAGGATGATGGCTATCACTCGGGTTTCCTCGGCCACTTTCAAGATTGGTCAAAAACAATTTACGGAAATTATTTGCTAGTTGATGAATTAAATCGTGGTCACTTATGTCCACTAAACTTTAGTTATAAGTGTTTCATGAAATTTGATAGCGAGCAGTGGGAAGCTTACTTTAGAGGTGCAATTATTTATTTAGAGAACAAACTTAAAAATGATAATTTCCTTGATACAAATTGCGCATTAAATTCAATCCTTGAAAACATAAAAATGTGCACGCAGCAAACTTATTTAATTGATAGCTTAGAAGATAACATAGCTAAAAATGAAATAATTAGCAAGTTATTAATAGCTGTTACATTTATAAAAAACTTCATTAAGTTAACATCAAAATTTAAAACCAAATCTTTTTATGAGTATAGTGTCAGAGATAGAGAAAGACACATCTTTGACATACACTATTTCGTCTCAGACGTTTTAGTAGAACTTATTTTCAACGCTTCTCAGTGTCAGTCTAATAATTTCACAACATGGCACGTTCAAAACAATATTGTCTGGGATGGTATTTTTTCTATTCCAGAAGGAATGGATGGTGACTTCTACAAAAAGACCAAAAAGAAACTCATCAGAAAACTGTACGATGAGATAAAGGACATCACTAGAAGAGCTAACTTTAAAAATGCACGTATAGCAGGCCTGATTTTAAATGTGTTGGGATTAAAAACCGAACCAAATTATTTCATTAGAAAAGATAAAGAATTGATCTTTATACAAAAAATCACTCAAAACATTATTAAAGAAAACTTCATTAGGATAGTAAAAGACCAACCTCAGGTCGCAGATAGCATGCTCCCTAAAAACATAACTTTCGATCAAGATAAAAATTGCCTTATAAAAACATACTCCTTAGGCATCAACAAAGAAGCACCAAAAGAATATCTCTATTTAGATTAAGCCACCATAAACTTAGCCTGTGGGGCCAATAATGGATAAAATGATGAACAGTAAAGCATTCACTGTTCATCAACCATTCATCACTTAACCGTCTGTTTTTAAATCCAAAAATTGCTTAGTGAAGAGTGTGAATGGTTTAGTTAAAAATTATTTTTTTGCCGAAAGATACGAATGAATATGACGAAGCTCATGTGTATAGGAATGTGTATAAAAAAATATCACCTTAATCAATTTGTCGTTTTTTATCAGTGTGTTATATATAAAAACTGACTCCTGTGATCTTCCGCCAAAATTCATTCTTCGATATCATTTCAAGCATTAGTTAAATTGCACCTCTCATATGAGAGGTAATAACCTATTCAAGATAACGTGTTACACTAATGTAGGGAATATATTCAGATCGCCTAATTAAAAGGAATTACCATGGATACTGTGATTCATACGTTAAATGCACGAGGTAACATCATGCTAGAAGTTTTTCGTGATTATTTTTCTTTGACTCCAGAAAATATTCGCGTACAAATCTATCATTTTAAAAAATACCTTGTACAGTCTCTGAAAAATAAAAATATTAATTATGATGATTTGAAGAATGCGCTAATACCTGATAAAAAGAAAAAAGATATTGTTTTGGTTTTTGACTCATCGCTAATAGAAAGTGATTGGTATGGAAATGAAGTATTCAAAAAAATAATACCGATATTTAACAAAAAAAGTAGTCATAGTATATTGGTAGGCGATTATTTAGGCAATCATTTCGATCAAGGTTTGCTCTGCGAATTTTTACTTGAAACTCTTGTTATAAGAAATAACTCAGAGTATAAGCATAGCACACAGTATTATATGGTATATATAAACAACTTATCAAATGAGATGTTTAATGCCTTTGATGAAAATTTAAAGAATTACCTCCCATATATTGGCTATGCTGATATGTCTTACACATCTCGCCTAAAGACAGTTTTGTCTACAATGTTAGTTGATTTATTTATAAAACATAAAAACATTATTATACAAGGGCATGAGCCTGATAGAATTGACTCCGAAGATGTAAATATTAGTGGTTATCCATTTGAGAATAGTGGTTTTGTTTGTAAAAGTGTTAATTCTGATCTATATGGTATTTTATTGTCATATAAAATAGAAAGACCTGTGATAGATGGTTTTAAAGTCGATACTCAATTTTCTCTAAACGCAATTCATTTAGATATACAAGAACTAAACACAATGAATATTGTCGTCGATGAGGCCAAACTAAAATATATTCGCGACAATAAAATCGGTTCTCTTCTGTCCGCAGGGTTGGAGAATATATCGTCTCAAGAGTTAGCTAATGAGATAAAACAGAAAATTAACTCAAATTATATATACTCAATGTCATACAATACAGAATACAACACATCCAAATTCAATATCCTTTTAGAGTTTATTAATACACAAAATAATAAACCAGTGAAGTTATTGGCAGGGATAGAATATATCCCATCAAAAAAAATATTGAGATTGATTACATTATTTTAATGTATCCTATCCTTTTAAATAAGCTGTGCATATTATTAAACATGCACAGCTTTAAAGTCCGTTAATGATATAGGTTCCATTTACTCGTGTTTCAGTCTAAGCATGCAAGCCTCTTTAACCCACTTACTAAAATTCCCTTTCCCCGCTGCTTTCTCGATCTGCTCCAGAAGCTCATCCTCAAAACGGATGTTCTTCATCGTGCTTTTAGTACGGTCAAAATTGGGTTTCTTTTTCTCTTGCATGGTAGGTACCATTTCGGTTAGTTTATCTGCATGTGGTACCTACCACATGGGTTCGTAATTTTGACAACGCCCAGCAGTGTTGGAGCACTAAAGGGCGTCTAACCTCACCAACTATCAAGGAGTTGATTATGGCTGATCCGCATTCTACCCCAGACACCCCGATTGCAAAAACCGATCGCACGCTCATTGTGGGATATCGCCCGCAGGGAACGAATAAAAGCACACCCAGCCTGACGCTTTCAGGGAAATGGTTACGAGACGCGGGATTTGATACCGGGCAACAGGTGACGGTAAAAGTCGCGGAGGGATGTCTTGTTCTGATGACCGGGAGCGAACAAGAGCAAACGCTGCTTGCGGAGTTGAAAGCGGCGCAACGGAAGCTGAAAGAGATTGAAGGGGCGATGTCGTTCGCGCACTAATTGCAGTCAGCCAGATATGGTGATATTCCTCTGGAAAGCTGCTCGCAAAACCACGTTTGAATTAGCAGGATCAGAATCAATCTCTGGCATACTAAGCGTTCTACAGCGTAGTACGTCGAATTAAAGCGGAGGCGACATGGCAGATAAAAGCGTAACCCCATCCCCATCAGGGGAATTTGTCATGTTTGCCAGTGAAGACGGCACTGTTCATATTACTTGTCGTTTTGAACATGAAACGCTATGGCTCTCACAAGCAGCCATAGCGAACCTTTACCAGGTAACGCCTCAGGCCATTACGCAACATATTAAATCGATTTATGAAGAAGGTGAGCTTGAACAACAAGCAACTTGTAAGGCTTACTTACAAGTTCAACAGGAAGGCCAGCGCCAGGTAAATCGCAACACACTTCACTATAGCCTGCCCGTCATTCTCGCCATCGGTTATCGCGTCCGCTCCGTGCGCGGCACGCAATTCCGTCAGTGGGCCACCCGAACGCTGCGGGAATATCTGGTTAAAGGATTTGTCATGGACGATGAGCGGCTGAAGAATCCGCCGGTCAACTCATCTTCCGTACCCGACTATTTCGATGAGATGCTGGAGCGCATCCGTGATATCCGCGCAAGCGAACGTCGGGTTTATTTACGGGTGCGGGAAATTTTTGCACTAGCGTCGGACTACCAACCCTCACTCAACGAAACGACGCAATTTTTTCAGATCATCCAGAATAAACTGCATTTTGCCTGCACAGGCCATACTGCTGCGGAGTTGATTCACCAGCGTGCCGATGCTAATCAACCGCATATGGGCTTAACCAGCTATAAAGGCGAGGAGATCCGTAAAAGTGATGTAACCGTCGCGAAAAATTACCTTAATCAGAATGAAGTGAAGGAGCTTAATCGGATCGTCAATATGTGGCTCGACTTTGCCGAAGATCAGGCAAGACGTCGCCAGCAGGTGTTTTTACAAGACTGGCAAAACAAGCTGGATCAGTTCCTGCAGTTTAACGACCGTGAAGTGCTGGAAGGTTCAGGCAAGATCAGCAAGAAAATGGCGGATGAAAAAGCACAGGCAGAATATATTCAGTTTGAAAATCAGCAGCGTCGACTGAAAGAAGCCGAAGGCGAGAAGAATATTTCCAGTTTGCTACAGTGGAAAAACGAAGCGAAGAAGTAGCCCAGCCCCCCCCTGAACAAGCAAACATATTTTTCGCGAATGCACATGACTCTACCGATTTATCTTACCCGGTATTTGAATCCAACCTTTGCGCCCGCTACACCATAGCACCTATACACCAAGGCGCGCCTACTCAGCGTTCTGCCGCTTCTGTTACAATGCCTGCCGCCGGATCTTAGTTAGTCATGCTCCTGCTGGAGCGTGACGTCGCTGGCATCCATAATCTATCAGCGACGCGTTGCATTTCACATTGCATGATATGTCCGCTAAATGCAGTCGAGCAGTTAACCCGCTCCGGAGAATACTATGCTCAAATATATTCTTTTAAATTACATGCCAGGCTTAAAGAATTTATTAGATTACGAAAAAAGCTGGCTAAAACAGGATATTAGAGCTGGATTATCCGTCGCGGCGGTGGCGCTTCCTGTTGCCATTGCGTATGCCGAGCTGGCCGGTGTGGGGGCTGTCGTCGGGCTGTATTCCTGCATTTTACCGATGATTGCCTATGCGCTGTTTGGTTCTTCCCGACAGCTGATTGTGGGCCCCGATGCCACCACCTGCGCTGTTATCGCGGCCGTCGTTATTCCTCTGGCCGCCGGAAACCCTGAACTTCACTGGCAGCTAACGATCGTCATGACACTGATGATGGGCGTGTGGTGTATTCTTGCCAGCCAGTTTCGTCTTGGCGCCATTGCCGACCTGCTTTCACACCCGATCCTGACCGGTTTACTTAACGGTGTTGCCATCACCATTATCGTGGGGCAACTGGGAAAAGTGCTGGGAATTACGCTCAACCAGGAGCAGGTGATTGAGAAAATTATCGCCTTACCGGGTCGGATCCCGGACAGCCATTTATTAACCGCCGCGATTTCACTGCTAACGTTCGCCATCCTCATTACTGTCAAGAAGTTCCGCAGCCAGTGGCCAGCCCCTTTAATTGCCATCATATTGATGACACTACTGATGTGGTGTACCCCGGCACAACAGCTTGGTGTTGCCACCATCGGCGGCGATAATTTTCAGTCAGGTCTGCCCGTTGTCCACTGGGGAACATTCCAGCCCGGTTTAATGCGTGATTTAGTGATCCCGGCGCTCAACCTGGCGTTAGTCAGTTTTGTCAGCCTGATGCTGACAGCGCGCAGCTTTGCGGCCAAAAACGGCTATGGGATTAACGCCGACGTTGAATTCAGAGCCCTCGGCATTGCGAACATCATGTCCGGTTTATCGCAGGGATTTGCTATTAGCGGCGCAGACTCCCGCACCGCAGTAAATGACGCCAACGGCGGTAAAAGCCAGCTGGTGTCTATTATCGCCGCGCTGGTGATTGCGGTTATCGTCTTGTTCTTCACTGACCCCTTAAAATACATCCCGGTCTCCGCCCTCGGCGTCGTTTTAATTTTTGCCTCATGGTCGTTGATCGATTTACGTGGGCTGTGGGGGCTGAGAAAACGAAATAAACCAGCCTTCCGTCTGGCCTGCTTTACGTTTGTCTGTGTGTTATTGATTGGCGTTATTCAGGGAATCGGGCTTGCCGTATTACTGGGGTTGCTGCAATTTTTGCGCACCGTATTTCGTCCGACTGAGCAACTGCTCGGGACAGATGAAAATGGGATGATCCATTCCTTAGGTAATACCAACGATATCAAAATGGTCCCTGGTGTCATGATGTATCGCTTTAATTCACCTCTGACCTATTTTAATGCGGCCTATTTTAAACGGCGGATACTGAATCTGGTTGATGGCGCCACGTTTGATCCCAAATGGGTGGTGATTGACGCCGTTGCGTGCTTTACCCATCCGGATATCAGCGTATTAGCCACCATTGATGAATTAATCAATGAACTCCAGACCCGCAACATCATGTTAGTGCTGGCAGGCCGAAAAACGGAGTTAACACGCTGGTTTACTGAACACCGACCGATGATGGACGAGAGTAATATTATCTTTGCTCCCGACCTTTATCTGGCGCTCAGGCTAATTCAAAGTAAAGACAGTATGGATCAGGACGCGTAACCGGCGGCGTTCACAGACTGTACCAAAAGCGCATACCTGAACACTTTTGGTACGGTCGACATTTCGCGTCTGGTTCGGGTTCAGGGAAGTAACGGCTCCAGCGCGTCACAGCGCGCTTTTACCGCTTCATGCAGCAAACGCACGGCGGCGGAGAGCTGTTTGCGGTGCGGGCAGATCATGTTTAATGGCGCGCTCTCGCCCTGATATTCCGGCATCAGCACCTGCAACTTTCCGTCTCGCACATCGTCACAGACGTCCAGCCAGGACTTGTACGCAATCCCTTCTCCTGCAATCGCCAGCCGCCGGATGACTTCGGCATCATCGCTCATCATGACGCCATTCACCTGCACGCTACTGACTTCGCCGTTGCGGATGAACGTCCAACGGTCGTGAAGACGCCCACGCAGCACGAACGTCAACGCATTGCGCTGCGCCAAATCCTCCGGGCTGTGCGGTTCGCCATGTTGCGCAATCCAGTCTGGCGAGGCCACCAGCACGCGGCGATTGCCGGGGGCAACAGGCAGCGCGATATACGAGGCGTCTTCGGTATGCCCATAACGAAACGCGACATCAACCGGATCTTTGAACACATCGGCAATCTGATCGGAGAAAAATATCCGCAACCGTAGCGCGGGATGGCGACGGCGGAAGGACTGAAAAACAGGCAACAGCAGGTTTCGCCCGAGGTCGGACGGCACGGCAATTTGCAGCATCCCGGAAATCTCATCGTCCGGCGTCTGGATCTTTTGCAACCCCGCGTACATCGCCTCCAGCATCTGGCGGGCGTAGGGTAGCCAGATTTCACCTTCCGGCGTCAGGCGCAGGCTGCGGGTCGAGCGGGCGAACAAGCGAATGTTTAATATGGATTCCAGCCGTTTGATAGCCGAACTGACCTGAGCAGGCGGTACGCCGGCTTCTCGTGCGGCGTCACTAAAACTGTTTAACGCCGCAGCGCGGACAAACAACGTGAGATCTTCAAGGCGGAACATGTGCACTCCCCGAGTATAAGTCCGATCGCCATCAGGCTATTTTTCCCGTTCTGCCGTCGGTTTGCCATCGAATTATTTAGACAGGATATCCACGCGGTTACCGGTGACGACTTGCACATTATCTCTGCTATGATGCCTGCACATAAAAAAGACAAAACAACACGCAGAGGAAATAATGAGTTCCACCAGAAGAGGGATGATGAACGTCCTGATCGCCGCCGTATTGTGGGGCAGTTCAGGGGTATGCGCGCAGTACATCATGGAGCAAAGCCAGATGTCGTCGCAGTTTCTAACGATGACGCGTCTGATATTCGCCGGACTGATTCTCCTCATGCTCTCCTTTGTGCATGGCGATAAGGTGTTTTCCATCCTCAGGAATCGCAAAGACGCCCTGAGCCTGCTGATCTTCTCCATCGCCGGCGCGCTCACCGTACAGCTGACCTTCCTGCTCACTATCGAGAAATCCAACGCCGCCACCGCCACGGTGCTGCAATTTTTGTCACCGACGATTATCGTGGCGTGGTTCGCGCTGGTGCGTAAAGCACGGCCCGGCATTCTGGTGCTGACCGCCATTCTCACCTCGCTGATTGGCACCTTTTTACTGGTGACTCACGGCAACCCAACGTCGCTGACAATTTCACCTTCCGCGCTGTTCTGGGGAATAGCCTCGGCCTTTGCCGCCGCGTTTTATACGACCTACCCCTCTACGCTGATTGCGCGATACGGCACGTTACCGATTGTCGGCTGGAGTATGTTAATCGGCGGGGTGATCCTGTTGCCGTTTTACGCTGGAGAGGGCACCCACTTCGTGGTGAATGGCAGTCTGATTCTGGCGTTTTTCTATCTGGTGGTGATCGGCACGTCGCTGACGTTCAGCCTGTACCTGAAAGGCGCGCAGATGATTGGCGGGCCGAGGGCCAGTATTCTGAGCTGCGCAGAGCCATTGAGCAGCGCATTGCTCTCACTGCTGTTGCTGGGGATCACGTTCACCCTGCCGGACTGGCTGGGTACGCTGCTGATCCTCTCCTCAGTAGTGCTGATTTCAATGGACTCCCGCCGCCGCGCCAGAGGGGTCTGATGTCCACCGGCGCGGCAACGGGTGAGCATCACCAGCCCGGCACCGCGCCGCCGTTAAAGATTTTCTCTGCCGCTTTAGCGACTTCAGGCGACTGATAGGATTGAAGAAATTCTTTCACGTTTTCGGCGTCTTTATTGTCTTCCCGCGCCACCAGAATGTTCACATACGGCGAGTTTTTATCTTCAATGAACACGCTGTCATGCACCGGAGACAGCCCGGTCTGCTGAATATAAGTGGTGCTGATAATCGCCACATCGACTTTTGCATCGTCCAGGACACGCGGTAACTGTGCGCCTTCCAGTTCCATAATGTTCAGGTGACGCGGATTGTCGGTGATATCCAGCGCCGTTGGCAGTAGCCCTTTCCCCGCTTTCAACGTGATCAGCTTTTCTTTTTGCAGCAGTAACAGCGCGCGACCGAGGTTGGTTGGGTCGTTGGGGATCGCCACCGTTGCCCCCTCTTTCAGTTGATCTACGGTTTTAATTTTCTTCGAGTAGCCCGCCATCGGGAAGACAAACGTATTGCCCACCGTCACCAGTTTGTAGTTGTGCGCCTTATTATCCTGCTCGAGGAATGGGCGATGCTGGAAGACGTTAGCATCCAGTTCACCATGGTTGGTGGCGTCGTTGGGTAGCAACGAGCCGCTAAAGCCGACCAGTTCGACGTCCAGGCCGTATTTCTCTTTTGCCACTTTTTTGGCGACTTCCGCCACATCCTGCTCAGCGCCGTTAATCACGCCCACTTTGATGTGTTTTGTGTCGCTGCTTTGTTGATCGCAGCCTGCCAGCAGTAATCCCGCCAGCAATACTGCCGTGCCTGTCCAGACATGAGGTATCGTCAATTTCACGTTTTTATCCTTTTAAAATAACCGCCAGAGGGTAATGAAATGACTATAACGGGAGAGGCGTGGCGGATTAAAAATCGAAAAAGCATCAGCAAGAAGAAAAAGGCATAACGGGAAAATACCGGATGGCAGAAGTCCTGGTTTTCTGCTGGCTCCGCCATCCGGTCATCAAAATGTTTTCGACAAATAGTGGCGGGAAATGCCTTTTTCCGGAAAGTCCGGCAGCGTCATTTGCTGTGTATAGCCGTGTTTCTGGTAAAACGGCAGCGCCTGGAAGCTGAAGGTATCCACCAGTGCATGCAGGCAACCCCGCGCCTGCGCAGTTTGCTCCGCCGCCTGCACTAGTTTGCTGCCATAACCCGCTTTACGTAAGGATTCACTCACCCACACATACTCAATGCTCAGCCAGTCGCCCTTGATTTTCGCAATTAATCCCCCCTGCATCTCACCGTGCGAATCCCGCCAGTAGACCGCAAGATCGCCGAAATTCGTGGTTTTAATAAACTGTGCGTTATAGGCTCGCAGCCCCTTAAAGAGCGCATTCTGGTCCTCTTCGGTCACCGTATCGGTAATCTGTATCTGCATTTTATCCCTCTGAAAAACTACAACTTATGGTTGAACGCATTATTGAAGGTAGCACAGGCTGATGAGAGAGCACTGAACTGTCTACACTTACTCTAGTGATGATGCGCATTGATAAAAGGATGATGACTATGAAACGAATCATGTTACCGCTCGTGACCGCCCTGCTCGTATTGCCGGGAATTGCGCAGGCCAACTCGGCTTACGGCGGGCTCCAGACGGCGAATGAAAAGACGACAGTGCTGAACGACTTACGCAAAATCTGCACACCGCAGGCCTCAATGTCGGATGCGGCATGGGAAAAAAGCATTATGTCTGGTGAAGTCAATCAGCAGCATATCCGTGAAGCGATTATCGCCATCGAGCGAAATAACCAGAACAACTACTGGGAAGCGCTGGGCAAGGTTGAATGCCCTGATATGTAACACACGGTATTGCATCGTTTATTTCGCCCGTTCTACCTTGAAAACGGGCGCTGTAACCGGTTTCTTTTTTCTAAATTCGCCTATTCTCTTTGGAACAGACATTTGTTGCTGACCAAGGAGAAAAAACAATGCGATACCGTTTTCCTGAAAACTTTTGGTGGGGCAGTGCCTGCTCGGCGCTGCAAACCGAAGGCGACAGCCTGAACGGCGGCAAAAGCCAGACCACATGGGATGCGTGGTTCGCCAGCCAGCCAGGTCGTTTCCATCAAGGGATTGGTCCGGAGAATACCTCTGGCTTTTACCAGCACTGGAAACAGGACATCGCACTGCTAAAGCAGCTGAAACATAACAGTTTCCGTACGTCGCTGAGCTGGTCGCGTCTGATCCCCGACGGCACCGGCGAGGTCAATCCTGAAGCCGTTGAGTTCTACAATCAGGTGATCGACGAGTTACTGGCGCAGGGGATCACGCCGTTTATTACACTGTTCCACTTCGATATGCCGATGGTGATGCAGGAGAAAGGCGGGTGGGAAAACCGAGACGTGGTGGCGGCTTTTGGTCGCTATGCGCAACTCTGTTTCGATCTGTTCGGCAACCGGGTTAAGCACTGGTTTACCTTCAACGAACCGATTGTTCCGGTCGAGGGGGGCTATTTGTATGACTTCCATTACCCCAACGTGGTGGATTTCAAACGCGCAGCTACCGTGGCGTATCATACGGTGCTGGCGCACTCTTTAGCGGTTCGCGCTTACCGTGCCGGAAGCCACGACGGTGAAATTGGCGTGGTGCTGAACTTAACGCCCTCTTACCCGCGCTCGGCACATCCGGCAGATGTTAAAGCCGCACATCATGCGGATCTGCTGTTTAACCGCAGCTTCCTTGATCCGGTACTAAAAGGGGAATATCCCGCCGACTTGATCGCATTGTTGAAAGAGTACGATCAGCTCCCCGCGTGTCAGCCTGGTGACAAAGAACTGATTGCCGACGGTAAGATTGATCTGCTGGGGATCAATTACTACCAGCCACGCCGTGTGAAGTGCCGGGATTCTGCCGTCCATCCTGACGCCCCCTTTATGCCGGAAGGATTATTTGATTACTACGAAATGCCGGGGCGTAAAATGAATCCTTACCGCGGCTGGGAAATTTATGAGCCGGGTATTTACGATATTATTACTAACCTGCGCGATCATTACGGCAACCCGCGTTGCTTTATTTCTGAAAACGGCATGGGAGTCGAGAACGAGCAGCGCTTTATCGAGGATGGTCACATTAACGACCATTACCGCATTGAATTTGTCAGTGAACATCTGAAGTGGCTGCACAAAGGCATTAGCGAAGGCTGCAATTGCCTTGGCTACCACATGTGGACCTTTATTGATAACTGGTCATGGTTGAACGGCTATAAAAACCGCTACGGTTTTGTGCAGTTAGATTTAGAGACTCAACAGCGCACCATTAAACAGAGCGGCAAATGGTTTGCCGCTACGGCTGAAAATAACGGCTTTAATTAAGTCAAAGGGTGACCTCCGGGTCACCCTTCCCGCTTACGGATGGGCGCTTTTTATGCGCACTTTCGAGGCGACCAAAAGCGCCGTCAGCAGCATCAATCCGCCTGACAGCACCAACGGTGACAGTAAACCCAGGTTGTCGAGTGCGTAGCCCCCTGCCGCTGCGCCACAGGTGTTTGCCAGTTGGATCACCGCGACCTGAATAGATCCGGCTTTTTCCGCCTGATCGGCAAGCGTGCGCGTGATCCACGTTGACCACCCGACCGGCACCAGCGCAAACGCCAGCCCCCAGATAATGGCGATCCCTGCGGCGACCCCTTTGTCGCTCCCCCATAATGTCAGCACCAACGCGCTCACGGCCAGCACCAGCGGTGCGCCCGCCAGCGCCAGTTTGACCGAGCGTTTGAGGATAACGGAAGAGATCGAGGTGCCGACAAAGCTGGCAATACCAAAACTCAACAGCACCAGCGTCAGACCATCAACGTCAAAGCCCGCCAGATTCATATACAGCGGGCGAATGTAGGTAAAGAACGCGAACTGGCCAGCAAACGACATGAAGATGGCAATCATTCCGGCCATCACCCCAGGACGTTGCAGCAGGCTAAGCATGTTTTGCTTTTGGTGAGACGGTTCACCAGGCAGAGAAGGCAACGCTTTCAGCACCCAGAGAATACACAGCACCCCCATCACCGCCGCCGCATTAAAGACGTTACGCCAGCCAATAATACCGCCTAAAAAACTGCCCAACGGCGCAGCGATCACCAGCGCAATAGAGACCGCGCCGAAAATCACCGACAGCGCTTTCGGTACCGTACGCGCCGGAACCAGGCGCATAGTGAGCGACGCAGACATCGCCCAGAACCCGCCAAGCGCCAGTCCGAGGCAAGCACGACCCATCAGCAGTAATGTGAAGGAGTTGGCAAACGAAACCAGCAGGCATGAAATCGTCAGCAGAATGGCAAACAAGAGCACCACATAGCGACGGTCGGTCGCCTGGATAATTTGGGTAACGAACAGGCTGGCAAACATAGCGACAAACGCGGTTACAGTCACCGACTGACCGGCAACGCCTTCAGAGATCCCCAGATCCTGCGCCATTGGCGTCAGCAGACTAACGGGCAGAAATTCTACGGTGATCAGACAGGCGACGCAGAACGCCACAGCAAATACCGCAGACCAGTTAGGTCGGGCCATTTCTCCAGCGCGGGATTTTTCAGCTATACATTCACTCATTTTGTTACCTGCGTCTATTTTTTGTAGAAAAGTTACGCAGTGTAACATTTTAAATGTGACGAACTTAACGTTTTAGCAACTAAAACGCCTTACACCGAAAGAATACGTCATCCCGGCGCATTAAATATGGAACGCCACTCTCTTACCTGTAGGCAACTTAACATCAATACTTAACTCGCCACCCAGCGCTGCTACGTAACGTTTCAACGTAGAGAGGCGAGGATCATTTTCAGCCTGTTCCATTTTTGCAATGGTTGGTTGCTTAACGCCCATTGCCGCGGCCAGTTCTGCCTGAGACAGGTTAAGTTCTTCCCTTAACATATTTAACGCAATAGCCTGGTGCATCTCCTCGACTTTTTCAGCAATACGCGCCTGACTTTCCGGGGTTTGTTTAGCCATCAACTCTTTGAGGGTAGCCATAATTTTTCCTTACTTATTAAGATGTTTTCTGTACTCAGCATCTGCAAACTTAATCATATCCTTATTGAATTTCTTCTCGTTTAACCCCGTTTTATCTCCAGCGCACAACACGATGCCATGACGAGAAGGATCAAACGCGAAGAACGCCCGAATTGGGCTACCTTGATGCTGAAGGCGTAACTCTTTCATGTTCGAAAAAGCGGAGTCGTTCACCGTATCCGCAAACGGTCTTCCCAATTGGGGACCATATTCGGACAAAATAATCATAGCGGCGAGCATGTCCTCCTTGAGTGCTTCAGTTTGTTCGTCAAACCACCTGTCGAAAACGTCCGTTGTTTCAACATCCCACATAAGCGATCCCTCATAGCCAATAAGCTATAGATAAATTATAGCCTATTAGCTATAAAATCACTCTGTCTCGTCACACTAGTTACACGCTTGCCAGTCCGGCATCATACGCAGCCGGAGATCCTCTCCTGATGTCCGTTAATCATCGGATTCGGTACCGTGCGGGCCAGGTCATTGCGTTTTGGTGAATAGCCTGGTACATGATGAACCTCGTCGTAAGCGTTAACGAGGGGCATCATGCGCGGGAGGTGGGGTATAAATATAATGACGATCCAGGATAATCATCATCACGAATATTGATATCAGTGCAGCCAGTGAACGCCATCTTCGGGCTGAAAAAACGCGTTGTAGCGCATCTGAAAGGCGTTAATCTCCTGCATATCGGGCTCCATTTCGCGCAGAAAACCCAGCGCAAGGCGCACCTGCGCGTCGGTAATCGGCGCCGACAACCGGGCTTTTTGCAGTAAACGATGCCACTGTTGCAGGCTCTGATCGCTGCCGTCTACAATTACGTTCTGCCAGATCAGCAGCACCTGTGCGGCATTTTGTAAATGCGATTCATCGGGGCGGTGCAGATACTGTAAAAACGCCTCGCCTTGCGTTTTGCCCATTTGATCGATCATCGATTCCACCGGCACCACATCAATACCAAGACGCTCGCTCAGACGGCGAATCGCCCGTCGGGACCCGGAAGTGAGCACCCGAAAACCGATAACAAACACCACCGCCAGTGTGGCCAGCATTATCCAGACCATGAGTTCTCCTGCTTTATCAGCACTCATGATATCTGGAAACCGTCTGTGAATACTAATCCACCAGAATGATTTTCAACGCAAAAAGCACCGCCACGGCAATGACACAGAGGTTTAGCTCACGCCAGCGCCCGGTAAACACTTTCATAATGCAGTACGACATGAAACCCAGCGCAATCCCCTCGGTGATGGAAAAGGTAAACGGCATCATCACCGTCGTGATAAACGCAGGAACCGATTCGGTAAAGTCGTCCCAGTTCACGCGAGACAGGCTCGAGGTCATCAGAACGCCAACAAAAATAAGCGCCCCTGCCGTCGCATAGGCGGGAACCATCCCCACCAGCGGTGAAAAGAACATCACCAACAGGAATAATACCCCCACCACCACCGCCGTCAGGCCCGTACGTCCACCCACCGCCACGCCTGAGGTACTTTCTATATAGGCGGTAACGGAAGAGGTGCCGATAAACGCCCCAGCGACCGAACTCAGGCTGTCGACATACAGCGCCTTATTCATGTTAGGAAATTTACCGTCTTGATCGATTAACCCTGCTTTATCCGTTACACCAATTAACGTCCCTGATGAGTCAAATAAATTGATTAGCATGAAGGAAAAAATGATACCGGCCAAATTAAGCGATAATGCACCGCTCAAATCTACCTCGCCCATCACAGCGCTGATATTGGGCGGAACAGAATATACGCCATTAAAATGCACATCACCGAAAAATAACCCACAGCACGATGTCACCACGATTGATACCAGCACGGCGGCATGAAAATTCCGGGATGACAGAATGGTAATAATAAAGAAGCCTAAAATACCCAGTAATACTGTATGTGAGCTTAAGTTACCGATCGCCACCAGCGTGTCTTTATTTGCAACGATGACACCTGCGTTTTTTAACCCCATCATTGCGATAAATAAACCGATGCCGCTGGTGATACCAATACGTAAACTGACAGGAATGTTAGAAATCATCCAGTAGCGAATGCGAAAGAGCGTGAGCAAAAACAGTCCCACGGCTCCCCAAAATATTGCGCCCATACCGGTTTGCCAACTCACGCCCATCGCCCCGACGACCACAAACGCGAAAAACGCGTTCAGCCCCATTGCAGGCGCCAGTGCGACAGGCAGATTGGCAACCACTCCCATCGCAATACTACCGATACCGGCAATCAGACAGGTCGTCACAAACACCACTTTGGGGTCCATCTGCGCGGCCCCCAATATCTGAGGGTTAACGAAAACAATGTACACCATCGTTAAAAATGTCGTCATACCGGCGATCATTTCAGTACGTACGGTTGTACCGTGCTGGTGAATTTTAAAGAATCGCGAAAGGCTACCTGAATCCTCTCTTATGTCATCACTGATCTCATTATTCATTTTTTTCATCCATTAACGAGAATATTAACTATCTCTTTTTTAAACATATCCCATACTTAATTCAGTGATAATTATCACATTGCAATTGTGCGTAAGCCGATAAACTTTAAATAATAATTTGGTGTTTCTTAATGATAAATAACAATCAAATTGATAAAATCAAAATGAGAAAAATATGAATACTTTTATTAGCTATAAGTTTCATTACATTAGCCGCCAGGAACAGCAGGAATTGTTGGCGGTTTCTCGTGGCGAAGCCGTCGCCGATTATATTATTGATAATGTCATTCTTCTCGACCTCATCAACGGCGGAGAAATGGCAGGGCCGATTGTTATTAAAGGACAGCATATCGCGGGCATCGGCCCAGAATATATCGGCGCCCCGGTATTACATCGCGTGGATGCCCACGGCGCAACGGCAGTGCCTGGTTTTATCGATTCACACCTGCATATTGAATCCAGCATGATGACGCCCGTGACCTTTGAAACGGCGACGCTGCCGCGCGGACTCACCACGGTCATCTGCGATCCGCACGAAATCGTCAACGTGATGGGTGAAACCGGATTTGCCTGGTTTGTCCGCTGTGCAGAACAGGCAAAGCAAAATCAGTACCTTCAGGTCAGTTCCTGCGTTCCGGCCCTGGCGGGATGTGATGTGAACGGAGCCTCTTTTACCCTCGAGCAAATGCTCGCCTGGCGCGATCATCCGCTGGTAACCGGGCTGGCGGAAGTGATGGATTATCCTGGCGTCATTGCCGGACAGAATGCGCTTCTCGATAAACTGGATGCCTTTCGCCACCTGACGCTAGACGGTCACTGCCCGGGACTAAGCGGCAAAGCGCTTAACGCCTACATTGCCGCCGGGATCGAGAATTGCCACGAGAGCTATCGTCTGGAGGAGGGTCGCCGCAAACTGCAACTCGGAATGGCACTCATGATCCGTGAAGGTTCCGCAGCCCGTAATCTCAACGCGCTGGCACCGCTTGTCAATGAGATGAACAGCCTGCAATGCATGCTTTGCACTGATGACCGTAACCCGTGGGAAATTGCTCATGAGGGACATATCGACGCGCTTATTCGGCGGCTGATTTTACAACATAACGTACCGCTTCACGTTGCTTACCGCGTCGCCAGTTGGTCAGCCGCGCGGCATTTTGGCCTGCACCATCTTGGGCTGCTGGCTCCCGGTAAACAGGCGGATATCGTTCTGCTTAGCGATGCCCGTCACGTAACGGTACAGCAGGTCTTTGTCAAAGGAGAGCCCATCAACACCGATGCTTTGAAAGCAGAAGAACCCGCAAGACTGGCGCGAAGCGCGCCTCCCTATGGCAACACCATTGCGCGGCAACCGGTATCCGCTGCCGACTTCCCGCTGCATTTCACGCCCGGAAAACGCTATCGGGTCATTGATGTTATCCCTAACGAATTAATTACTCACGCCAGCACCTGTCTGTGTACCCCGGATGGCTTCGATCGCGATAATATCTGCTACATCGCCGTCCTTGAGCGCTACGGGCACCAGCTCTCCCCGGCCTGCGGTTTGCTGGGCGGATTTGGCTTGCGTGAAGGCGCGCTGGCGGCAACCGTTAGCCATGACAGCCATAATATTGTGGTGGTTGGTCGCAGCGCCGAAGAGATGGCCCTCGCGGTGAATCAGGTGATCGCCGATGGCGGCGGGCTATGCGTGGTTCGTCACGGGCACGTACAGAGTCATTTAGCGCTACCGATAGCCGGTCTGATGAGCACCGACACCGCACAATCGCTGGCGAAGCAGATTGATGCGCTCAAGGCGGCGGGTCGCGAGTGCGGTGCACTGCCCGACGAACCGTTTATCCAGATGGCGTTTCTCTCTTTGCCGGTCATCCCTGCGTTAAAGCTCACCAGCCAGGGACTTTTTGACGGCGAAACATTTACATTTACATCCCTGGAGACTGACTGACTTCAGGCATAAAAAAGCCCGGCATTAAGCCGGGCAAAGCGTTACCAAATACACACTTAAGCTACTTTCAATTCTCGAATTTTCTTTTCCCGGCGGATTTTACGTTCTTCAAATACGGCCACGATGGCCATCAGGCAGATACAGCCGATGGCGGCAGTATCCAGCGCAGCGAAGGTGCCCGCCCAGCCGGTCAGACCAAAGATTGGCGTACCGTCGGCAATCATCCCCAGTCCCAGTTTGGCGAAGCTGTCGCCAATCAGATAAGCAAAGGTGCCTTTGATACCATCGGCGGCGCCGATCGCTTTTTTCGGTACAAAACCAACCGCCGCGACGCCGATTAACAACTGCGGACCAAACACCAGGAAACCAAGGGCAAACAGGGACGCCAGATAAACGTACTGGTTGCTGGCATGCTGGTAGACGCCCAGCGCGGCAATGATCAGCGCCAGCGCAACGCAGGCGACCAGCGCACGACGCCCGTTCGCCAGGTCAGACAGCCAGCCCCACAGCAGCGTACCGACCAGCGCGCCCACTTCAAACAGAGTAAAGCCCTGAATCGCCACCTCTTTGGAGAGTTTCAGCTCCTGGAAGGCATACACGGTGGACCACTGATCGATACCGATGCGCACCACGTACAGGAAGATGTTGGAGAAGCACAGCAGCCAGATCACTTTGTTTTTCAGCACATACTCAACAAAGATCTGCCATTTGGTCATCTCATTTTCTTCAGTCTCTTTGTCTTCTTCGCTGATCTCTTCACCGAACAGCTCTTCCGCTTTACCGAGGCCGTAAGATTCCGGGGAGTCGCTGCCATAGCGCAGGCCGATAAAGCCCACAATCAGCGCAATAATCGACGGGAAGATAAACATGCCGATCACATGACCGTCGAACAGGACGTTCGCGCCGAACAGCGCTACGCCCGCAGCGCCCGCGCCGCCAAGGTTGTGGGAAATGTTCCACATGCCAAGATAAGAGCCACGCTTACGGCGCGGCGTCCATTTGGTGATGGTGGAATAGCTGCACGAACCGCCGGTACTCTGGAAGAAACCGCTCAGGGCATAAAACGCGATCATCAGGAACAGGCTGGTAGAGCCGGTACCCATGCTGGCGCTGAAGCCGAGCATACAGATAGCGGAGAGGATCAGCATAAACGGCAGGAATTGCTTGGTGTTTTTGCCGTCAGCGTAATAGGAGACCAGCGTTTTACCCACGCCGTAGGTGATCGAAAAACCCAGCCCAATCATCCCCAGTTGCGTCATGCTCAACCCGTAGGTGGAGATCATGTCGTTCTGCGCAATGTTGAAGTTTTTGCGGATCAGATACATGGTCAGGTAGCCGATGAAGACCACCAGATAGGACTGCATGAACGGTTTGAACCACATTTTACGCCGTACATCGAGCGGCAGATCGAGGGTCGGTTTACGCACCTGGTTTAGGAAGGCCAGCATGGGATGGATATCTCCTGATTTTTACACCTGCTTTATGGCAGTCATTGTAAAAATCAGCAGCCAACCCGGCCTGAGACAGCGTCCAGGCGGAACCGGGAAAATTTCTTAGTTTTGCCCGACTCGGCGCAAAAAGGTGAGGTGCGTCACGCTTCATTGACCTCGCGCGGCGCCTGAGCATTCAAAAACGGCAGCAGCAGCAGCGCGGATATCCCGGCGGCAATGGCGATCACCACAAAAAATCCGGTCCAGTGCCAGGTTTCCATCACCTGCGCCAGCGGCCAGCCGGAGAGGGATGCGCCAAGATAGGCAAACAATCCGACAAATCCGGTGGCCGCCCCTGCCGCCTCTTTGTGCGAACACTCGGCCGCCGCCATACCGATCAGCATCTGCGGGCCAAAGACGAAGAAACCGGTGGTGAAGAAGCAGGCGGCCTGCATCACGTAACTGGCGAACGGCATTAGCCACAGCGAGCCAACGGAAAGCAAAATGCCCGCAGCGAAGATCAGGTTCATTGGCCCACGGTTGCCATTGAACAGTTTATCCGAGCCCCAGCCCGCCACCAGCGCGCCAATAAACCCGCCCAGCTCGAACATGGTCACAGCCGTATTGGCGGTCACCAGGTCAACCCCCAGCGTCTCCGACATGTACAGGTTGCCCCAGTCGTTGATCGCCGCGCGCACGACGTACACCAGCACATAGCAGAGCGAGAGTAGCCAGATGTAAGGGTTCAGCAAGACATATTTGGTGAGGATCTCTTTGCGGGTCAGCCCCGCCCCCTCCTGCTGCTGGGCGATTTCCAGCGCGTCGTGCCGCCAGTCGCCCACCGGCGGTAAACCGATGGCCTGCGGCCTGTCGCGCAGTCGCCAGCAGAGAAAAATGCCCACCGCAATCGCCAGTAATCCGGCAATCATCATCCCGGCGCGCCAGCCATAATGCAGGGCGGCAGCGGCCATCACGATAGGAATGAGCGCGCCGCCGACGTTGTGCGCCGTGTTCCACAACGCCCACCAGCCGCCGCGTTCAGTGCGCGAGTACCACGCCGTCAGCAAACGGGCGCACACCGGCGAGCCCCAGCCCTGGAAGAAGGCATTCAGCGCCCACAGCAGGGCAAACGCCCACAGCGAGGTGGAGAAACCGAACAAAATGTTCACCACTCCGGTGGCGATAAGCCCCATCCCCATAAAATAGCGGGCGTTGGAGCGGTCGCTGACGATACCGGAGACAAATTTCGACAACCCGTAGGTGATGTAAAACAGCGTGGCCAGCAGACCAATATCGCTGCGGGTCAATACGCCGCTGGCGAGGATTTCCGGCACCGCGGCGTTAAAACTTTTACGGGTGAAGTAGAACAACGCGTAACCGAGCCAGATGGTGGTCAGAATATGTCGCCGCCAGTAGCGGTAACGGGCGTCGATTTCGCATTTATCGTTAAGTAACGGTGCATCCACCGGGGCTTTCAGAAACGTCAGCATTCCCTCTCCTTACACGTAACGCAATGGTAGTGAGACGCTCACGCGCGTGCCGTGGGTGCAGGAAATCGCCAGCATTCCCCCCAACGCCGTCACACGTTCACGCATTCCGGTCAGGCCAAAACCCAGCTGACCAGAGCCTGGCGGCAGCCCACAACCGTCGTCCTCAATCACCAGCATCAGGCGGTCGTCCTGCTGCCAGCCCTGGAGCGTCACCGCACTGGCACTGGCATGCTTCACAATGTTGTTCAGCCCCTCCTGGCACACCCGAAACAGGGTCACCCGCTGGCCTTCACTGAGCGTTGATTCGTCTATTGTCCAGTCGAGATGGCTGACGATACCGCGGCTTTCCAGCTCCATTTCACGCATCAGCGAACGGATGGCCTGCTCCAGCGTCAGATCGTCCAGTTGGCGGGGGCGCAAGCGCCCTAACAGGCGGCGCACCGCGTCATACACGCCCAACGACAACTGTTCGATATGCGCGCCGCTCTGCTTCACGCCCGCATTTTCCGGAGCCAGTCGTTGCACAATACCGGCCTGGGTGCGGATCGCGGTGATGGTCTGGCCGATATCGTCATGCAGCTCGCGCGCCACGTCGCGCCGTACGCTCTCTTCGGTTTCCAGCAGACGTTCCGCCAGGCGGTGATTACGCGCCAGCTCGTTTTGCAGCGACTGATTAAGCTCGCGCAGGCGTTGGATCCCCGCGCCGAGTAGCAACCCGGTCAGGCTCTGCGCCAGCAATGAGAGTAATAAATCCACCGGGTGATCGTGCCAGGTCTGGCTGGCAATCAATGCGATGGCATTCATCAGGGTCGCGATCAGCGCCCCCTGCCAGCCGTAGTGCCAGGCCAGCGCGATAATCGGCAGCGCCAGACAAAACGGCGTAAAACGGGAAAGTTCGTCCGGCAGCCCAAGCTGCAGCCACAGACTGACGGTGAACAGCAGCAGATACCAGACCAGATGGCGACCGCGCCAGTTTACCGGCTGCGAAACCAGCGCCGGACCGAGCGGCAGCCAGGTGGTGCTGGTGAGGTAATGCCAGAACACCAGGCAAATGGGGGCCAGCGTCAGTCCGCCCGTGAGCGTCAACAGCAGCGCGGTAAAGGCCGCTTCGCCTTGACCCATCCACGGTAAAGACTGTAACAATGCCGCAGCCGTAAGTGCCGCGCTTTGCAAAAGCAACGTGCGCCAGTCGCGTTGATGGCGATAGCGGGAGATTAACGCCACCGGAAGCAGCGTCAGCACGCTTCCGATCATCAAAAGGGGAAGATGAGCAAGCGCCACTTCCTGCGCCAGCCAGTAAGCAAGTAGCCATTCTGCACCCAGCAACACCGGCCAGTAGCCGCGCGGGCACTGCAGCATTAACCCCAGACGCAGACCAAATGGAAACAACAGCACCGCCATTTCCGGGCGCTCAACCAGATGCAGGCTGATGCTCCACAGGCAAAACCACGCGGCGGAGAAGATAAAAAAACAGGCGATAACGGTAATTAACCGGGAGAAAAAGGTGCTCATCACCAGCCATCAAACATACGGCGAGCCAGTTCAACGTCATTGCTGACGCCCAGTTTTTCCATCAGATTGGCGCGATGCACGTGTACTGTTTTCGGCGACAGCCCCAGTTCAGCGGCAATCTCTTTGACCGCCATACCCTGCGCCAGTTTTTCCGCCACCTGACGTTCGCGTTTTGTTAGCGGATCCTGACGCCCTGCCGCCAGCTTTACCGCGATATCCGGCGTCAAATAACAACCGCCTGTCGCCACCGTATGGACCGCAGAAATCAGTTCATCAGGGCTACAGCGTTTGGAGAGGAAACCACGGGCGCCTGCATTCAACGCCTGCTCCACCAGCGCCGGACTGTCGTGAACAGAGAGCATGATGGTCGCCATCCCTTTTGGCAGTTGGCTTAACAACTCCAGCCCGGAGATATCCGGCATGGAAATGTCGCAAATACAGACCTGCACGCCCCGCCCCGGCAGTCCCGCCAGCGCCTCTCGTCCCGATCCGAACTCGGCTACAACCTGCAAATCAGGCTCCAGCCCCAGCAACTGTGCAAAGCCGGAGCGGACGATCAGGTGATCGTCAATAAGGGCAACGGTGATCATGGTTCTGTCCTGGCGGGTAATAAAACGCACTTACCTTAACGACATACACTTCATCCTTCAAGCTGCCTCTGCGTTGGCTACATCTGCTCACCCCAGCCACTTACTTGAGTAAGCTCCTGGGGATTAATGTGGGACATCCATGTCCCACACCGAAGGCAGCCTCCGGCTGTTCAAATTCGTTCCTACGAATTTGTCTCAGACTTGCCGCCTTGATGCAGCTTGAATGATTTTGTGTACCCGCGCGTTGCTGTTCAAGCCTTGAGCTGTTATTCGAAAAAGACGGCAATCTTAGTAAACATGGTCGGATCTGACTGGTTACGAATGACTTTCACGACATCCTCCAGTTTATCTATCTGGCTAATCATCTGTTCAAGACGTTGATCGTCATTGACCAGTAGCCAGATACGGCTTTGGTCGCTGTTCTGGATCGGCAAACAGAGGATGCCTTCCACGTTAAAGGCACGACGGGCGAACAGGCCGCAGACGTGGGTCATTACGCCGGGATGGTTACGCACGGTGAGTTCCAGAATGACGTTTTCATGTGACTGTTTCTGCATGGTTTATTCCCCCACCATCTCTGTATTTGCCGCGCCCGGCGGCACCATCGGATACACTTTTTGTTCCGCATCAATACGCACATGAATCAGCGCCGGTCCCGGACGGGAGATAATCGCCTGCAACGCCGCCTGCGGGTCAGCTTCGTTATTTAAATCACAGGTTTCCAGACCAAATCCGGCAGCAATCTGCATAAAGTTGATCATCCCTGGGTAGGTGGCGGCAAAGACGCCCTGCTTGTAAAACAGACTCTGCTGCTGATGGACCAGCCCCAGCGCTTCGTTGTTCATCAGAATGATTTTCACATCCAGCTGGTTTTCGCTGGCGGTCGCCATCTCCTGAATATTCATCATCAGGCTGCCGTCGCCAGAGAAACATAATACCTTACGGTCAGGGTTCGCCAGCGCTGCGCCAATCGCCGCCGGCAGACCAAAGCCCATGGTGCCCAGGCCACCGGAGGTCAGCCACTGGCGAGGACGGTTGAGCGGATACGCCTGCGCCGTCCACATCTGATGCTGCCCCACATCGGTGGTGACAATCGCGCTGTCGTCCACACAGGCCGCCACGGCATTAATCAGCCCATAATGGCTGAGGGGATCACACTCTTGCGGGATCGCACCCGGAAACTCACGCTGCAAATCCGCCACCGTCCGGTGCCACTCCTCACGCGGTTGCACGTCAATGAATGGGATCAACTGGGCCAGAACATCATCCACATCGGCCTGAATCGCCACGTGCGCCTGCTTGATTTTCCCCAGCTCCGCGCGGTCGATATCGACATGAATAATTTTGGCGTTCGGGCAGAACTGCTCCGTTTTACCAATCGCCCGGTCATCAAAACGCGCGCCCAGAACAATCAGCAAATCCGCCTCTTGCAGGATAAAGTTGGTGCTGCGTGCGCCATGCATACCCAGCATGCCTAACGACAGCGGGTGCGCTTTTGGCAACATACCCAGCGCCATTAAGGTCATGGTGGTCGGTAACTGCGCTTTTTCCGCCAGTTCGCGCACACGGGCAGGTGCATTGATGACACCGCCGCCGAGATACAGCACCGGGCGCTTTGCCGCATTAATCATCGCGGCGGCGTCTCGGATACTTTCAGCACTGAATTCCGGCGAGGGTGATTTCTCTGCCGCAGGCGGCAGTTCTTCCAGCTCGATCGTGGCGGTCTGAACATCCTTAGGAATGTCTATCCACACCGGCCCCGGGCGTCCCGACTGGGCAATGCGAAAAGCATCACTCATCACCTGCGGCAATTCGTGAATATCTCTGACCAGATAGTTGTGTTTGGTGATGGGGATAGAAATGCCGTAGGTGTCCACTTCCTGGAAGGCGTCGGTGCCAATCATGGAGGCCGGTACCTGACCGGTAATACACACCAATGGAATGGAGTCGAGACGCGCATCGGCGATGGCGGTGACCAGGTTCGTCGCCCCCGGTCCGCTACAGGCCATACAAACAGCGGGTTTTCCATCAGTTCGCGCCATACCCTGCGCAATAAACCCCGCGCCTTGTTCGTGGCGTGCCAGGATATGACGGATTTGCGTGCTTTGGCTTAAGGCGTCGTAGACGGGGAGAATCGAACCGCCCGGGATCCCGGTCACCACGGTGATGCCCTGGCGTTCCAGTAAATGAACGATCAATTCTGCGCCCGTAAAGCGCTTACGTGTGGATGTTGTGCCCGAACTTGCCATGCTCCAGTCCTTTTATTCTGGGCCGAGGCTCCGGGAGGGTCGCTTAAACGAAAAACCCCGCCCGGTTTGCGCCGGCGGGGTTTTGGAATCGTGTGTTCCGGACCCTACGGCGCATTGCCGACGACCACCACCACACGCACGACGACCACTGCGGCAGGTTGCGCAGTTTTTAGTAGGGTCGCAGTTAGCATGGAAGGGTTCATTAGGGACCTTGTCTGTTTATTGATTAACAGGATTTATACAAGCACAGCTTTTTAGATGTGACAATGGAAAAAATTTCATCTGTGCAAAAATGCGTCAACGATCACATTATCACTGATAACGATGTAAAACAAAAAACCCCGCCGAAGCGAGGTTTTTATCAGCGTTATGCGGCTGGTAACCGCAAAGCACACTGTGTTATGTCAACACCAGAAGTATACGCATTCCACGAAAAACACGCAATTTCGGCACGAATTTTGACGCTTTTGAGTATGGTACAGAGAGGGTGTTTTGTCTAAAAATTACTGTTTATTTATACAGTAATTCATCTATAATATCACTGTACGCAATGTGTTATGCGGGGCCGCATCGTAAACCGGCGCAACAAAGCCCTGGCTGAAACGGGTGGTGCCGTCAGCGCCTTAACCCCGTGTGAGCACACTGTGTTACGTCAACAAGCACAACATTTCTCGCAAGAGAGATCGCGTGCGCAGCAGCTGGCAACAGGCAGCGGAAAGGTACGTCAGCTGGCGGTGCTCCTTCACCACAGGAGACGCGTATGAGCCTCGTGGATATCGCTATTCTTATCCTGAAACTCATTGTTGCTGCACTGCAACTGCTTGATGCAGTTCTGAAATACCTCAAGTGATTCAGATTCAAGCCGCACTAAAGGGGAGCGGGCAACCGCTCCCCTTTCACCCTCTGCCTGGTGCGTGTACCTCAAGAGTATGTTACATTTTTATTACATCCCTTAAGACACCTGTCGCCATGACCCTTTCCGTTTTCTGCATTTTGCTGTTCGCCGCGCTGCTGCACGCCAGCTGGAACGCCATCGTGAAAGCAGGAAACGACAAGCTCTACTCGGCGATTGGCGTCAGCGGCTCTGCGGCATTAATGGCGTTGGTTTGTTTACCTTTTTCCCCGCAGCCTGCCGTTGCCAGCATCCCCTTTTTAGCCGCCTCTACCGTGTTACAGGTGGTCTATACCGTTCTGGTCGCCAAAACCTATCAGGTTTCGGATATGAGCCAAACGTATCCCTTAATGCGCGGTTCCGCTCCGCTACTGGTTGCGATAATCAGCGTACTGTTTCTCGGCGATAGCCTCTCCTCACTGGCCTGGATTGGTATTGTGGTGATCTGCATTGCCATCCTCGGTATGGCCTTCAACGGCCACGCCAGTTCCCGGCAGGGCGTGGTTCTGGCCCTGATTAACGCCTGTTTTATTGCCGGATATACCCTGGTGGACGGGACAGGTGTACGACTGTCAGAAACTGCGCTGGGATACACGTTGTGGACATTCTTCCTCAATGGCTCCTGCCTGTTGAGTTGGGCGATGATTGCCCGACGCCAGGAGGCCGCACGCTACCTGGTGCAGCACTGGAAGAAGGGGATTTTTGGCGGCATCGGCACTATGGGTTCTTACGGACTGGCACTGTGGGCGATGACGCAATCCCCCCTGGCGGTGGTCGCCGCGCTGCGCGAGACCTCTATTTTGTTCGGCGCGCTTATCGCGTGGCTATTGCTCAAAGAGCGGGTCGTCGGGTTGCGCCTCGTCGCCGCAGGCGGTATTGCCGCTGGCGCCATGCTGCTTCGCCTGGCATGATGCAATCCGGCAACATTTGTTGCCGTTTTTTGTTTACATATCCTGCCGTTCGCCGACACACCATTCCAGTCGTCTATCTGGCCTTCTTTTACTGGTGTGGTAGATTTCACTCTAATTTATGGCAATACATAGCCACTTATTCTTATTTTTTTCTCTTTTTAAAAAGTAATCAGCGAAATGAAAAGGCAGAAAAGCGTCAATTTGTTGTTGATGTTGGTATTACTTGTCGCAGTGGGTCAGATGGCGCAAACCATCTATATCCCGGCAATTGCCGATATGGCGCGTGAACTGAATGTCCGCGAAGGGGCCGTACAAAGCGTGATGGCCGCCTACCTGCTGACGTACGGTCTGTCACAGCTGGTTTACGGCCCGCTTTCTGACCGTGTCGGGCGTCGCCCGGTGATCCTCGTCGGCATGTCCATCTTTATGCTGGCCACGCTGGTCGCCATCACCACCCACAGCCTGACGGTGCTGATTGCCGCCAGTGCGATGCAGGGCATGGGGACCGGCGTTGGCGGGGTGATGGCGAGGACCTTACCGCGTGATCTGTATGAAGGCACACAACTGCGCCACGCCAACAGCTTGCTGAATATGGGGATTTTGGTCAGCCCGTTGATGGCTCCGCTGATCGGCGGTCTGCTGGACACTATGTGGAACTGGCGCGCCTGTTACATCTTTCTGCTGATCCTCTGCGCAGGCGTCACCGTTAGCATGGCGCGCTGGATGCCAGAAACCCGTCCGACGGGCGCACCGCGCACACGGCTTATCACCAGCTACAAAACCCTGTTCGGCAACGGCGCGTTTACCTGTTATTTGCTGATGCTGATCGGCGGCCTGGCCGGGATTGCCGTCTTCGAGGCCTGCTCCGGCGTACTGATGGGTGCCGTATTAGGTTTAAGCAGCATGGTGGTGAGCGTCTTGTTTATTCTGCCGATCCCGGCGGCGTTTTTCGGCGCATGGTTTGCCGGTCGTCCCAATAAACGCTTCTCCACGCTGATGTGGCAGTCGGTGGTCAGCTGCCTGCTGGCAGGCGTGATGATGTGGGTGCCAGGCTGGTTCGGCGTGATGAACGTCTGGACGCTGTTGATCCCGGCAGCCCTGTTCTTCTTTGGCGCAGGCATGCTGTTTCCGCTGGCAACCAGCGGGGCGATGGAACCTTTCCCGTTCCTGGCCGGAACTGCAGGCGCGCTGGTGGGCGGCTTGCAAAACATCGGCTCAGGCGTGCTGGCGTGGCTCTCCGCGATGATGCCGCAAACCGGACAAGCCAGTCTTGGGATGTTGATGACCTTTATGGGGCTATTGATTTTACTGTGCTGGCTCCCGCTGGCGTCTCGTGTCTCCCATCAGGAGCAGGCGGTTTAATCAGATGATGGCCCGGCTTATCGCCGGGCTGTTCACACTTCGGCGATATCATCGCGTTCAACAACGGTTCCAGCGCTGGCCGCCACGCCCCCTCTTCCCCATCATAAAACTGCGTATCGGCGTTGATAGCATACGGAATTTTCGCTTTCTTCAGCTCACAGGCCATAAAACTGGCAAAGGCTAACTGCGACGGAGATGGCGCATTTTTGATGGTTTCTCCCGGCGACCAGCCCCCGACCCAACTGACATGACCGGTTTTCTGCTGCCAATGTATGGCGGCGTTTATCCGCGCACGGATGGCGGTTTTTTCCGCCGCGGTACCGGAGGTCCAGGGGTATTTCCCATTACTCTTTAGCGGACCCCGCGGGAAGATATGCCATTGTGCCAGCACGTAGTTTTGGCTTCCCGGCGGCAGTTTAAGACCCGACAACGCCTCCGGGGCGGCGCGCATGCGTGGGGCAATAAAAATCATGCGCTGCGGGTCAATGGCATGGATCACGCGCAGGGTATTCTCATATACCCGATTGAGGGAAGCCTGATTATGGTTGAGTTTCTCCGCCGGTTCATCGATCAGGTCAAAACCCAGCAACGGCGAACTTTGCGCGAAATAGTGCGCCACGGCTATCCACCAGTTCTCCACCTCTTTTTCGTTTCCGGGGCTGGGATCGTTTTTATACTCATCGGCCTGATACGCGATAATGGGGATCACGCCATACTGGTTACAGGCTTCAACCAGTTTACGCAGGTGAATCAACCGCGCTTCCGTTGGCTCGCCCGCGACCCGGATACGCACATGGGTTAATCCCTTTGCCCTGAAATCGCGGACCACCAGCGGATCAAATTCGCGGATGCCCCTTTCGGTTCGCGCCCAGTCGACATCCATTCCTGCCCCCAATAGCTGCGCATACTGCAAAGCCGTGAGTGGCCGTTCAGCGGCGCACACGACAGCGCTGGCGAGCAACAGGAGAGAGATGAGCGGTTTTAACACAGTTGTCCTCAGTCATTAACCGGGAGGGATATCACGTATTTAGCATAATCTCCGACATCAGGTGTAGAGTGAAAACGTAATAAATCTCATCACACCTGCTCTTGTAGCCAGCCAATAAAAGCCTCAATTTTCGGCCACTGCCTGCCAGGCAGCGTGGTCATGTAGTAATGCTGGTGACATTTCAGCGCCATCTCACCGAAAGGCGCGACAAGCTCCCCGCTGTCGAGTCGTTTTTGCACCAGCCGCTTACGCCCCATCGCAACGCCAATATGGTTCATTGCGGCAATCACCGCCAAATCCGAACGATCGAAGCCAATCCCCGATGATAACGGCAAATCAACCCCAAAGTGTTGCGCCCAACTGTGCCATTCATCCGTTCCGGAATCGTTGCTCCACGCCTGGCGATCGTGCAGCAGCGTACAGTGACGCAGGTTAACCAACGCACCCTGCAGGTCAAAACGGCGGGCATAGTCCGGACTGCATACTGGCAGGATTGCCTCATCCATCAGGAAATGGTGCGTCAGTTGCGCGGAGGGTGCGTCGTCAAAGTAGATCGCCAGATCAATACCCGCACGCTGGAGATTCACGTTGTCGTTACCGGTCAATATGGTCAGCGAAATAGACGGGTAGCGGCGTGTGAAATCACCTAATGCAGGCACCAGCCAACACTGGGCGATGGAAGGCCGCGAGTAAACCGTGAGCGTACCGGAGAGCTCCTGGTTTTTAATGTCGAGGATCTCCTGATTCAGCGTATCCAGCGACGATTTCAGCGCCCAGAACACCCGTTTCCCTTCGTGCGTTAATTCCACTTTTCGGTGTGAGCGAACAAACAGCTGAATACCCAGCTCATCTTCAAGCTGGTTAATACGATGACTGACGGCGCTGGGACTTAATGACAGCTCATCTGCGGCCAGCGCAAAAGACTGATGCCTCGCCGCCACTTCAAAAGTGTAGAGCTTTGATAACTGCCAGCCGTTGAGTAGACGATTTCTGACTTCGCGTAGGGGATCCATAACCACCTCTGAGACCTCTGACTATGGCCCGCAGTGTAAAAAAAGACGCTGAAAAAATCAGCACAAAGATGAATCAGCGTGAACCATATTGCATAAAATAGTCATTTTTAGACACATATCACCATTTTGATTCAATCTAGCTCATGTGAAATGGGAATTATATCGTTTGTCAGCCTACGTCGTTTTTTTGTCCAATATAACCACGTTAATCACAGGGCAAGGTGAGATATGCACTCTCAAATCTGGGTTGTGAGCACGCTGCTGATAAGCATCGTGTTAATCGTTTTGACCATCGTGAAGTTCAAATTCCACCCGTTTCTGGCGCTGCTGTTAGCCAGTTTCTTTGTGGGCACGATGATGGACATGGGCCCGCTGGAGATGGTCAATGCCATTGAGAGTGGTATCGGTGGCACGCTGGGTTTCCTCGCAGCTGTTATCGGCCTGGGAACCATTCTTGGCAAAATGATGGAAGTTTCCGGCGCGGCAGAACGTATTGGCTTAACGCTCCAGCGCTGTCGCTGGCTCTCCGCTGACGTCATTATGGTGCTGGTGGGGCTGATTTGCGGTATCACGCTGTTTGTGGAAGTGGGCGTGGTGTTGTTAATTCCGCTGGCGTTTTCCATCGCCAAAAAGACCCATACTTCATTGCTGAAACTGGCGATCCCGTTATGTACCGCCCTGATGGCCGTGCACTGCGTGGTGCCACCTCATCCGGCCGCACTGTTCGTCGCCAATAAACTGGGCGCCGATCTGGGTTCCGTTATCGTCTATGGGTTGCTGGTAGGGCTGATGGCGTCGCTTATCGGCGGACCGCTGTTCCTGAAGTTACTCGGCAACCGTCTGCCGTATAAAGCAGTACCCGCTGAGTTTTCTGACCTTAAAGTCCGTGACGAAAAAACGCTGCCATCACTGAGCGCAACCCTGTTTACCGTCCTGCTGCCGATTGGTCTGATGCTGGCGAAAACCGTCGCTGAACTGAACATGACGAAAGGCAGTACGCTGTACACCCTGCTGGAGTTTATCGGCAACCCGATTACTGCCATGTTTATCGCGGTTTTCGTGGCGTATTACATTCTCGGTTTGCGTCAGCATATCGGCATGGGTACGCTGCTCACCCATACCGAAAACGGTTTTGGTTCCATTGCTAACATTCTGCTGATTATCGGTGCGGGCGGCGCGTTCAACGCCATCCTGAAGAGCAGCGGCCTGGCGGATACCCTCGCGGTGATCCTCTCCAATATGCATATGCACCCCATCCTGCTGGCCTGGCTGGTGGCGCTTATTCTGCACGCAGCGGTCGGTTCGGCAACTGTCGCGATGATGGGTGCAACGGCGATTGTCGCGCCGATGCTGCCGCTCTATCCCAACGTCAGCCCAGAGATCATCGCCATTGCCATCGGTTCTGGCGCAATTGGCTGCACGATTGTGACAGATTCCCTCTTCTGGCTGGTGAAGCAATACTGCGGCGCCACCCTGAGTGAAACATTTAAATACTATACGACCGCGACATTTATCGCGTCGGTTATTGCACTGGCTTGCACATTCCTGCTTTCCTTTATTATCTAAGCGCAAAGAGACGTACTATGGAAAACATTCAAAATCTCATCGCCCAGTATCCTTTGGTGGAGGATCTGGCCGCTCTCAAAGAAACGACCTGGTTTAACCCGGCCACGACCTCTCTGGCAGAAGGTTTACCGTATGTCGGCCTGACGGAACAGGATGTTCAGGACGCCCATGCTCGCCTGACCCGCTTTGCGCCGTATCTGGCGAAAGCCTTCCCGGAAACTGCCGCCACCGGCGGGATTATTGAATCCGAACTGGCCGCGATTCCTGCGATGCAAAAACGGCTGGAAAAAGAGTACGGGCAGTCTATCTGCGGTGAAATTCTGCTGAAAAAAGACAGTCATCTGCCTATCTCCGGCTCGATTAAGGCCCGTGGCGGCATCTATGAAGTGCTGACCCACGCAGAGAAACTGGCGCTGGCCGCCGGGCTGCTTACCACTGAAGATGACTACAGCGTGCTGCTCTCACCTGAATTCAAACAGTTCTTCAGCCAGTACAGCATCGCGGTAGGTTCGACCGGCAACCTGGGTTTATCGATCGGTATCATGAGCGCCTGCATCGGCTTTAAGGTCACCGTACACATGTCTGCCGATGCCCGTGCGTGGAAAAAAGCCAAGCTGCGCAGCCACGGTGTGACGGTAGTCGAGTACGAAGAAGATTACGGCGTGGCGGTGGAGCAAGGGCGTAAGGCGGCGGAATCCGATCCAAACTGCTTCTTTATCGACGATGAAAACTCCCGCACCTTGTTCTTAGGCTACGCGGTGGCCGGACAGCGCCTGAAAGCGCAGTTCGCACAGCAGGGGCGCGTGGTGGATGCCGATCATCCGCTGTTTGTCTATCTGCCGTGCGGCGTCGGTGGTGGTCCTGGCGGTGTGGCTTTTGGCCTGAAGCTGGCGTTCGGCGATAACGTTCACTGTTTCTTCGCCGAACCGACCCACTCCCCTTGCATGCTGCTCGGTGTTTACACTGGCCTGCACGACGCTATTTCCGTTCAGGAGATTGGCATTGATAACCTGACAGCGGCGGACGGGCTGGCGGTGGGACGTGCATCGGGTTTTGTGGGCCGGGCTATGGAGCGTTTTCTGGACGGGCTGTATACCCTTGACGATCAAACCATGTATGACATGTTGGGCTGGCTGGCGCAGGAAGACGGTATTCGCCTGGAGCCATCTGCACTGGCGGGGATGAGCGGACCTCAGCGCGTATGCGGTTCAGCGGCATACCAACAAATGCATGGGTTTACTGCTGAGCAGTTAAACCACGCCACACATCTGGTATGGGCGACGGGCGGCGGAATGGTACCGGAAGCCGAAATGGCGCAGTACCTGGCTAAAGGTCGCTAAGTTTGACGCAGCATCGCCATCAGTTCCATCGGTGAGCGATGCTGTTTAATAAGATCACGCATCACCCGCATGTACGGCGAAGAGTCGTTAAAAAAGGTTTTATACCCGGCACAAAGCACGCTTTTTCCGCTGCTATCACGATGTTTCAGGCATTCACCAGCACAGAAGTGCAATACGTAACAGCTCCGACATTCCGCGCCGATATGCGAAATATCCTGTAAATTCACCGCATCCGCACGACCACACCACTGCTTTAAGGTCTTATCAAAAAGCTGAATGGATATCCGGTTAACATCTTCCCGTACCCAGAGAGTAAATACCGCATTTAAAAACTGGCCCCACCCTTCTGCGGTTACCGACTCTGCGGATAAATGGCCATTCCTATCAAACTCGATGTGGGGAATAAACTGTACGGCCCTGATACCAAGCTGCTGTAGGTTTCGATACAGTTCTTGCGCTTGTTGACTATTCTGGCGATTGACAACGATCTGATACGCCTCCTCACGGACATCCCTGTTTTCATTTCCCGTCATGCAAAATCCCCGATAAATGCGATAAGTTGGCGGATATGCGTTACAGCAAACAGTATTGCGAGGGATAACACCGCGAGGGAGATCATAAATTTGTCACGCACCGCGCGAGATTGAGAAAAATCGTGATGGGCGACGTCCATCAGGTTACGACTGCGGGTATAGCGCCAGAGAATGATCGCTACAATCGCCAGCACGCCAATAGAAACCCAGAACAAGAATCCCGCCTGGTGCCAGTGATGTTTCAGCGCCAGCGCCATTAGCGCGCCATAGCCCAGCAGCGTGCGAAACCAGGCCAGCGACGTGCGCTCTGGCTGAAGTCCCGGATCGGCAATGCGGCGCGCTTTACGGCTATCCGCCATACAGTACCAGCGCCATAACGATCACCGCGACGATCATCAAAATCAGACTGATGATCAGCAAACTGTGGGTGTATGGCAGGTCCTCTTTCAGACGCATCGCCTTTTCATTACGCAACCATCGCAGGTAGCCGTAAATCGCCAGACCACCGGAAAACAAACACAGTAACAACGCCAACAGTTCACGAATCACGGGCGTGGCAAAGTCCGGAGCCAACTGGTCAAGACCAACCCCCGCCGCCAGAAACCCTAGCGCGGTGCGGATCCACGCCAGAAAAGTACGCTCGTTTGCCAGCGAGAAGCGGTAATCCGGCGCTTCTCCAAGGCGAGAAATCTTCATCAGGGCTCCTTTTAATGACATTCCCTATTCAGAGGATCAGAGAAAGAAATAACAATAGTGCATCAGAACGTCGGCTTTTTCCCCTCAACGTTCACACTTTGCGTACGCAGTCTCGTGCCACCGAACGCGGGTGCAGGCCCCACGGATTGTGCTGAAAGGGTCGCCCTGCCCAGCTTGAGTTGGCCTTATCGCGACGAAAGCAGGAAGGGGATTGCGTGGGTCAGGTGAAGGTAGACTCTCAGCAAAGCAGGGATTATGCGCCGTCAGTAGTGTTGATACATCATCACCGGCACCCACAGGATGCCGGTCAGCAGGATTATTTCTTCTAGCCTATTCCCCAGAAAATCACTGCCAGCAGCTGCGGAGTGATAATACGCAGGAACATCACCAGCGGGTATACCGTCGCATACGAGAGCGCCGCCGCCCCGCTGGTGGCATGCAGGTTATTCGCAAATGCCAGCGCAGGTGGATCGGTCATCGACCCGGCCAACATCCCGCACAACGTCAGATAGTTCATCTTCGCGAAGATACGCGCCAGCAGACCCACCGTGATGAGCGGAATTGCGGTGATAACGATGCCATAACCAATCCAGCTCAGGCCTTCGCCTTGCATCAGGGTATCGACAAAATCACCGCCAGACTTCAGCCCCACCACGGCAAGAAACAGCACGATTCCCAGCTCGCGCAGCGCCAGGTTGGCGCTCGGCGGCATAAACCAGTACAGCTTACCAATGCTGCCAATACGCCCCAGAATCAGCGCCATGATCAGCGGCCCGCCCGCCAGCCCCAGCTTTAACGCCGCCGGGAACCCCGGTATAAACAGCGGAATTGACCCAAGCAGCACACCCAGCCCGATACCAATGAACACCGGTAACATCTGTACCTGTTGCAGTTTTTGTTGGGCGTTGCCCACGACATTGGCGACCGCTTCAATGGCAGAGGGCCGTCCGACCAGATTGAGAATATCGCCAAACTGCAGACTCATCTCACCGCTTGCCACCAGCTCAATACCCGCACGGTTAAGCCGCGAGATAACCACATCATAGTTCTCTTTTAGGCGCAGATCGCGAATGCGCTTTCCGAGCACTTTTTCATTGGTGACGACCACACGTTCAACACGCAACTCCGTGCCGCGAGTAGAAAGCGAGGTGTCCACCTCCTGGCCAATCACCACCTGCGCATTGTGCAGATCCCCTGACTGCCCCACCAGATGCAGCAGATCGCCAACCTGAATAATCGTCCCAGGCGAGGGCACCATCAGCGTTTCATCGCGTTTAAGTCGTGAACAGATGATTTTGTCGCTATTGAGGATGGGCACATCCTGAATCGCCATGTTATTGAGATTCGGGTTCTCAACACGGATGTTCATGGTCTGGATGAGCGAGTGACCGCGGGAGAGCGTGGATTCATGCTGTTGCGCCTCCTCCTCGACATTGACGCGAAAAATCATACGCATCAGCCACATGGTGAGTAAGATGCCGCAAATACCGAAAGGATACGCCATGGCATAGCTCATCCCCATCTGGTCAACCACCTCTACAGGAGTGCCCAGATCGCGCAGAATTTGCTGGCCAGCCCCCAATGCCGGGGTATTGGTCACCGCACCGGAGAATATTCCCAATACCACCGGTAACGGAATCGCAAACACTTTATGCAGAATAGCGGTGATCAGACCGCCGATGATGACGATCAGAACAGCAAAGAGATTCAGACGTAAACCTGAAACGCGCAGCGACGCAAAAAAACCAGGACCGACCTGAATACCAATGGTGTAAACGAAGAGGATCAGGCCAAATTCCTGAATAAAATGCAGCATCTCGCCGCTAAGGGAGATGCCTAGCAGGTCAGCATAATGTCCGACAAGAATCCCGCCAAACAGCACGCCTCCAATGCCCAGCCCTACCCCACGAACCCTGATGTTGCCGATCCATAATCCAACAACCGCCGCCAACGCCAGAACGCTAACCGTTAATGCTATCTCACTCATCTTCGTTTCCCTGTGAATAACATTATTATTTTAACCGGATTTTCGCAGAGAACAGGCGGTATGTATGGGTGGTAAAGCACAAAAAAGCCCCGTCATTTCTGGCGGGGCAAGGGCAAACAGCAAATTAGCTATTTAACGCAGGTCGTTCCTGAATCTCGATACGCTGCGGGGCGAGGGTTTCTGGCACATTACGTGTTAAATCAATGTGCAGTAATCCGTTAGTGAACGTCGCGCCAGAGACTTCCATATGTTCAGCGAGGGTGAAGCTCAAACTGAACGGTTGTGTGACCAGCCCCTGATGCAACCATTTGGTCTCTTTCTCCGGCTGCTCCGGGCTACCTTTCACCGTCAGGCGCGTGCCTTCCAGTTGAATATCCAGATCTTCCTGACGGAAACCGGCCAACGCAAGGGTAATGCGATAGTGGTTATCGTCGCTTTTTTCGATGTTATAGGGTGGGAAGCTCTGGCTTTCACCGGTGTTTTGCAAGGCGTTGGCCAGTTTGTCAAAACCGATCCATTGACGCAGCAGCGGGGATAAATCGTAGTTACGCATAATCATAATCTCCTTCTAAGAAGCGAGTGAGTACCTGCAAATCCGCAGATTTGCATATGCTCCCTGACGGCGAGCATGGGGATAACAGGCCGCGCAGCGCGGCCCGACAGAATTAATTGATTTCGATACGGCGTGGTTTATTCGCTTCCGGAATCACACGCTCAAGTTCGATATACAGCAGACCGTTCACCAGGTTTGCGCCACGAACATGAATGTTCTCTGCTAACTGGAACTTGCGTTCAAAGTTGCGCTCGGCAATGCCCTGATAAAGGTAAGTACGTTCTTTTTGCTCATCAGCATGAGCGCCTTTCACCACCAGCAGATTATCCTGGGCAGTAATTTCCAGCTCGCTTTCCGCAAACCCCGCCACGGCAATCGCAATGCGGTAATGGTTTTCATCCACCAGCTCAACGTTATACGGAGGGTAGCCGCCATTACTCTGGCTCTGGTTGTTTTCAAGCAGGTTAAACAAACGGTCAAAACCAATAGCGGAACGGTACAGCGGGGATAAATCAAAATTACGCATAATCAATAGCTCCTGAAATCAGCGAGAATATGAGACCTTCCATCATGGACAGGCCAGGCGGACAGAACACCCCTCAGGCATGTTCTTCATTTGTCCTTACCCTAAAAATGGGTCCTGATATGAACTTTTCAAGCGTTTAATGGGGACTTTTTTTGCAGTTTGCTGTCTATGGCATAGACTGGGGGGGAAGCACAGATCGTTAAAGTGCGATAAGCACCACAGTGCGACATGCTGAGGGTATTCTTCCGGGCAATGGAACGCTATAACTCATCATGCAAACACCGTTGATCAACAGATGAATGAATCATGATAAAAAATGTGTTGTTACCGCTAGTGATGTGCGGCGGAATGGTTTTACTGGGTGGTTGCTCAAGCGTAATGTCACATACTGGCGGCAAAGAAGGGACTTATCCTGGCACACGCGCCAGCGCTACGATGATCAGTGAGAGTGATACAAACTGGGGTACAAAGTCTCTGGCAATACTCGACATGCCGTTCACCGCCGTAATGGACACCCTACTCCTGCCATGGGATCTCTTCCGCAAAGATAACTCCGTCAGATCCCGCGTCGAAAGAAGCGAGGAGAGAACGCAGATAACGAACGCCGTTATCCCCCCGGCAGAAATGTCCACGCCCTGATTTAACGCCCGGTTTCCGTCACCCACAGCTGACGGAAACCCTGTACGTCTTCCATCCACGCAATTTGTCGCCCATCCGGTGAGAAAACAACAGCATCCGCAGAAGGCGGATTACTATGCTCCGACGTCAGGAAACAGACATCTCCGCTGTGTGCGTCACAGCAGGCAATTCGGTTCTCCAGCACATACCCCAACCATTTTCCCGATGGATGCCAGTTAAACGCCGACTGAATATCCGTTGCGTGATGGGTAAGCTGACGCGGCTCTCCCCCCTGCGCAGCGATCAGCCAGAGCTGAACAACACCGCGCTCGTCACGCATCAAAAATGCAATCTCCGTGGCCTGCGGATTGCTACGCACCCAGTGACGCGGCGCATTCACCAGTCCGGGGTAAGCGCGACCCTGAGTAAACGTCAGACGACGCTGGGTCACGCCGACTGGCGGTGCGGGCATCAATGATTCTGTTCCTGCCAGAGGCGTTTCTCCCGCCTGTTTCCAGTCGCTTTCTTCACGCGGCAGGTCGACGAGAAACAGCTCCGGCACCTTTTCGCCTTTCACCGACAACGTATCGCCGATAAAGGCCAGCGCATGATCCCCAACCCAGCCCTCTTCATAGGCACGATTAATCTCATCGCTGCCAGGCCTCGGGGTGGGTGTCGTTTGACTGGCCAGCACACACCAGTGGCTACCACTGTATTCACGGGGATTCTGACCCGACACCGTGACCGGTCCCCATGGTGCCGCGACACCGACGTTGCGCAAATCCTGCGCCGGGTCTCGCTCATGCAGGACGTGATCGTTATAGGTGAAGCTGACAAACTCGCCGTTCGGGCTGAAGACATGCACATGGCTACCACCGCGCAGCGCGCCGGGTGTGTATGGGGCGGTGATATCCATCGCGTCCAGGTTGGCAACGTTCCCCTGATGCGCAATGACCCCCCGACGATGGTGAAAATCGTAGTACCACGCAGCATCTGGATTCTCAGGCCCATGAATAAACACATATTTATTCTCTCGTGGATGAACGGTCACCACACCCACATTCGCACCCTGCGTGGCGCGATAAATCACCTCGACGGCCCCAGTTTCAACGTTTACCCGCTCAATGGTTTCCCCGGTAAAAGAGGCCCCCGACGGGCGTACATCGAACACCAGCCACTGGCTATCCGGAGTCCAGGTATTGATATTGGTAAGCTGGTGATGACGTGGCGCAAAGGTGATTTGTTTCATTGCAAGAACCCTGATGCGAGACAATTCCGGCCATCATACTTCACAAGGGCTTCACTTTCAGGTTTTAGCATGCCTCCATCTCAATGACGGCGGGTAAAAAAGATGGAACACTTTGACGTGGCAATTATCGGTTTAGGCCCGGCAGGAGCGGCGCTGGCACGGCATTTGAGTGGAAAGAGGCGTGTCATTGCGCTGGATAAAAAGCGCCAGTGCGGAACGGAAGGCTTCACCAAACCCTGCGGCGGCCTGCTGGCTCCGGATGCCCAGCGTTCGTTTATTCGCGATGGCATCACCTTACCGGTCGATGTGATCGCGAACCCGCAGATTTTCAGCGTTAAAACAGTAGATGTGGCAGCAGCGCTGACGCGTAACTATCAACGCAGTTACATCAATATCAACCGCCACGCGTTTGATTTATGGATGAAATCACTCATCCCTGATGAGGTCGCGGTTTACCACGACAGTCTGTGCAGGAAAATCTGGCGAGAAGGCGACATGTGGCACGTGATTTTTCGCGCTGACGGCTGGGAGCAACACATTACCGCGCGCTATCTGGTTGGCGCCGACGGGGCAAATTCGCTGGTTCGCCGCCATCTGTATCCTGAGCATCAGATCCGTAAATACGTCGCGCTTCAGCAATGGTTCGCTGAAAAACATCCTCAGCCATTTTACTCCTGCATTTTTGATAACGATGTCACGGACTGCTACTCATGGAGTATCAGCAAAGACGGTTATTTTATCTTTGGCGGTGCCTACCCGATGAAAGACGGGCAGGCGCGCTTTGACGCGCTAAAAGCAAAAATGGAAGCCTTCCATTTTCAGTTTGGCAAACCGCTAAAAAGCGAAAAATGCACCGTGCTGTTCCCTTCGCGCTGGGCGGATTTTGTTTGCGGAAAAGACAATGCGTTTCTGATTGGTGAAGCGGCGGGATTTATCAGCGCCAGTTCGCTGGAGGGAATCAGCTACGCTCTGGACAGCGCGGAGATCCTGAAATCCGTCTTTATGCGGGATACGGAGAATCTGAATGACGCCTATCGAAGCGCCACCCGAAAACTGCGCGTGAAGCTCTACGGTAAGATTATCAAGAGTCGGATGTTAACCTCGGCATTGACCAGAAAATGGATTATGCAAAGCGGTGTCGCACATATCCCGCAGAATCACGGGCAGCAGCCCGTCAGAAATCCATGCAAGCAGACAGCCAATACAGCAGCGGAGATGTAGACCTGCGCCCAGGATAAAAAAACCCGCAGCAGATGCGGGTCAGGAAGCGTGTTTTTGCCGGAGGGTGACTGCGCCTTATCTGGACGATAATGACACTGTTGGGTAGGCCTGATAAGCGTAGCGCCATCAGGCAATGAATGATTAGTTCAGCACAAACTTCTCAATAGCGTACGCCACGCCATCGTCCAGGTTAGATTTGGTGACGAAGTTGGCAACCTCTTTTACCGACGAAATTGCGTTGTCCATCGCCACGCCCATGCCAGCAAATTCGATCATCGCAATGTCGTTTTCCTGATCGCCAATGGCCATGATCTCATCGCGTTTAATACCCAGAGCATCGGCCAGCGATTTCACACCCGTGCCTTTATTCACGCGTTTATCCAGAATTTCGAGGAAGTACGGCGCACTTTTCAGCACGGTGTATTTCTCTTTTACCTCTGCCGGAATGCGGGCGATGGCTTTATCGAGGATGGCGGGTTCATCAATCATCATCACTTTCAGGAACTGCGTTGCCGGATCCATTTTCTCCGCTTCACAGAACACCAGCGGGATGGTCGCGACAAAAGATTCATGAACCGTGTAATAGCTGATGTCGCGGTTTGCGGTATACAGCGTGTTGCGATCCAGTGCATGGAAGTGGGAACCGACGTCACGGGAGAGTTGCTCAAGATAGCGATAGTCGTCATAGCTCAACGCTGTTTGCGCAACAGTACTACCATCACTCGCTTTCTGTACCAGCGCACCGTTATAGGTAATGCAGTAATCACCGGGCTGTTCCATGTGAAGCTCTTTCAGGTAGCTGTGAACGCCCGCAAACGGTCGGCCTGTGGTCAGTACCACGTTAACGCCTCGCGCGCGTGCAGCGGCAATTGCCGTTTTGACCGCGGGTGAAATGGTGTGATCGGGCAGCAGAAGTGTGCCATCCATATCGATAGCAATGAGTTTGATAGCCATGAGTTCCCCGGATTAGATGAGTCTGTCCTCATGCTAACGCGATTCCGCTCAAAAAACAGCAACGAAAAGGGGGATGGAAAGGGGAATCGGGATTCCCCTTTTGTAGATCGGTTGTAGGCCGGATAAGGCCTAAGCCGCCATCCGGCAAACGTTAACGAACTGCCTGATGGCGCTTCGCTTATCAGGCCTACAGGAGCAGGCCTGGGTACACGTTAAATATCGATGTTCGCTGCTTTCAGGGCGTTTTCTTCGATAAACGCACGACGCGGTTCAACGGCGTCGCCCATCAGCGTAGTGAACAGTTGGTCAGCAGCAATCGCATCTTTTACCGTTACACGCAGCATACGACGGCTCTCTGGATCCATCGTGGTTTCCCACAACTGTTCCGGGTTCATTTCGCCCAGACCTTTATAGCGCTGAATAGACAGGCCACGACGGGACTCTTTCACCAACCAGTCCAGCGCCTGCTCGAAGCTGGCAATCGGCTGACGGCGCTCGCCACGTTCGATAAACGCGTCGTCTTCGATCAGACCACGCAGTTTTTCACCAAGGGTACAGATACGACGGTATTCACCACCGGTCACAAACTCGTGATCCAGCGGATAGTCGGTATCGACGCCGTGGGTACGCACGCGAATGATCGGTTCGAACAGGTTCAGCTCAGCGTCTTTACGAACCAGGCTATTCCAGGTGCTACCGTGCATTTCGTTTTCATTCAGCACGTTAACCAGCTGGGAAACCCAGGCTGTAACTTTAGCTTCGTCAGCCAGATCGGCTTCGGCCAGCGTCGGTTGGTAGACCAGCTCTTTCAGCAGTGAGCGTGGGTAGCGGCGCTCCATACGACCAATCATTTTCTGTGTGGCGTTGTACTCAGAAACCAGTTTTTCCAGTGCTTCGCCCGCCAGCGCCGGAGCGTGGGCGTTGGTGTGCAGAGTCGCGCCATCCAGAGCAATAGAGATCTGGTACTGATCCATTGCTTCATCGTCTTTAATGTACTGTTCCTGCTTGCCTTTCTTCACTTTGTACAGCGGTGGCTGTGCAATGTAGACGTGACCGCGCTCAACGATTTCCGGCATCTGACGGTAGAAGAACGTCAGCAGCAGCGTACGGATGTGTGAACCATCGACGTCCGCATCCGTCATGATGATGATGCTGTGATAGCGCAGTTTATCCGGGTTGTACTCGTCGCGACCGATGCCGCAACCGAGCGCGGTGATCAGCGTCGCCACTTCCTGAGAAGAGAGCATCTTGTCGAAACGCGCTTTCTCAACGTTAAGGATTTTACCCTTCAGCGGCAGAATTGCCTGGTTCTTACGGTTACGCCCCTGCTTCGCAGAGCCGCCCGCCGAGTCCCCTTCCACCAGGTACAGTTCAGAGTGGGCTGGGTCGCGTTCCTGACAGTCCGCCAGTTTGCCCGGTAGACCAGCTAAGTCCAGCGCGCCTTTACGACGGGTCATTTCACGGGCACGGCGTGCCGCTTCACGCGCACGGGCTGCGTCGATAATCTTGCCAACCACAATTTTGGCGTCGGAAGGGTTTTCCAGCAGATATTCAGCCAACAGTTCGTTCATCTGCTGTTCAACCGCCGATTTCACCTCAGAAGAGACCAGCTTGTCTTTGGTCTGGGAGGAGAATTTCGGATCCGGTACTTTCACGGAAACGACGGCAATCAGACCTTCACGGGCATCGTCGCCGGTGGCGCTGACTTTCGCTTTCTTGCTGTAACCTTCTTTGTCCATGTAGGCGTTCAGGGTACGGGTCATCGCCGCACGGAAGCCTGCAAGGTGAGTACCGCCATCACGCTGCGGAATGTTGTTGGTGAAGCAGTAGATGTTTTCCTGGAAGCCATCGTTCCACTGCAGCGCCACTTCAACGCCGATACCGTCTTTTTCGGTGGAGAAGTAGAAGATATTCGGGTGGATCGGCGTTTTGTTTTTGTTGAGATACTCAACAAACGCCTTGATGCCGCCTTCATAGTGGAAATGATCTTCTTTACCGTCGCGCTTATCGCGCAGACGAATAGAAACGCCGGAGTTCAGGAAGGAGAGTTCACGCAGACGCTTAGCCAGAATGTCGTATTCAAATTCAACGACGTTGGTAAAGGTTTCATGGCTTGGCCAGAAACGGACCTGGGTTCCGGTCACTTCAGTCTCACCGGTCACCGCCAGCGGTGCTTGCGGTACACCGTGCACGTAAGTTTGCTGATGGACTTTACCTTCACGGCGAATCACCAGTTCCAGTTTCTGCGACAGGGCGTTTACTACGGAAACCCCTACGCCGTGCAGACCGCCGGACACTTTATACGAGTTATCATCGAATTTACCGCCTGCGTGCAGAACGGTCATGATAACTTCAGCTGCAGATACGCCCTCTTCCGGGTGAATACCGGTTGGGATACCACGGCCATCATCGGTAACGGACACGGAGTTGTCAGCGTGAATCGTCACCACGATATCTTTACAGTGACCCGCGAGCGCTTCGTCGATAGCGTTATCTACCACCTCGAATACCATGTGGTGCAGACCGGTGCCGTCATCCGTGTCGCCGATATACATACCCGGGCGCTTACGCACCGCATCCAGTCCTTTCAGGACTTTGATACTGGAGGAGTCATAAGAATTCGACATCAACGTTTCTCGCTCATTTTATCTTGGGTTAATCCGTTATTTTACCCTTTTCCACGGTGAACATCTTCGAATTTTTGTCCGACATGTCAAGAACGTGTTCAGCGCTGATTGCGCTGACAAAGACCTGAGATTGCGTCGCTTTTAAGCGGCTGGCCAGCAGCCCACGACGCGCATCATCAAGTTCAGAGGCAAAATCATCTATCAGGTAGAGGCAGCGCCGCCCGCTTTCACGAGTCAGAAACTCCCCTTGCGCCAGACGTAAGGCGCACATCAGCAGCTTTAGCTGCCCACGCGATAAGGTATCTTCAACCGGCGCACCGTCGGCGCGAATGCGGAAGTCCGCTTTATGCGGCCCGTGCGCGGTATAGGTCAACATGCGGTCGCGTTCAAAGCTCCGCTCCAGCACCTCGGCATAATCCGTCTCTTTTTCCCAGCCTCGCTGAAAAGAGAAAGAGAGTGAAAATTCGGGTAAAAATTGCTGGCAGGTATCCGCCATATCGGCAGCGATACCGGCGCTGTACTCCGCGCGCCAGGTGCTGATTTGTTCCGCCAGCGGGATCAGCTCTTTATCCCACGGACGCAGTTGTTCATATCGACTCACCTGGCGCAACGCCGCATTGCGTTGTTTAAGCAAACGCTTGAGATTGCTCCAGGCGGTGAAGAATCCGGTCTCATTATGAAAGCATCCCCAGTCCAGGAACGCTCTTCTGTATTTGGGGCCGCCATTGAGTAAAGTAAACCCCTCTGGCGTAATCAACTGCATCGGCATCAGATGCGCCAGTTCAGCGACCTTGTGGCCGTCAGTGCCGTCAATACGGACTTTGCTGTCGCCCTGCTTGTCTTTGGTCAGACCGATGGCGGTCTCGCGCTCTTCACCCTGCAAACGACCATGAAGAACAAACGATTCCTGCTCGTGGCGAATCACGCGGCCAATCTGCAAACTGCGAAACGCCCGGCCATGGCCGAGTGTATAGATGGCTTCCAGCACACTGGTTTTGCCGCTGCCGTTCGCGCCCACCAGAAAATTAAAGCCGGGAGATAAAGCGAGATCCGCGTTTTCGATATTGCGGAAATCTTTGATGAGTAATCGCGTCAGTGACATATATCAGTACGTTTTCCAGGGGCGTCGGTGTCGCAGGCAGTTCGTCTGCCGCCAGCGCGCAAAAAGCGGAGCGTACACGAAGTACGTGAGCATTTTGAGCACTGCCGGGAGGCGAAATGGCAAGTAAACCAGCCCCTTTCAACACTACAAGCGCATTGGCATAACAACATAGGCTGCGCTTTGAGACGCCGCATCTTCAATTTGCACACTGGAAACCGAGTCGGTCAGCATAATGCGCACGTTTTCGCACTTCAGCGCATTCAGAACATCCAGCACATAGCTGACGTTAAAACCGATCTCCATTTCGGTGCCCGGATAAGTGACGTCCAGAATCTCTTCCGCTTCTTCCTGTTCCGGGTTATTGGCGGTGATTTTGAGCTGGTTTTCGCTCACATACAGACGCACGCCGCGGAACTTCTCATTCGAGAGGATCGCCGCACGGGCGAACGCCTGTTTCAGAATATCGCAGCCCGCTTCCAGATGTTTGTCCGGATTTTTCGGCAATACGCGGCGATAATCAGGGAAACGGCCATCAACCAGCTTGGATGTAAAGATAAAATCGCCGACGTGCGCACGGATGTTGTTGCTGCCAATTTGCACGCGCAGCGGGTTATCGCCGCCATCAAGCATACGCATCAGTTCAATCACGCCTTTACGCGGCACGATCACCGAATGGTTCGGCAGAGATTGTCCGACCGGCATGGAACAGACCGCCAGACGGTGACCATCAGTGGCCACGGTGCGCAGCTCTTCGCCTTCAGTCTCAAACAGCATACCGTTTAAGTAATAGCGAACGTCCTGATGCGCCATGGAAAACTGGGTCGCTTCAATCAGACGCTTCATCGTCGCCTGCGGCAAGGTGAATTCGACTTCGCTCTGCCAGTCATCCAGGTTCGGGAAGTCGGCGGCAGGCAATGTGGAAAGCGAGAAGCGGCTGCGGCCTGAACGCACCAGCATCCGATCGCCTTCCAGCTGAACGGCAATTTCAGCCCCTTCCGGCAAACCACGGCAGATATCAAAGAATTTCCGCGCCGGGACGGTGGTTGCGCCTGTTTCATGAGGCTGAATTAACGCAACGCGCGCCACCATTTCCATTTCAAGGTCGGTGCCGGTCAGAGAAAGCGTACCGTCTGCAACCTGCAGCAACAGGTTACCGAGAATTGGCAGCGTAGGACGACCACCTAGCGGGCCGCTGACCTGCTGAAGCGGTTTTAATAAATGTTCACGTTCAACGGTAAATTTCATAGCGTCACGAAGATAATGTTCTGATTAAATTGGAGAAATCTTCTTTAATATCATGGCTTTCTTCACGCAACTGCTCAATCTTACGGCAGGCATGAAGAACGGTAGTGTGGTCACGCCCACCAAACGCGTCGCCAATTTCCGGCAGACTGTGGTTAGTAAGCTCTTTTGCCAGCGCCATAGCCATCTGACGCGGACGCGCTACCGAGCGAGATCGACGCTTAGAAAGCAGATCCGCAATTTTGATTTTGTAATACTCCGCCACCGTCTTCTGAATATTGTCGATGGTGACCAGTTTTTCCTGCAACGCCAGCAGATCGCGCAGCGCTTCTCGCACAAAATCGATGGTGATAGCGCGGCCGGTAAAGTTCGCGTTGGCGATAACCCGGTTCAGCGCGCCTTCCAGTTCACGTACGTTAGAGCGTAGACGCTTGGCGATAAAGAACGCCACTTCGCCAGGCAAACGAATGTCGTTTTCGTCCGCTTTTTTCATCAGGATCGCGACGCGCGTTTCCAGTTCCGGCGGTTCGATCGCGACCGTTAACCCCCAACCGAAGCGGGATTTCAGACGATCTTCAACGCCATTGATCTCTTTTGGATAACGATCTGACGTCAAAATGATCTGCTGATTACCTTCCAGCAAGGCGTTAAAGGTGTGGAAAAACTCTTCCTGGGATCGTTCTTTATTGGCGAAAAATTGAATATCGTCAATCAGCAACGCGTCAACGGAGCGGTAGTAGCGTTTAAACTCTTCGATCGCATTGTTTTGCAGGGCTTTTACCATGTCCTGTACAAAACGCTCGGAGTGCATATACACCACTTTTGCATTAGGCTTGCGCGCCATAATGCCGTTACCCACTGCATGTAACAGGTGCGTTTTACCTAAACCAGTACCGCCATAAAGGAATAACGGGTTATAGGCGCCGCCTGGGTTGTCCGCGACCTGACGTGCCGCCGCGCGCGCCAACTGGTTGGATTTACCTTCCACGAAGTTATCAAAGGTATGTTTAACGTTGACGTTGGAGCGATAGGTTGGCTCCGCCGGGGCCGGTACGTTGTCCCAACCCGGGCGCGCCGCAGGCGCTGCGCGTTGTGGCTGTACTTGCGCAACATGCGCCGGCGCAACAACATGATTAACAGGCGTCTTTAGCGTCTGAGTAACGGGTTTTGTTCCCACTTCAAAACGCAGTTGCGGGGCATCTGCGCCGCAAAAATTATTCAACAGTCCATTGATGTTATTGAGGTATTTATCCCTTACCCAGTCGAGCACAAAACGGTTTGGCGCATACAAAGCCAGCGTGTTATCGCTCAGTTCCGCCTGCAACGGGCGTATCCACATACTGAACTCTGTGGCTGGTAACTCATCCTGCAATCGGGCAAGACACTGCTGCCAAAGCGAAAGTGACACGGCGGACTCCACTCGAACAAAAGTCGATAATGACAAAGGCTGAAACATTCATGATTGTTGGCGCACGTCGAAAAGACCCTGCATGAGGGTGACGCACGAACCGCTTTCTGCGGTTATACACGGGATCCTAAAGGCGACACCATGGCGCACCTGAAGAATGTCGCGTTAAAGCCTGACCAGGATCCTTTGAAACGATCAGGACCGCGGATCATAGCCTAAACTGCGCGAGAGATCTTCTGTTTCTCACAGATTCTTCCCGATTTATCCACAGGATGATCCAGAAGCGGGTAAGTGTAAACGATCCTGGGGAAGTGCTGCAGGATTTCGCACGCATATTGGAAAAATTAATGAGTAAAGCCACTTTACTGCTTAAACGATCTAATAAAGATCCCGCTCGATCCTTGCGCTTTGCCCGGCAGCCTTTATAATCTTCCCCCCGGCGCGTAATGCCCGTAATCACGGCGTTAACGCTGCTCATTTTCCACGCGAAAACGTGCGAAAAACGCAGGGATTTAAGGAAAGAGAATTGACTCCGGAGTGTACAATTATTACAATCCGGCCTCTTTAATCACCCATGGCTTCGACGTCCGTCGTTCGATGTTTGCTCGGATATCTGTAAAAGCCATTGAATTTATTCAAGTTTAGGTAGAAATCGCCATGAAACGCACTTTTCAACCGTCTGTACTGAAGCGCAACCGTTCTCACGGCTTCCGTGCTCGTATGGCTACTAAAAATGGTCGTCAGGTTCTGGCACGTCGTCGTGCTAAAGGCCGTTCTCGTCTGACCGTTTCCAAGTAATAAAGCTAACCCCTGAGTGGTTAAGCTCGCATTTCCCAGGGAGTTACGTTTGTTAACTCCCAATCATTTCACATTCGTCTTCCAGCAGCCACAACGGGCTGGCACGCCGCAAATCACCATCCTCGGCCGCCTGAATTCGCTGGGGCATCCCCGTATCGGTCTTACCGTCGCCAAGAAAAACGTTCGACGCGCCCATGAACGCAATCGGATTAAACGTCTGACGCGTGAAAGCTTCCGTCTGCGTCAGCACGAGCTTCCAGCAATGGATTTCGTGGTCGTGGCGAAAAAAGGGGTTGCTGACCTCGATAACCGTGCTCTCTCGGAAGCGTTGGAAAAATTATGGCGCCGCCACTGTCGCCTGGCTCGCGGGTCCTGATAGCCCTTATTAGGGTCTATCAACGCCTGATCAGTCCGCTGCTTGGGCCGCATTGTCGTTTCACGCCAACCTGTTCAAGCTACGGAATTGAGGCATTGCGCAGGTTTGGAGTGATAAAAGGCAGTTGGTTGACGGTGAAACGCGTATTAAAATGCCACCCTTTACACCCTGGTGGTGACGATCCCGTCCCACCCGGACCATTTGATACCAGAGAACACTAACGATGGATTCGCAACGCAATCTTTTAGTCATCGCTTTGCTGTTCGTGTCTTTCATGATCTGGCAAGCCTGGGAGCAGGATAAAAATCCGCAACCTCAGACTCAACAGACCACGCAGACAACGACCACCGCAGCGGGTAGCGCCGCAGACCAGGGCGTACCGGCCAGTGGCCAGGGGAAACTGATTACGGTTAAAACCGACGTGCTTGATCTGACCATCAACACCCGTGGTGGTGATGTTGAGCAGGCCCAGCTGCCGGCTTACCCGAAAGAGCTCGGTTCTAAAGAGCCGTTCCAGTTACTGGAAACAACTCCGCAGTTCATTTATCAGGCACAAAGCGGCCTGACAGGTCGTGACGGTCCGGATAACCCGGCTAACGGCCCACGTCCACAGTACAACGTCGAAAAAGACGCCTTTGTACTGGCGGATGGTCAGAACGAACTGCAGATCCCGATGACCTACACTGACTCCGCTGGCAACACGTTTACTAAAACGTTTGTTCTGAAGCGCGGTGAGTATGCTGTCAATGTGAACTACAGCGTGCAGAACGCCGGCGAGAAACCGCTGGAGATTTCCACCTTTGGTCAGCTGAAGCAATCCATCAATCTGCCATCTCATCGCGACACCGGTAGCAGCAACTTTGCGCTGCATACTTTCCGTGGCGCAGCGTACTCCACGCCTGATGAGAAGTATGAGAAATACAAATTCGAGACCATTGCCGAAAACGAAAACCTGAACGTCAGCGCACACAACGGCTGGGTGGCAATGTTGCAACAGTATTTCGCAACGGCATGGGTTCCGCGTAATGACGGCACCAACAACTTCTATACCGCTAATCTGGGTAACGGCATTGCTGCCATCGGCTATAAATCTCAGCCGGTGCTGGTACAGCCAGGTCAGACTGGCGCGATGACCAGCACCCTGTGGGTCGGCCCGGAAATTCAGGATAAAATGGCGGCCGTTGCACCGCACCTGGATCTGACCGTGGATTACGGCTGGTTGTGGTTCATCTCTCAGCCGCTGTTTAAGCTGCTGAAATGGATCCATAGCTTCCTGGGTAACTGGGGCTTCTCCATCATCGTTATCACCTTTATCGTTCGTGGCATCATGTACCCGCTGACCAAAGCGCAGTACACCTCCATGGCGAAGATGCGTATGCTGCAGCCGAAAATTGCGGCAATGCGCGAGCGTCTGGGCGATGACAAACAGCGTCAGAGCCAGGAAATGATGGCACTGTACAAAGCTGAGAAGGTTAACCCGCTGGGCGGCTGCTTCCCGCTGATCATCCAGATGCCAATCTTCCTTGCGCTGTACTACATGCTGATGGGCTCCATTGAACTGCGTCATGCGCCGTTCGCCCTGTGGATCCACGACTTGTCTGCACAAGACCCGTACTACATCCTGCCGATCCTGATGGGCGTGACGATGTTCTTCATCCAGAAGATGTCGCCGACCACAGTGACCGACCCGATGCAGCAGAAGATCATGACCTTTATGCCGGTCATCTTCACCGTGTTCTTCCTGTGGTTCCCGTCAGGTCTGGTGCTGTACTATATCGTCAGCAACCTGGTGACCATTATCCAGCAGCAGCTGATTTACCGTGGTCTGGAGAAACGTGGCCTGCATAGCCGCGAGAAGAAAAGCTCCTGACAGTAAGTCATAGCTCTATGGAAGGCGGTCAAATGACCGCCTTTTTTATTTGTATTCAACGAGACATATCATGAGCCACAACGACACTATCGTCGCCCAGGCTACCCCACCGGGACGCGGTGGCGTCGGCATCCTGCGTATCTCCGGCCTCAAGGCGCGTGAGGTTGCCGAAGTTGTACTGGGCAAGCTGCCAAAACCGCGTTATGCCGACTATCTGCCGTTTAAAGATGCTGATGGCACCGCGCTCGACCAGGGGATCGCGCTGTGGTTCCCCGGTCCGAACTCGTTCACGGGTGAAGACGTACTGGAACTGCAAGGGCACGGCGGCCCGGTGATTCTCGACCTGCTGTTAAAACGCATTCTGACGATCCCTGGTCTGCGCATTGCAAAACCCGGTGAATTCTCCGAACGGGCGTTCCTCAACGATAAGCTCGATCTGGCCCAGGCAGAGGCGATTGCCGACCTGATTGACGCCAGCTCAGAGCAAGCGGCGCGTTCAGCGTTGAACTCTCTGCAAGGGGCGTTTTCCGCGCGTGTAAATCATCTTGTGGAAGCACTCACTCACCTGCGCATCTACGTGGAAGCGGCGATCGATTTCCCGGATGAGGAGATCGATTTCCTGTCGGACGGCAAAATTGAAGCGCAGCTAAATGGCGTTATCGCCGATCTCGATGCCGTGCGTGCTGAAGCGCGTCAGGGCAGCCTGCTGCGTGAAGGGATGAAGGTGGTTATTGCTGGTCGCCCTAACGCGGGTAAATCGAGCCTGCTGAATGCGCTGGCGGGGCGTGAAGCCGCGATTGTGACCGATATAGCCGGGACAACGCGCGACGTACTGCGCGAGCATATTCACATTGACGGTATGCCGCTGCACATCATCGATACCGCCGGTCTGCGCGATGCTAATGATGAGGTAGAACGTATCGGTATTGAGCGCGCGTGGCAGGAGATTGAACAAGCCGACCGCGTGCTGTTTATGGTGGACGGCACAACGACCGCCGCGACTGACCCGACAGAGATCTGGCCGGACTTTATCGCTCGTCTGCCTGCTAAGCTGCCGATCACTGTCGTGCGCAACAAAGCGGATATTACCGGCGAGACGCTGGGTATTAGCGAAGTGAACGAGCACTCACTGGTTCGCCTCTCTGCACGGACAGGTGAAGGCGTGGACGTACTGCGTAACCATCTCAAGCAAAGCATGGGCTTTGAAACCAACATGGAAGGCGGCTTCCTGGCGCGTCGTCGTCATTTGCAGGCGCTGGCCGAAGCCGCTGAGCATCTCCAGCAGGGTAAAGCGCAACTGTTAGGCGCATGGGCTGGCGAACTGCTGGCAGAAGAACTGCGCCTGGCGCAGCAGGCGTTGAGTGAGATTACCGGGGAGTTTACCTCCGACGATCTGCTGGGGCGGATCTTCTCCAGCTTCTGTATCGGCAAGTAAGCAGTATTGCCGGATGGCGGCTAACGCCTTATCCGGCCTCCCCTACGCCTATTGCTCAGTAATCGAAGCGTTACCTGGCAATAGGCGATTTCCTTACAGGAAATCACTGTTGTCCAAATGGCAACTCGTCTCACAGAACACCTCCCCGTATGCTTAGCGTCACGCTTATCGTGAGGACGCTATGACCCGCTTTCTAATCTGCAGTTTTGCCCTGGTTTTACTCTATCCCGCCGGTATTGATATGTATCTGGTGGGTTTACCGCGAATTGCCGCCGATCTGAATGCCAGTGAAGCGCAGTTGCATATTGCGTTTTCCGTCTATCTGGCCGGGATGGCAACCGCCATGCTGTTTGCCGGGAAAGTGGCCGACCGCTCCGGGCGTAAACCTGTGGCTATTGTCGGCGCGGTGATATTCATTTTTGCCTCAACGCTTTGTTCGTTCGCGCAGGACGGTTCGATGTTTTTAACCGGACGCTTTATTCAGGGCATTGGCGCAGGTAGCTGTTATGTGGTGGCTTTTGCCATCTTGCGCGATACCCTGGACGACCGCCGCCGGGCGAAAGTGCTGTCACTGCTTAACGGGATCACCTGTATTGTCCCGGTGCTGGCGCCGGTTCTGGGACATCTGATCATGCTCAGATTTCCATGGCAAAGTCTGTTTTACACCATGATTGCGATGGGCATCGCGGTGTGTCTGCTGTCGCTGTTCATCCTGCGGGAAACGCGTCCAGCCACACATTCATCGTCTTCATGTTCGCCACAGAGTGCCGAGTCGCTAATCAATCGTTTTTTCCTCAGCCGTCTGGCGATCACCACACTGAGCGTCTCCGTGATCCTCACTTTTGTGAATACCTCACCGGTTCTGCTGATGGAAGTGATGGGGTTTGATCGCGGTGAATATGCCACCACCATGGCACTGACCGCAGGTGTCAGTATGGCCGTTTCGTTCTCAACGCCATTTGCGTTAGGCGTGTTTAAGCCACGTACATTAATGGTTACCTCACAGGGGCTGTTTCTGGCGGCAGGCGTGGTGCTCAGCCTCGCCACCAGCAACGCGGTGACACTGTTTGGTCTGACGCTTATCTGCGCGGGTTTCTCGGTCGGCTTTGGCGTGGCAATGAGCCAGGCGCTGGGTCCCTTTTCTTTGCGGGCTGGTGTCGCCAGTTCAGCGCTGGGTATTGCACAGGTCTGCGGTTCGTCGCTGTGGATTTGGCTGGCAGCCATTGTCGGCATCAATGCGTTGAATATGCTGATCGGGATTCTGATTGGTTGTAGCATAGTCAGCCTCTTGCTGATTATGCTCGTCGCACCCAACAGGTCTGCACCCGACCATGAAGAAATCCATCACCAGTCTCGATCTTAATTTGTTGTTATGCCTGCAGCTTCTGATGCAGGAGCGCAGCGTAACCAAAGCGGCGAAACGGATGAGCGTTACCCCTTCGGCGGTGAGCAAATCGCTGTCGAAGTTGCGGGCATGGTTCGACGACCCGCTGTTCGTGAATACGCCGCTCGGGCTGACGCCAACGCCGCTGATGCTGAGTATGGAGCAGAATCTGGCAGACTGGATGCAGATGGGCAATCAGCTGCTGGATAAGCCGCATAACGAAACGCCACGAGGGCTGAAGTTCGATCTGGTCGCCGAGACGCCCCTGATGATGATCATGTTCAATACGTTGTCGCAGCAGATCTATCAGCGCTATCCGCAGGCCTCCATTAAAGTACGCAACTGGGATTACGACTCGCTGGACGCCATCACGCGCGGTGAGGTAGATATTGGTTTTACCGGGCGTGAGAGCCATCCACGTTCGCGAGAGTTACTGAGTCTGCTGCCTTTATCGATCGATTTTGAAGTGCTGTTCACCGACTTACCGTGGGTATGGTTGCGGGAAGATCATCCGGCGCTGCGGGAAGAGTGGAATCTTGAGACCTTCCTGCGCTATCCGCATATCAGCATCTGCTGGGAACAAAGCGATACCTGGGCGCTCGATGACGTGCTGCAGGAGATGGGGCGTAAACGCAACATCGCCTTAAGTCTGCCTGGATTTGAACAATCGTTGTTTATGGCGGCACAACCCGATCACTCGCTTCTGGCGACCGCGCCGCTTTATTGCCAGCGTTATAACCAACTCCACCAACTCCCGTTAGTTGCGCGTCCCTTGCCTTTTGACGCCGCACAGCGGGAAAAACTCATGGTGCCGTTCACCCTCCTCTGGCATAAACGCAACAGCCATAACCCGAAAATTGTCTGGTTAAGAGAAACTCTTAAAGCCCTCTACAGCCCCCTTTCCTGACGCTAAATTCACCACTTAGGTAAGGGAAATGTAAATGTCGCGTAAGGTATTCTGATTCAGTCGAACTTTTGAGCTGTTAAGTCTGTCCATAATTCATGTAAATGTTACTCTCGTAATAATCACGGACCATTAATCACGGAGCGAAAAATGGCGACACATTTTGCCAGAGGGATTCTTACGGAGGGACATCTGGTTTCAGTCCGGCTCCCTTCTCAATGTCATATTGAGGCCAGCAATCTTCCCACTCATCGCCGCACGCGGTTCCTTGCCTCCCGGGCCTTACTCGCTGAACTGATGTTTATGCTTTATGGCATCAGCGAACTACCAGAGATCACTATCCAGGCGAAAGGCAAACCCACGTTTCGCGATCGCAACCTGCCCGATTTCTCCATCGCGTACGCCGGAAATATGGTCGGCATTGCGCTGACAACCGAAGGCGAATGCGGTCTGGACATGGAGTTGCAACGCGCAACCCGTGGCTTTCACAGCCCACATTCAGCAGGAAACCCGGTGTTCTCCAGCAATGAAACCCTGTGGATCAACAATCAAAACGATCCTAATGAAGCACGTGCGCAGCTCATCACCTTGCGCCAGAGCGTACTGAAACTCACTGGCGATGTCCTCAACGATGACCCACGAGAGCTCCAGTTGATCCCCGTTGCCGGTCGTCTTAAGTGTGCCCATGTTGCGCAGATCGAAGCCCTCTGTGATGCGGAAGATGTGCTGGTATGGTCGGTTGCCGTCTCGCCCTCCATTGAAAAGCTGAAGGTTTGGGAGTTTGATAGTCATCAGGGGTGGAAAAGCCTGCCCGATATCCAGACTCGCGCCAATGCACCCACCGGTCGCCTGATGCGATTCGCCCAATTATCCACCGTTAAATCTTGTACACATAACTGACCCGGCCACATCCCGGCCATCATGATGAAAAAGGAGTAATCATGTCTGAAACGTTGAAGGTTGTTACGTTACTGGGAAGCCTGCGCAAAGGCTCATTTAATGGGATGGTTGCCCGTACTCTGCCAAAAATTGCCCCGACAGGCATGGAAGTCAACCCATTGCCGTCCATTGGCAACATCCCATTGTATGACGCCGATCTGCAACAAGAGGAAGGTTTTCCGCAGAGCGTAGAAGCGCTGGCGGATCAAATTCGTCAAGCGGATGGGGTGGTCATTGTGACGCCGGAATATAACTACTCCGTGCCGGGTGGCCTGAAAAACGCCATCGACTGGCTGTCCCGCCTACCCGACCAGCCACTGTCCGGAAAACCCGTGCTGATCCAGACCAGTTCAATGGGAGCTATCGGCGGCGCGCGCTGTCAGTATCATCTGCGTCAGATTCTGGTCTTCCTCGATGCCATGGTAATGAATAAGCCTGAATTTATGGGCGGCGTGATTCAAAACAAAGTGGACCCGCAAAACGGTGAAGTGATTGACCAAAGCACCCTGGATCATCTGACCGGTCAACTGACCGCGTTTGGCGATTACATTCAGCGCGTGAAAGCGTAAAAGAAAAAGCCCGGCACACTGCCGGGCTTTGATTTGAAATGATTAATGTGGTTATGACTGATGGCGCTTCGCTTATCAGGCCTACGTTCTTCTGTAGGTCAGGTAAGCGTTAGCGCCACCTGACACCACAAGCCGCACCTTAGTGCGCGTCGATAAACACAATCTTCAGAATGAACAGCAACGCCACAACGACCACGCAAGGGCTGAGATCGCGCAAGCGGCCGGTGCCGATTTTCATCACACAGTAAGAGATAAAGCCCAGCGCGATACCTTCAGTAATAGAGAAACTGAACGGCATCATCACGGCGGTGATAAAGGCGGGCACTGACTCCGTCAAGTCGTCCCACTTCACGCGTGCAAGGCTGGAGGTCATCAATACACCGACATAAATCAGCGCACCCGCGGCCGCATAACCCGGCACCATTCCCGCCAGCGGCGACAGGAAGATAACCAGCAGGAACAGCAAACCCACGACTACTGCCGTCAGACCGGTACGTCCACCGACAGAAACACCGGAAGAAGATTCAATATACGCCGTCACGGAAGAGGTACCGATAAACGAACCCGCCACCGATGATACGCTGTCGACAAACAGCGCCTGCTTCATGCGTGGGAACTTCCCTTTCTCATCGGCCAGACCCGCTTTGTCGGTCACGCCAATCAGCGTACCGGAGGAGTCAAACAGGTTAACCAACATGAAAGAGAAAATGACGCCGGCCAGGCCCAGATTCAACGAACCAGCCAGATCCACATGGCCAATTACAGTAGTGACGCTTGGCGGCGCAGAGACGATACCGTTGTAGTGCACATCACCCAACATCCAGCCCAGCAACGTTGTGACCACGATAGACACCAGCACCGCAGCGTGAATGTTGCGCGATGCCAGAATAGCGATGATAAAGAACCCCAGCACGCCCAGCAGAACGCTGTGCGACGTCAGATTTCCAATCGCCACCAGCGTGTCTTTATTCGCGACAATGACACCGGCATTTTTCAGCCCCATCATACCAATGAACAGGCCTATACCGCTGGTGATACCTACACGCAGACTAACCGGAATATTGGCGATCATCCAATAACGTACGCGGAAGATGGTCAACAACAGCAGACCAACAGCGCCCCAGAAAATGGCGCCCATTCCCACCTGCCACGGCAGGCCCATTGCCTGAACCACAACAAACGCGAAGAAGGCGTTCAGACCCATTGCAGGCGCCAGCGCGACCGGCAGGTTGGCGAACAGGCCCATCAGGATGCTACCAAATGCAGCAATCAAACAGGTGGTGACGAAGACAGCACTGGTATCCATGCCAGCAACGCCAAGAATTTGTGGGTTAACAAAAACGATATAGACCATCGTCAGGAAGGTCGTGAAACCGGCGATCACTTCGGTGCGGGCCGTCGTGCCGTGTTCGCGCAGTTTAAACACGCGTTCCAGCATACCCTGACCAGAAGCCTGGGTTGTGTGTTGTTGACTCATAATCAATTTCCGAACAAGGAGGGAAAAATCCGTCGCTATCCTATACCAAAATGCGACAATAGGGGCGGTTGCGAGATACTTTTTTTCTTTGATTTTACTAATACGTCAACGATTGCGTCTCTCAATTCAGCATTACGTAAACGTTAAACTTGTAAAAAAGGAAAGGCATGTCCCAGATTGAAGCGGTATTTTTCGACTGCGACGGTACGCTGGTCGACAGCGAAGTGATCTGTTCCCGTGCGTATGTCGCCATGTTCCAGGAGTTTGGCATAAAGCTCGATCTTGAAGAGGTGTTTGAACGCTTTAAGGGCATAAAACTCTACGAGATCATCGACATCATCAACGAAGAGCATCATATTCAGTTGGCGAAAACTGAGCTGGAACGCGTCTTCCGCGCCGAGGTCGCACGCCTGTTCGACACGGAACTAGAGGTGATCGCGGGTGCAAACGCATTGCTGGACAGCATGGCGGTGCCAATCTGCGTAGTCTCTAACGGGCCGGTCAGCAAAATGCAGCATTCGCTGGGAAAACTGGGCATGTTGCACCACTTCCCGGAAAAACTGTTCAGCGGCTACGATATTCAACGCTGGAAGCCTGATCCGGCGCTGATGTTCCACGCAGCGAAAGCGATGAACGTCAATGTGGAGAACTGCATTCTGGTGGATGACTCTTCAGCTGGCGCACAGTCAGGAATTGATGCGGGTATGGAGGTGTTTTACTTCTGCGCCGATCCGCACAACAAACCGATCGATCATCCAAAAGTAACGACCTTTACCGATTTGGCGCAATTGCCGGAATTGTGGAAGGCGCGCGGATGGGATATTACGCGTTAATTTCGTCGGAATGGTCAATTCAGTGTAGGCCGGATAAGCGTTAGCACCATCCGGCTAATTGCCCGGTGGCGCATGCTTACCGGGCCTACAGAAAGCACAAATATCACTCTTTTGGGTCTTTACCCGCCAGCAGTTTATCCAGCTCATCCCCCCCGACGTGACGGAAATCCTGCCCTTTCACGAAGTAGAAGATGTATTCACAAATGTTCTGGCAGCGGTCGCCGATACGTTCAATCGATCGTGCGCAGAACAGCGCCGTCAGCACGCTCGGAATGGTTCGCGGATCTTCCATCATGTACGTCATCAGCTGACGCACGATGCCTTCATATTCCTGGTCGACTTTTTTGTCTTCACGGTAGATACGTACCGCTTCGTCCAGATCCATACGCGCAAACGCATCCAGAACATCATGCAGCATCTGTACGGTATGGCGACCCAACGATTCCAGGCTCACCAACAGCGGCTGATGCTGAGAAGAGAACTTCTCCAGCGCGGTACGACAGATTTTATCGGCAACGTCGCCAATGCGTTCCAGCTCCGCGATGGTTTTGATGATCGCCATCACCAGACGCAGGTCGCTGGCCGTTGGCTGACGCTTGGCGATGATGCGCACGCAGGCTTCATCAATCGCGACTTCCATCATGTTGACCTGTTTGTCGCCTTCAATCACGCGCTTTGCCAGTTCACCGTCCTGGTTGTGCATGGCGGTAATGGCGTCAGACAGTTGCTGTTCCACCATTCCGCCCATGGTCATCACCTGAGTGCGAATGCTCTCCAGTTCAGCGTTGAACTGGCCGGAAATGTGTTTATTGAGATTGAGGTTATCCATGTTGCACTCCTGAATCAGCCGTAGCGACCGGTGATGTAGTCTTCTGTTTGCTTTTTAGCGGGCTTGGTGAACAGATCGTCCGTGTTGCTGAACTCAATCAACTCGCCCAAATACATAAACGCCGTGTGGTCGGAACAACGCGCCGCCTGCTGCATGTTGTGCGTTACGATAACCACGGTGTAATCCTGCTTCAGCTCGGTGATCAGCTCTTCAATGCGCCCAGTGGAAATAGGGTCCAGCGCTGAACATGGCTCATCCAGCAGCAACACTTCCGGACGAATAGCGATACCGCGCGCGATGCACAGACGCTGTTGCTGACCACCGGAGAGAGAGTACCCGCTCTGGTGCAATTTATCTTTGGTTTCGTTCCACAATGCGGCCTTGGTCAAAGCCCACTGAACACGCTCATCCATGTCGGCACGGGAGAGCTTCTCAAACAGGCGCACGCCAAACGCGATATTGTCGTAAATGGACATCGGGAACGGTGTCGGCTTCTGAAACACCATGCCCACTTTAGCGCGCAGCAGCGCGATATCCTGGGTATTGGTGAGAATATTGTCGCCATCCAGCAGAATTTCGCCTTCCGCACGTTGATCGGGGTACAGCGAATACATTTTGTTAAAGGTGCGCAGCAACGTGGATTTACCACAGCCAGACGGACCGATGAATGCCGTAACCTGGTTCTTCGCGATATCCAGGTTGATGTTCTTCAGGGCATGGAATTTGCCATAGTAGAAGTTCAAATCACGAACCTGAATCTTACCTGGGGCTGTCTCAACCATACTCATTTCAATCTCTTCCTCATTCGACGCCGCATTCGCCGCGCCGCAAAATTGTGCCTGATGGCGCTACGCATATCAGGCCTACAAATATGTACAATCCGTACGCCGCCATCCGGCAATGCGTAAATAATTAACCGTGTTTATTCTTCGCAAAAATGACGCGCGCCAGAATATTCAGCAGCAGAACGCAAAGGGTGATAATCAACACCCCAGCCCAGGCCAGTTGCTGCCATTCAGCAAACGGACTCATCGCAAATTTAAAGATGGTCACCGGCAAGTTGGCGATCGGCTGCATCATGTCGGTGCTCCAGAACTGGTTCGAGAGCGCGGTAAACAACAGCGGGGCGGTTTCACCCGCGATACGCGCAATCGCCAGCAGGATACCGGTCATGATGCCGGAGACTGACGCCTTCAGGGTAATCGCAGAGATCATCTTCCACTTTGGCGTACCCAGCGCATACGCCGCTTCACGCAGGCTATCCGGCACCAGTTTCAACATGTTCTCTGTAGTTCGAATAACGATAGGCACCTGCAGCAACGCCAGCGCAATCACACCTGCCCAGCCGGAGAATTGTTCCATCTGCGCGACCACAATGGTGTAGACGAACAGACCGACCACAATCGACGGCGCAGAAAGCAGAATGTCGTTGATAAAGCGAATGACTTCAGACAGCCAGGATTTGCGGCCATATTCCGCCAGATAAATCCCCGCCATAATGCCCAGCGGCGTACCCAATACGGTCGCCCACAGAATGAGTAAACCACTACCGGCCAGGGCGTTTGCCAGACCACCACCCGCTGTATTAGGCGGCGGCGTCATTTCGGTAAACAGCGCCAGCGACATTCCGTCGATACCGCGTACCACAGTAGAGAACAGGATCCAAATGAGCCAGAACAACCCGAACGCCATTGTCGCCATGGAGAGCGTCAGCGCGATGCGGTTTTTCATGCGACGACGCGCCTGCATTTTGCGGCGGGATTCCGCCAGTGCGGCGGTAGATTGCATTTCGATCGTAGCCATTAACGTGCCCCCTCGTTCTTAGCAAGGCGCATGATCATAAATTTAGACGCCGCCAGGACGATAAAGGTGATGACGAACAGGATCAGGCCCAGTTCCATCAACGCGGCAACATGCAGACCCGATTCTGCTTCGGCAAACTCGTTCGCCAGCGCAGAGGTAATACTGTTGCCCGGCATATACAGCGAGGCACTGTCGAGCTGGTAGGTGTTACCGATGATAAAGGTTACCGCCATGGTTTCGCCCAGCGCACGACCTAAGCCCAGCATAATGCCGCCAATCACCCCATTTTTGGTGTAGGGCAGAACAATACGCCAGATAACTTCCCAGGTGGTGCAGCCGATACCGTAGGCCGACTCTTTCATCATCACAGGGGTCTGTTCGAATACATCACGCATTACCGCCGCAATGTACGGGATGATCATGATGGCGAGGATCACGCCAGCGGCTAAAATACCGATACCAAAAGCCGGACCCGAGAACAGTGCACCAACAAATGGAATGTTGGAAAGGACGTTCCCTACCGGCTCCTGAAACCAGGTCGCAAACAACGGGGCGAAAATGAACAAGCCCCACATGCCATAAACGATACTTGGAATCGCGGCCAGCAGTTCAATCGCGATCCCCAGCGGACGTCTCAGCCAGTTTGGCGCCAGCTCCGTTAAAAATAAGGCAATGCCGAAACTCACCGGAACGGCGATCAGCAATGCGATAAAAGAGGTCACCAGCGTGCCATAAATGGGGACCAGCGCACCGTAGATATCGTTTGGCGCGTCCCACTCTTTGGTCCACAGGAACGAAAAGCCAAACTTCTGGATACTTGGCCAGGAGGAGATGATCAGAGAGACAATAATGCCCCCCAGCATCAATAGCACAAGCAGCGCAGCCAGTTTTACCAGCGCGCTGAATATCATGTCACCCTTTTTACCCGGTGGGTTAAAAGCAGGCTTAGTTGCAGCCATAAATTACTCTTTCCGTTGAACGCGTTTACGAAGTTGCCCAAGCCGGATGGCGCTACGCTTATCCGGCTTACCTATCGGGCCTACAGTCTGAACCGTAGGGCGGATAAGCGTAGCGCCATCCGCCATTTCGTCAAAGATATTCTATTAATACAGCGCTTTACCGTTGCTGTCTTTCACGTTGGTTTTCCATGCAGCGCGAACCTGCTCAACCACGCTGTCTGGCAGGCTGGCATAATCCAGGTCATTAGCCTGTTTGCCGCCATTTTTGTATGCCCAGTCGAAGAATTTCAGCACTTCAGCACCCTGCTCAGGTTTTTTCTGCACTTTGTGCACGAGGATGAAGGTCGTGGAGGTGATTGGCCACGCTTCTTCACCTTTCTGGTTCGTCAGGTCCTGCGCGAACGATTTGCTCCAGTCAGCGCCTTTTGCCGCGTTGGCGAAGTTCTCTTCAGTCGGGCTTACCGGCTTACCATCGGCGGAGATCAATTTGGTGTAGGCCAGGCTGTTCTGCTTGGCATACGCGTATTCAACGTAACCAATGGAACCCGGCAGACGCTGTACGAACGCAGCGATACCGTCGTTGCCTTTACCACCCAGACCGGTCGGCCAGTTTACTGTCGAGCCGGAACCGACTTTCGATTTCCACTCTTCGTTCACTTTCGCCAGATAGCTGGTAAAGACGAAGGAAGTACCGGAGCCATCAGCACGACGCACAACGGCAATATTCTGGGAAGGCAGTTTCAGACCTGGGTTCAGTTTGGTGATGGCTTCATCGTCCCACTTTTTGATTTTGCCGAGATAGATGTCACCCAGTGTTTTACCATCCAACACCAGCTCACCAGACTTCAGACCAGGGATATTCACCGCCAGCACCACACCACCAATCACGGTCGGGAACTGGAACAGATCTTCCTGAGCCAGCTTTTCATCAGACAGCGGGGCATCGGATGCGCCGAAATCAACCGTATTTGCAGTAATTTGTTTAACACCACCGGAGGAGCCGATACCCTGGTAATTGACTTTATTACCGGTTTCTTTCTGATAGGTATCTGCCCATTTGGCATACACTGGCGCAGGGAAAGTTGCACCTGCACCTGTCAGGCTTGCCGCTGCGTTTACAGCGAAAGCGCTCATGGATAAGGTCGCGGCGACAACAGTTGCGACAGTGGTACGCATAACTTTCATAATGTCTCCTGCAAGATTCGTAAATCATTGTTAAGTGGCTACGATAAGCAAAATAGGACAAACAGGTGACAGTTAAATGTACGAAATATGACAGTTTTATGACAGAGAAAGAAATGGTGTTCAGTTTCTAAAAAACATCATAAAGAAACAATGCGTTACGTGTTTTTATGGCACTAATATTTCGCAGAGATTTTCTTTTTATGACACTGAAACAGTAGCTGAATATGACGCTTTGTCACATAAAAACGGAGGGGGAATTGTTCAAAAAAACGGGGATAAAAAATGCCCCGCTTTCGCAGGGCATTACACAGATTATTCAACCGTAACCGATTTTGCCAGGTTACGCGGCTGATCCACGTCGGTGCCTTTGATCAGCGCCACGTGATACGCCAGCAATTGCAGCGGTACTGTGTAGAAGATTGGCGCAATGGCCTCTTCCACATGCGGCATTTCAATAATGTGCATGTTATCGCTACTGGTGAATCCGGCATCCTGATCGGCGAAGACATACAGCTGACCACCGCGCGCGCGAACTTCCTCAATGTTGGATTTCAGTTTTTCCAACAGTTCGTTGTTCGGAGCCACCACAATAACCGGCATGTCTGCATCAATCAGCGCCAGCGGGCCATGCTTCAGTTCACCTGCGGCATAGGCTTCTGCGTGAATATAAGAGATCTCTTTCAGTTTCAGCGCGCCTTCCAGCGCAATCGGATACTGATCGCCACGCCCCAGGAACAGCGCGTGGTGTTTGTCAGAGAAATCTTCAGCAAGCGCTTCAATGCGTTTATCCTGAGACAGCATCTGCTCAATACGGCTCGGCAGCGCCTGCAGGCCGTGAACGATGTCGTGCTCAATAGAGGCATCCAGACCTTTCAGACGCGCCAGTTTCGCCACCAGCATCAGCAGAACGGTCAACTGAGTGGTAAACGCTTTCGTGGAGGCAACACCGATTTCGGTACCGGCATTGGTCATCATCGCCAGGTCAGATTCACGAACCAGGGAAGAGCCTGGAACGTTACAAATCGCCAGGGAACCCAGATAACCCAACTCTTTCGATAAACGCAGACCAGCCAGCGTATCTGCCGTTTCGCCAGACTGCGAAAGGGTGATCATCAGGCTGTTGCGACGCACGGCGGATTTGCGATAGCGGAATTCAGACGCGATTTCCACGTCACACGGGATCCCTGCCAGAGATTCAAACCAATAGCGGGATACCATACCGGAGTTGTAGGAAGTACCGCAGGCGATAATCTGAATGTGCTCAACCTGAGCCAGCAGTTCGTTCGCCTTCGGACCCAGCTCGCTCAGATCCACTTCACCGTGAGTAATACGTCCGGTCAGGGTGTTTTTGATAGCGTTAGGCTGTTCGTAGATCTCTTTCTGCATGTAGTGGCGATAAATACCTTTATCACCAGCGTCGTATTTCAGATTGGATTCGATATCCTGACGTTTCACTTCCGCGCCCGTTTTATCGAAAATAGAGACGGAACGACGGGTCACTTCCGCAATATCACCTTCTTCCAGGAAGATGAAGCGACGGGTGACTGGCAGCAGCGCCAGTTGATCGGAAGCGATAAAGTTCTCACCCATACCCAGACCAATCACCAGCGGGCTACCAGAGCGCGCCGCCAGCAGAGTATCCGGTTTACGGGTATCCATGATCACCGTACCGTACGCGCCGCGCAGTTGTGGGATAGTACGCAGCACTGCTTCACGCAGAGTGCCGCCTTGTTCCAGTTCCCAATGCACCAGGTGAGCAATCACTTCGGTGTCAGTTTCAGAAACAAACGTATAACCACGCGCTTTCAGTTCTTCGCGCAGCGGTTCATGGTTTTCGATGATGCCGTTATGCACCACCACAATGTGCTCAGAAACATGCGGATGCGCATTCGCTTCTGAAGGTTCGCCGTGGGTTGCCCAACGGGTATGAGCAATACCTGTACCGCCGTGCAACGGGTGTTCTTCCGCTGCCTGTGCCAGCATCTGAACTTTACCGAGGCGACGCAGACGGGTCATGTGCCCTTCGTTGTCGACCACAGCCATGCCCGCAGAGTCATAGCCGCGGTATTCCAGACGACGTAAACCTTCGAGAAGGATTTCTGCTACATCACGTTGCGCGATAGCGCCAACAATTCCACACATAGTTTTTAATTCCGATTTTGGCGATATGCCAGTCGTTGTCGGTCAACCTGTATGCCCGTATTTTCGGGCGCCCCGAGCCTTGTAGAGAGTGGGGTTATTTTTATAAGTACTGCTTTTTGGGCGGGGGATTATGTTATCCCCTCATCCCTGTTTGCCGGAAGGCAGCGTAAACGCGTTGTCCGGCCTACAAAAATTGAATTTACTTCTTCTTCACCGGACGCTTCCAGCCCTGCTTATGGACCTGCGGTACACGGCTTATCACCAGTTCGTTATCAGCAACGTCACGGGTAACGGTGGTACCCGCCGCGATTGTCACACCGTTACCCACCGTCACTGGCGCCACCAGTTGGGTATCAGAGCCGACAAACACATCATCGCCAATAATGGTTTTAAACTTGTTCGCGCCATCGTAGTTACAGGTGATCGTTCCTGCACCAATGTTCACGTTGTCGCCAATTTCAGCATCCCCCAGGTAACTCAGATGACCGGCTTTCGAGCCTTTACCCAGACGCGCTTTTTTCATCTCGACAAAGTTACCGACGTGTGCGCCTTCCAGCAGTTCGGCACCAGGGCGCAGACGCGCGAACGGGCCAATTGTACACGCCGTTGCCAGATGTGCATCTTCCACTACGCTGTATGGGCTGATTTCACAATCATCGCCAATCACACTGTTTTTGATAACGCAGCCCGCGCCAATCTTCACACGATGACCGAGCGTAACGTTGCCTTCGATGATAACGTTAGTATCAATTTCGACATCTCGCCCGTGCGTTAACGTACCGCGCAGATCAAAACGCGAAGGGTCACGCAGCATAACGCCCGCCAGCAGCAGCTTTTCAGCCTGCTCAGACTGGTAAACGCGTTCCAGACGAGAGAGTTGCAGGCGGTTGTTCACACCTTCCACTTCACTGAGTCTGTCAGGGTGAACGGCCGCGATTTCGCGACCTTCCTGATATGCCAGCGCAATAATGTCGGTGATGTAATACTCGCCCTGAGCATTGTTATTGGTCAGTTTTGACAGCCAACGTTTCATATCTGCGCCGTTGGCAATCAGGATGCCAGTATTAATTTCCTGGATCTGACGTTGCTCGTCGCTTGCATCTTTGTGCTCAACAATGCCGGTGACCTTACCGTTCTCACGCGTAATACGACCATAGCCGCTTGGATCATCCAGCTTCACCGTCAGCAAACCAATGCCGCCCTGCGGTTTTGCATCACGCAGACGCTGCAATGTGTCGATCGAAATCAGCGGTACGTCGCCATAGAGCATTAAAATGTCTTCGTCGTCGCCAAAGAATGGCGCAGCCTGCTGCATCGCATGACCTGTACCCAACTGCTCGGCCTGCAGAACCCAATTCAGGTTGTCTTCTTTCAGTGTCTGCTTAAGCAGATCGCCACCGTGGCCATAGACCAGATGAACGTGAGATGCGCCAACTTCATTAGCTGCATCAATGACATGCTGAACCATCGCTTTTCCCGCGAGAGTATGTAGCACTTTAGGAAGATCGGAATACATGCGTGTGCCTTTACCTGCGGCAAGGATCACTACGCTCATAGCACTGTTCAACATACGCATCCTGACTGTGATAAGAGAACGAATTTATACCGTTTCACATTGAAAATACTACATTTTTTTCGCCGTGAAATGGGGTGTAGATAAAATGCTCATCAGGGGACTTTCCCCACAAGATAATGAGACATTTTCGTCCATCGTCGCGCCTTTTGTCTTCTGAAAAGTAAGACATACCTCTCATTAAGTCTTTAGGCTAATGTTTTTGCTCTTTTTTTGATCCATGAATAAAGGATAAGAAAGGGCTTAAAAAGCGGGAAACCGAAGAAAAGGCAAAAAAAAACCAGCCTGAATTCAGACTGGTTTTTATGCTTTCAAGCCGGTGTTACATCGCTTTTTTGGTCAACTCGATAACGCGCAGTTTCGCGATCGCTTTGGCCAGTTCCGCAGATGCCTGAGCGTAATCCACGTCACCATGAGAGCTCTTAATGTGCTCTTCAGCCTTACGTTTCGCTTCCAGGGCTCTCGCTTCATCGAGATCCTGTCCGCGAATCGCGGTATCAGCCAGTACGGTCACGTTGCCAGGCTGCACTTCAAGAATGCCGCCGGACAGGTAGATAAACTCTTCATGACCGAACTGTTTAACGATGCGGATCATACCAGGCTTAATGGCGGTGAGCAGCGGGGCGTGGCCCGGGTAAATACCCAGTTCACCTTCACTACCCGTTACCTGGATTTTTTCGACCAGACCAGAGAACATTTGTTGCTCTGCGCTGACGACGTCCAGGTGGTAAGTCATTGCCATATCACCCTCCGATTAAGGCGTTAAAGTTTTTTGGCTTTCTCGACAGCTTCTTCGATGGTGCCAACCATATAGAACGCCTGCTCTGGCAGGTGATCGTATTCGCCATCCATGATGCCTTTAAAGCCACGGATAGTATCTTTCAGCGATACGAATTTACCTGGAGAACCGGTAAAGACTTCAGCAACGAAGAATGGCTGGGACAGGAAGCGCTGAATTTTACGCGCACGTGCTACCACCAGTTTGTCTTCTTCGGACAGTTCGTCCATACCCAGGATCGCGATGATGTCTTTCAGTTCCTGGTAACGCTGCAGGATGGACTGAACGCCACGCGCGGTGTCGTAGTGTTCCTGACCAACGACCAGCGGGTCCAGCTGACGGCTGGTGGAGTCCAGCGGGTCAACGGCCGGGTAGATACCGAGAGACGCGATCTGACGGCTCAGTACCACGGTTGCATCTAAGTGAGCAAAGGTGGTGGCTGGTGACGGGTCAGTCAAGTCATCCGCAGGTACGTATACCGCCTGAACGGAGGTGATAGAACCGGTTTTGGTGGAGGTGATACGTTCCTGCAGAACACCCATCTCTTCCGCCAGGGTCGGCTGATAACCTACCGCTGAAGGCATACGGCCCAGCAGTGCGGATACTTCAGTACCGGCCAGGGTATAACGATAGATGTTATCAACGAACAGCAGAACGTCACGACCTTCGTCACGGAACTTCTCAGCCATGGTCAGGCCGGTCAGCGCAACGCGCAGACGGTTTCCCGGTGGCTCGTTCATCTGGCCATAAACCAGGGATACTTTATCCAGAACGTTAGAGTCGGTCATTTCGTGGTAGAAGTCGTTACCCTCACGAGTACGTTCACCTACGCCTGCAAACACGGAATAACCGGAGTGCTCGATCGCGATGTTACGGATCAGCTCCATCATGTTTACGGTTTTACCTACACCCGCACCACCGAACAGACCAACTTTACCACCCTTAGCGAACGGGCAGATCAGGTCCATTACTTTGATACCGGTTTCCAGCAGTTCCTGAGAGCTGGACAGCTCTTCATAAGAAGGTGCTGCACGGTGAATAGCCCAACGTTCTTCTTCGCCGATGTCGCCTTTCATGTCGATCGGCTGACCCAGGACGTTCATGATACGACCCAGGGTTGCTTTACCTACCGGGACTTCGATCGGGTGTTCGAGGTCTTTAACTTCCAGACCACGACGCAGACCGTCGGAAGAACCCATGGCGATAGTACGTACGATACCACCACCGAGCTGCTGCTGAACTTCCAGCACCAGGCTCTCATTACCATTCATAACCTCAAGAGCATCGTACACGCGCGGTACGGCATCCTGAGGGAATTCGACGTCAACCACGGCGCCGATTACCTGGACAATTTTTCCAGTAGCCATCTTGAATCCTCTACGAATTAACCTGGTTATACCGCGGATGCACCACCGACGATCTCGGTGAGTTCCTGAGTAATGCTGGCCTGACGAGCTTTGTTGTATACCAACTGCAGCTCTTTAATCAGGCTGCCGCCATTGTCGGTCGCGGCTTTCATCGCCACCATACGTGCGGCCTGCTCGCTGGCCAGGTTTTCTACCACACCCTGATAAACCTGAGATTCAACGTAACGACGCAGCAGGGTATCCAGCAGCGGTTTCGGGTCGGGTTCATACAGGTAATCCCAGGCTTTTTGTTTTAACTCTTCATCTTCCGATGCCGGTAATGGCAGCAGTTGAGTGAGAGTAGGCACCTGAGACATGGTGTTAATAAATTTGTTGCTGACAACGTACAGTCTGTCCAGACGGCCTTCATCATAGGCCTGCAGCATCACTTTAACCGGACCGATCAGTTCGGACAGGGAAGGGTTATCCCCCATACCGGTTACCTGAGCAACCACATTACCGCCAACGGAGCTAAAGAAAGACACGCCCTTAGAGCCGATCATTGCGAGTTCGCACTGAACGCCTTTTTCGGACCATGCTTTCATATCTGCCAGCAGTTTTTTGAACAGGTTAGTGTTCAAGCCGCCACACAGACCACGATCGGTCGACACCACCAGGTAGCCCACACGTTTAACGTCGCGTTCTTCCAGGTAAGGGTGCTTATATTCCAGATTACCGTTCGCAAGGTGACCAATCACTTTGCGCATGGTCTCTGCATAAGGACGGCTGGCCGCCATGCGCTCCTGCGATTTACGCATTTTGGAAGCGGCGACCATCTCCATCGCTTTAGTGATCTTCTGCGTGTTCTGGACGCTTGCGATCTTACTACGTATCTCTTTTGCGCCGGCCATGAGCTTCTCCTCAATGCCTTGCGGTCTGCCCTAAGACAGACCGCCAGACGTTACCAGGACTGGGTTGCTTTGAAGGAATCGAGGATAGCTTTCAGCTTGCCTTCGATTTCATCGTTATAGCCACCGGACTGGTTAATCTCTTGCATCAGCGGAGCGTGGTCACGGTCGACGTAAGCCAGCAGAGCAGCTTCGAAACTACCGATTTTCGCCAGTTCCACATCTTCGAGGTAACCGCGTTCAGCCGCAAACAGCACCACACCCTGTTGTGCAACAGACATTGGGGCATACTGTTTCTGCTTCAGCAGTTCAGTTACTTTCTGACCGTGGCTCAGCTGCTTACGCGTAGCGTCATCCAGGTCGGAAGCGAACTGAGAGAACGCAGCCAATTCACGATACTGTGCCAGTGCGGTACGAATACCACCGGACAGTTTCTTGATGATCTTGGTCTGCGCTGCGCCACCTACACGAGATACGGAGATACCCGGGTTAACCGCCGGACGAATACCGGAGTTAAACAGGTTAGTTTCCAGGAAGATCTGACCATCGGTAATGGAAATTACGTTGGTCGGAACGAACGCAGAAACGTCACCCGCCTGGGTTTCGATAATCGGCAGAGCGGTCAGGGAGCCGGTTTTACCTTTAACTTCACCGTTGGTGAATTTCTCAACGTATTCCGCGTTAACGCGGGATGCGCGCTCCAGCAGACGGGAGTGGAGGTAAAATACGTCGCCCGGGAATGCTTCACGTCCTGGCGGACGACGGAGCAACAGGGAAACCTGACGATAAGCAACAGCCTGTTTGGACAGGTCATCGTAAACGATCAGTGCATCTTCGCCGCGGTCACGGAAGTATTCGCCCATTGCGCAACCAGCATATGGCGCCAGGTATTGCAGAGCAGCGGATTCAGACGCGGTCGCCACAACAACGATGGTGTTGGACAGAGCATTATGCTCTTCCAGTTTACGCACCACGTTAGAAATGGTGGACGCTTTCTGGCCGATAGCTACGTACACACACTTGATGCCGGAATCGCGCTGGTTGATGATCGCATCGACTGCCATCGCGGTTTTACCGGTCTGACGGTCACCGATGATCAATTCACGCTGACCACGACCGATTGGGATCATGGCATCAACGGATTTATAACCGGTCTGGACCGGCTGATCGACGGATTGACGTTCGATTACGCCCGGTGCGATAACTTCGATTGGCGAGAAGCCATCGTTATCAACAGGACCTTTACCGTCGATAGGGGAACCCAGAGTGTTCACCACACGACCCAGCAGGCCACGGCCAACCGGAACTTCCAGAATACGACCTGTACACTTAACTTTCATGCCTTCGGCAAGGTCAGCGTACGGACCCATCACAACAGCACCTACGGAGTCGCGCTCCAGGTTCAGTGCGATAGCGTAACGGTTACCCGGCAGGGATATCATCTCACCCTGCATACAATCGGCAAGGCCGTGGATGCGGATAACACCGTCACTTACAGAAACAATAGTACCTTCGTTGTGAGCTTCGCTCACAACACTGAACTGAGCAATGCGCTGCTTGATCAGTTCGCTGATTTCGGTGGAATTCAGTTGCATGCTCCAGTCCCCTTAAGACTGCAAGACGTCTGCAAGGCGTTCAAGACGGCCGCGTACGCTACCGTCAATGACCATATCACCCGCACGGATGATAACGCCTGCCATTACAGACTTATCGATTTTGCAATTCAGCTTAACTTTGCGTGACAGACGTTTTTCCATCGCAGCGCTGATCTTCGCAAGCTGTGCTTCACTCAGCGTGGTCGCAGAAGTGACTTCTACCTCAGAGGTAGACTCACTGGCTGCACGCAGTTGAATATACTGCTCCAGAACATCCGGGAGCGCGTTCAGACGATTATTTTCAGCCATCACCTTAATCAGGTTTTGGCCGTTTTCGTCCAACTGCTCACCGCAGACTGCGATAAACGACTCAGCGAGCGTTTCCGGCGCCAGCGCGCCAGAGAGAAGCTCTGCCATTTGTTCGTTCTTAGTTACCTCGGCTGCAAACGCCAGCATGTCCTGCCAACGTTCTACACTTTGGTGTTCGACGGCAAAGTCAAAAGCTGCTTTGGCGTAGGGGCGAGCTACCGTGATAAATTCAGACATCAGCCCCTCCCTCCTTACAGTTCAGCGACAAGTTTATCCACGATGTCGCTGTTAGCAGCTTCATCCACGGAACGTTCGATGATCTTCTCGGCGCCAGCAACAGCCAGGATAGCAACTTGCTTACGCAGCTCTTCACGGGCACGTTTACGCTCGGCTTCAATTTCCGCCTGCGCCTGCGCCACGATTTTAGTACGTTCCTGCTCTGCTTCAGTTTTGGCTTCGTCCAGGATCTGAGAGCGGCGTTTGTTCGCCTGCTCAATGATAACCTGAGCTTCCGCCTTCGCTTTTTTCAGCTGGTCGGTCGCGCTGGCCTTTGCAAGGTCAAGGTCCTTATGTGCTCGTTCTGCGGAAGCAAGACCGTCAGCAATTTCTTTTTGACGTTTTTCGATGGCAGCCATTAACGGCGGCCATACGTACTTCATGCAGAACAGAACGAACAGGACAAACGCGATGGCCTGGCCGAGGATTGTTGCGTTAAGATTCACAGCACAATGCCTCTATCTAGTTAACGTTCTGATATTGCTCTTAATTCAAGCAACGCTTACTACGCGACAGCGAACATCACGTACAGACCCAGACCTACAGCGATCATCGGGATAGCATCCACCAGACCCATAACGATAAAGAACTGAGTACGCAGCAGAGGAATCAGATCAGGCTGACGCGCTGCGCCTTCCAGGAATTTACCCCCGAGGATGCCGATACCGATCGCAGCACCGATCGCCGCCAGACCCATCATCACAGCGGCAGCGATGTACAGCAGATCCATATTCAGGTTTTCCATGACAGTCTCCAGTTTGTTTCAGTTAAAACGTAGTAGTGTTGGTAAATTAATGCTCTTCAGACGCCATCGACAGATAGACAATCGTCAGAACCATGAAGATGAAGGCTTGCAACGTAATAATCAGTATGTGGAAAATGGCCCAGGGCACATTCAGGATCCACTGTGACCACCACGGCAACAGGCCAGCAATCAGAATGAAAATCAGCTCACCGGCATACATGTTGCCGAACAGTCGCAGACCGAGAGAAATCGGTTTGGACAGCAGGCTTACCCCTTCAAGGATTAAGTTGACAGGGATGAACGCCCAGTGATTGAACGGCTGCAGCGTCAGCTCTTTCGCGAAGCCGCCGAGGCCTTTCATTTTGATGCTGTAGAACAGAATGAGGATAAATACGCCCAGAGCCATAGACAGGGTGATGTTCACGTCAGCAGACGGAACCACACGCAGTGCAGGCAAGCCGAGAACATGCTCACCGATGTACGGCAGCAGGTCGATAGGCAGTAAATCCATCATGTTCATCAGGAACACCCAGACGAAAATCGTCAGGGCCAGCGGTGCGATCAGCTTGCTTTTACCATGGTACATGTCTTTCACGCTACCATGCACAAAGCCGATCACCAGCTCAATCGCGGTCTGAAATTTACCTGGTACGCCGCTGGTTGCCTTTTTCGCAACGCTACGGAACATAAGCAGGAACAACAGACCCAGCACCACCGAGAAGAAAATGGAGTCAATATTGAGCGTCCAGAAGGTGGCTGGGGGGTTATGCGGATCCACCAGCGAGAATGTACGCAGGTCCAACTGAAGGTTATTCAGATGGTGTCCTATGTAATCCTGCGGCGTCATATTTTCAGAAGCCATGATGCCTTTTACCCTTTGTTGTTAATTACAGCCGGCGCCAGTATCTGAACCACCAGCACCAAAACCCACGTAACGATCAGCGGTAAAAACACCGCCTTCAAAACCGCCAGCGCCACCACCAGTAAAACCAGCATCGCTAACACCTTAAACGCTTCGCCGAAGGCGAACGACCAGGCCACACGGCCTTTTGCTGGAATCTGCGCCTGGTGACGCCAGGCAAATATCATAAACAACATATTAGGCAGAAACACTGCCATCCCTCCACATATCGCGGAGATGCCCCAGAAGGGGTCTTTGAAGCTAAACAGCAATCCACTTGCCATTACAGCCAGTAGCTGAATGAACAGAAGCTTACGAGCAACGTTTCGACTCAAGAGCGACACAGACATCACGTTTTTACTCCTGCTACCATCGAGGTATGCCGCGTGTCGTATAAAACGTTCTTTAAGACCTGGAGTCAAGCATCAAAAAGCGGTCAAATTATACGGTGCGTCCTCGTGATTTCAAACAATAAGTAGCTAAAAGGTGAATAAATGTTTAAATATTTCTCTCTGCCCCGCATTTTTAACTTTTAGTCAAAGTGTGAACGATCGTGCAAAACTGCAAATAGCGCGAAAACACTGGCGATAAAGCGTGCTTCAGATCACATATTGAGCATATTCGCCCTGACAGTATTTATTTACTTGGCAAATGGTGCCTTTTCAACTTTTTGATATTTAAGAGTAAAGTCACTCACCATTTTAAAAACATCGAACTACAACATAAAAACACCCCATTGACATTCATAATAAATATTTAACATCAAAGAGTGATTTGCAAACCCGATTTTTAGCAGACTGATATTTTCAATGTTGACTACTTTTGTCATTAACAAAAAAAGGGTCTTTGTCGAAATGAAAACAAATAGTGACGCTGTCGTTAAGTGTAACCAGTTATAACGGCACGATACCCCACGATTTTTAACACGTGAGGTCCCGTTTTTTTTCTATTTTTTTTGACAAATATTAAATTTTGTTTGCCTTAACGACGACCAGGTGACGTTCACCTTCCAGTTGTGGAACCCGCAGTTTAACGACCGATTCCACACTAAATTCAGCAGGCAACGAGGCAATTTCATCCTCTGGTAACAGCCCTTTCAGCGCGTAAAAGCGACCATTCTCACCCGGCAGATGATGACACCAACTGACCATATCATTGAGTGAGGCGAACGCACGGCTGATCACACCATCAAACGGCGGCTCGGAAGGAAACTCCTCAACCCGGCTCTGAACGGGCGTGATGTTATCCAGTTTAAGCTCATGTTGAACCTGGCGCAGAAAACGCACGCGCTTGCCCAAACTGTCCAGCAGGGTGAAATGCGACTCAGGGCGTACAATCGACAAAGGAATTCCCGGCAAACCCGGTCCTGTACCAACATCGATAAAACGTTGCCCTTGCAGATGCGGTGCGACAACAATACTGTCCAGAATATGGCGGACCAGCATCTCACCGGGATCTCTGACAGAGGTCAGGTTATAGGCCTTGTTCCACTTGTTCAGCATATCAACATACGCGACCAACTGATTTTTCTGGTGATCGGTGAGCGAAATACCTGCTTGATCCAGCAGACGAGAGAGTTTGTTGAGCACGGTGATTACCTGTCTATAAAATTTGCCCGGTGGCGCTAGCGCGTACCGGGCCTTACGAACCTGTAGAGCGGGTAAGCGAAGCGTCACCCGCCAAAGCTGCGCATTTACGCACTACGGCGCAACATGCCTTGTTTTTTCAACCAGACCAGCAGAATAGAAATCGCCGCAGGCGTAACGCCGGAGATGCGCGATGCCTGGCCAATTGAGACCGGTTTATGATCGTTCAACTTGGCGATAACTTCATTCGACAAACCCGAAACCTGACGGTAATCCAGCGTCGCGGGCAGAATGGTATTTTCGTTGCGCTGCTGTTTTTCGATCTCATCCTGCTGACGGGCGATGTACCCTTCGTACTTCACCTGAATCTCAACCTGCTCAGCTGCCTGAACATCGTCCAGAGATGGAGCAAACGGCGTCAGCGCGGTCAGTTGTTCATAGGTCATTTCAGGGCGGCGCAGCAGATCTTCACCACTCGCTTCACGCGAGAGCGGCGCGCTTAGGTGAGCATTCACTTCGCCCGCAGATTCGGAGGAAGGGGCCACCCAGGTTGATTTCAGACGCTGACGTTCACGCTCAATGTTTTCCAGCTTCTCATTGAAACGAGCCCAGCGCTCATCATCCACCAGGCCCAGTTCGCGGCCCATTTCGGTCAGGCGGAGATCGGCGTTATCTTCACGCAGCATCAAACGGTATTCCGCGCGGGAGGTAAACATGCGATACGGTTCTTTGGTACCCAGGGTGCACAGATCGTCCACCAATACCCCCAGATACGCCTGGGAACGCGCTGGCGCCCAGCCTTCTTTGTCCGCAGACAGACGGGCAGCATTCAGACCGGCCAGCAGACCCTGCGCGGCAGCTTCTTCGTAACCAGTCGTACCGTTGATTTGCCCGGCGAAGAACAGACCGTGGATAAATTTGCTTTCCAGCGTTGGTTTCAGGTCACGCGGATCGAAGAAGTCATACTCGATAGCATAACCCGGGCGAACGATCTTCGCGTTTTCCATCCCCTGCATGGAGCGGACGATCTGCATCTGCACATCGAAGGGCAGGCTGGTGGAAATACCGTTCGGGTAAATTTCGTTAGACGTCAGCCCTTCCGGCTCCAGGAAGATCTGGTGCTGGTTTCTGTCGGCAAAGCGCATCACTTTGTCTTCGATCGATGGGCAGTAACGTGGGCCGATCCCTTCGATCACACCGGCATACATCGGGCTACGATCGAGGTTATTACGGATCACGTCATGGGTTTTCTCATTGGTGTGGGTGACGTAGCACGGCATCTGACGTGGATGCTGAGACGCGTTGCCCAGGAATGAGAAGACCGGCAGCGGATTGTCGCTATTTTGCTGACCCAACACGCTGAAATCGATAGTGCGCGCATCGATACGTGGCGGTGTACCGGTTTTCAGACGGCTCACACGCAAAGGTAATTCACGCAGACGTCGGGAGAGCGGGATCGACGGCGGATCGCCAGCACGGCCACCGCTGTAGTTGTCCAGCCCGATATGAATTTTGCCATCCAGAAAGGTTCCGACAGTCAGTACGACGGCTTTCGCGCGGAATTTCAGACCCATTTGAGTCACTGCGCCAACAACACGATCGTTTTCGACAATCAGATCTTCAACCGCCTGCTGGAAGATCATCAGGTTTGGTTGGTTCTCCAGTGCGGTGCGTACCGCCTGACGATAGAGCACGCGATCCGCCTGTGCCCGGGTTGCACGAACGGCTGGACCTTTGCTTGCGTTTAGTATCCTAAACTGAATGCCTGCATGGTCGATTGCTTTGGCCATCAGCCCACCGAGCGCATCCACCTCTTTTACCAGATGTCCCTTCCCAATACCGCCAATAGCGGGGTTGCAGCTCATTTGCCCCAACGTGTCGATATTGTGTGTCAAAAGCAGGGTTTGTTGACCCATACGCGCTGCGGCCATAGCGGCCTCAGTGCCTGCATGACCCCCGCCAATGATGATGACGTCAAAAGGATCCGGATAAAACATGGTAATTGCCTCGCATTACGGCGGTGTGAAAATGGATTGAAGCCCGGGCCGTGGATTCTACTCAACTTTGTCGGCTTGAGAAAGACCCCGGGATCCTGGGTATTAAAAAGAAGATCTTTTTATTTAGAGATCTGTTTTATTGTGATCTCTTATTAGGATCGCCAGTATCTGTGGATAACCAGGATCCGGTCATTAAGATCAACACATTGCAGAGGATCATTAGCTGTGAATGATCGGTGATCCTGGTCCGTATAAGCTGGGATCAGAATGAAGGGTTATACACAACTCAAAAACTGAACAAGAGTTATTCTTTGGATAACTACGGGTTGATCCAAGCTTTTCACCAGACTTACCCACAGTTGATCGCACGATCTTTACACTATTTTGAGTAAATTAATCCAGGATCCCAGCCAAACCTCTGCCGGATCTTCCGGAATATCGTGTTCAAGGATGTTGATCTTGAGTGTCTCGCCTATCTGTTTTGCTCCGGAACGCTTCAGTTCTGCCTCTATTTTATCGATAGCACCACAGAAGGTGTCGTATTCGCGACTACCAATGCCAATGGCGCCGAAACGCACCTGGGACAGATCGGTTTTTTGAGACTGGAGATCTTCATAGAAAGGAAGAAGGTTGTCTGGAATGTCTCCCGCGCCGTGCGTAGAGCTTATTACCAGCCAGATCCCTGAAGTGGGGAGATCCTCTACCAGCGGACCGTGTAGGGTTTCTGTTGAAAAACCCGCATCTTCCAGCTTTTCAGCCAGATGTTCTGCAACGTATTCGGCACCGCCAAGGGTGCTGCCGCTAATAAGAGTTATGTCCGCCATACGAGCCCATCCTGATAAAGATGGGCTATTGTACGCTGTGAGCGAGCTGGGATCTACCTGTGGAAAAGCAGGGGATTTAAAAAAATGATCATGGGCGGATAGTCCGCATGATCGGGTTCTGCAAAGAGATCAGCGTTTCAGTGGACTGAATTTCATCAATTGTTTGGATCTTGTTGATAAGTACCTGCTGCAGCGCGTCGATCGAGCGGCACATGACCTTAATAAAGATACTGTAGTGACCGGTGGTGTAATACGCCTCCGTCACTTCATCCAGACTTTCCAGTTTGGCTAATGCCGATGGATAGTCTTTCGCGCTTTTTAAAATAATGCCGATAAAACAGCAGACGTCGTATCCCAGCTGTTTCGGGCTGACGTCAATACGCGCTCCGGTAATGATCCCCGCTTGTTTCATTTTCTCTACGCGAACGTGAATGGTGCCAGGGCTGACGCCAAATTGTTTGGCCAGTTCAGCGTATGCCGTACGCGCATTTGCCATTAATGCCTCAAGGATGCCGCGGTCCAGATTGTCGATCTGATAATTTTCCATTGGTTTTTCTTATGTAGATTAGAGATTCACTCTATTTTAGCCTCTTATATTAATGAATCAAAACCTAAGCGGCCTTTTTGTTTGATGATTATTGAAAATCACCTGCATTCTGTTGCTTAATCATAACCAACAGGACGCAGGAGTATAAATAATGAAAACCGCTTACATTGCCAAACAACGCCAAATTAGCTTCGTGAAATCCCACTTTTCTCGTCAACTGGAGGAGCGTCTGGGTCTGATTGAAGTTCAGGCACCGATCCTCAGCCGTGTTGGGGATGGCACGCAAGATAACTTGTCGGGCTGTGAAAAAGCGGTACAGGTAAAAGTGAAAGCATTGCCAGATGCCCAGTTCGAAGTGGTGCATTCTCTGGCAAAGTGGAAACGGCAAACTCTGGGACAACACGACTTCAGCGCGGGCGAAGGGCTGTACACGCACATGAAAGCGCTTCGCCCCGATGAAGACCGTCTTTCTCCGCTCCATTCGGTCTACGTTGATCAGTGGGACTGGGAACGCGTAATGGGCGACGGTGAGCGCCTATTTTCTACCCTGAAAAGCACAGTAGAGGCGATCTGGGCAGGAATTAAAGCCACTGAAGCTGCAGTAAGCAAAGAATTTGGCCTGGCACCGTTCCTGCCGGATCAGATCCACTTTGTTCATAGCCAGGATCTGCTTTCCCGTTATCCTGATCTGGATGCGAAAGGCCGTGAACGTGCAATCGCTAAAGAGTTGGGTGCCGTTTTCCTGGTGGGGATCGGCGGTAAACTGAGCGACGGACACCGTCATGACGTTCGTGCGCCGGATTATGATGACTGGAGTTCCGCCTCCGAACTGGGCTATGCCGGTCTGAACGGCGATATCCTGGTCTGGAACCCGGTACTGGAAGATGCGTTTGAACTTTCTTCGATGGGGATTCGTGTCGACGCCGATGCGCTGAAACATCAGTTGGCGCTGACCGGTGACGAAGACCGATTGAGTCTGGAGTGGCACCAGGCGCTGCTGCGTGGCGAGATGCCGCAAACGATCGGCGGTGGTATCGGTCAGTCACGCCTGACTATGCTACTGCTGCAACTGCCGCACATTGGTCAGGTACAATGCGGCGTATGGCCAGCGCAGGTGCGTGAAAGCGTCTCTTCTCTGCTCTAAGAATTTAACGCCGCCAGCGTCGCAGCAGGCGGCTACGCATCCCGGTATCAAAGCGCCAGATATGATCGAAAATACGCATGATACCGGGCTTTCCATGTTCTGACATCGCCACCGCATGAAAGCGATGTTGATGCACCCGTTGTAACTCTCCCACTTTACTCACTACATCGTCTGGCAGCCGCTGAGCGATGAAATCGGAAATCACCACCGCATCTGCGTCAAACCATTCCCTGCCTTGCATGCGCTCAATAATGGCGCGAAAACAACTGGCAATATCCGTACCGCCACGAAAACTCTGGCTCAAAAAACGAATAGCCTGCTCAATGCCTTCCCGGCCAGACAACTCGTAGCGCACCACTTCGGTGGAAAACAACATGATGAAGCAGCGACGGTTATCGGCGAGCGCAATACGCATTAGCGCCAGACAGAATGCCTTGGCGCACTGCTCATTAAACCCGCCCATTGAACCGGAGGTATCTACACAGACGATAAACGGGCCGCGGGGTTGTTCGTCGAAATCCTGATGCACCACCGGACGTTCAGTGATTTTCTCGCGCCATGCTTCACCGTGCAGTCGATAGGTGAGCAACTGTTTTTCCACCAGTCGCCGGTAGAACTCATATTCCAGTTCGGTGATGCCGAGCGTTGCCAGTTCTGGCGGGAGTAAGCGCAGGATGTCGTCGCTTTGCTGTATGCCGTCCACCTGCTCTGGCACCGTGGCGGGTTCGCGAACCAGTGTGCGGAACGTTTCCATCGGCGCATCTTTGCGCGGCACGGATTTGGCTTCCCGCGATCGGCCTAATTGTTCCGCCAGTTTTTTGAGCTCGGGCTGTTCAGTCAGAAAATCGCCGTACTTAACAATTAACTGATAATCCCCGCGTTTGAGCTGACCTGCGCTCATGTCCCACAGGCGACCCGCTGCGGTGTCGTTTTCCGCCAGTACTGGTTCCAGTTGTCCACTCAGCGTCAAGCGTTCCTGGACTTCACTCAGCAATTGTTCGCGTTCTTCCTCCAGCATCTGCTGGTTTAGGCTGGTGGCCTGAACCACGAGGCTCAAACGCCAGCGTTGTAGAAAAAGGGTGTGCAAAGAGGGGGTAAAGACGCTATTGCTGTCCACCAGCTGTTGCGCCTGTCCGGCGTAGGGCGAGTGTAACCGGTGCAGCAGCGCTAATATTTGCGGGAGCTGTACAATAAATTGCGGTGTAGAGAGAAGCTGGCTTTGCTGATAGCTCATCACCTCTTCCGTCAATTCAGGGGGAACAAGCGTTTCCTTAATTCGGCTGCGTAGCGCTTCGCGCCAGCGCGGCAAATCATCAGTAATCGCATTTTTTAACCGGGGGTATCGTTCAAAAAATACCGCCAGTTTTGGCGATGCAAGCAGCGCGAGGATCATCTCTTCGATGATCCACTCTTCGCTGACAGCCAGCATGATATTGAGCATATCAAGGGTTAGCATTGCAGTGCCTGACGAATTTGAGTGCCTACATCCTGCAGACTGGCTTCGATACGACCTAACCAGTCGCTATGGATAAAGAGACATTTTTGTTGTTCGCTAAACAGGTTGTGCTGCTGGTGCCAGTCATTGTCCAGCGCTTCCAGCTGTTGTTTGATTTCGCTGGGCATATTGTCTTCGGATAAACCTGGAAGTGCCAGGCGAGTGCCCTGCAAGCTGACATCGCGAACAACCAAATGCTGGGAGCTGTCGACTTCCATATTCAGCGTTTGGGCAAAACCGATCCCATTAAGTTTGCCCCGGATCTCCCCGCCTTTCGATAGCCATAGCTCCAGGGCGCCACGATCAAACGTAATATGGATCACTTCCATATCGTGCAGCTTCAACGGTTTTTGCAGAAGCAGTGTCAGGGTGGTGGCACTGACGTCTGGCGGCAAATCGTAATGCGGACGACGGCTGAACATGCCCCCCAGACGCACAACGGTGAACGCGGTTTGGTCACTTTGCTGTTGTTGTATCTGAATACGGCGTTGAGTGATGCCACCCAGTCGCGTCAGCATCGCCTGCTGCTGCCAGGCGTGACTGGTCATCAATATTTCCAACTGTTGCTGCATCAGATTCAGGCTTTGTACGTCGTACCACAGGCAATCCTTGAGCAGAATCAGGTCGATAGGCGCGACGGCTTCGCGGCCGCTGAAGAAGGCACTGGCCTGTAACAGGCGAATGGCTTTTTTCCAGCGTCGATCCGAGACATAGGGCGCATTTGGCAGCGCATCAAGCTGTTGGCGCAGGGTAAAAATCAGTTCAAATACGTGATCGGGCAACGAAATAGTGCCAATGGTTTTTTGCCATTGGTTATATTCGTCATCGGTGACCTGTAGCGTGGCCGGAACGGGGTTTTCGCTTTCATCCAACTGGCTTATCAGCATTGAGCGGAAATTGGCTTTGTCCTGCACTTTATCCAGCCACAGGCGGATCAGCATACGGTCATATAGCGCTTCAAGACTGCTGTCTGCTTCCGGCAGTTCGTTTGATGCCGCCACCAGCAGACGCATGGGTATTTTTTCTTCGTATGCGCCGTTGCGAAAATGACGTTCGTTGATGGCCGTCAGCAATGTATTGAGGATTGCCGGACCGGCTTTCCATATTTCGTCCAGAAAGACGATTTCAGCTTCGGGCAGATATCCGGTGGTTAATCGCTCATAGCGCCCTTCATCTTTTAAGGCCTGAATGGAGAGTGGGCCAAAGACTTCTTCGGGCGTGGAAAAACGGGTCATCAGATATTCAAAGGCTCTGGCGTGCTGAAAAGCATATTTGAGTCGACGGGCAATCAGGCTTTTGGCAATACCAGGGGGGCCGAGTAAAAAAACGCTCTCTCCGCTCAACGCGGCCAACAGACACAAGCGTACGGCATGGCTGCGTTCATAAAGTCCCTTTTCCAAAGCACTGCTCAGACGGGAAATTCTTTCCGCTAATAAATGTGGGTGAGCCATAATAGAGTGGCGTCCTTTCATCAGTTGTACCATGTAAACAGCGAGTATAGACGTTTCGCTCCAGGGGCATTAATAGACTGAAGTGCTGTTTCATTTTCTTTGCGCCAGATTAATCTGCCGCAATTTAGGGGTACGATTTTGCGATTAATCGTGCATACTTGCGCTTTTTGTGGGCCAAGGGACTACGCACACATTTCATATATAAACGAAAGACTAGTCTATGAGCACTGATAATAAGCAATCATTGTCTGCGATTACCCTCGCGGCGATTGGGGTTGTCTATGGTGATATTGGCACCAGCCCGCTATATACGCTTCGCGAATGTTTGTCCGGTCAGTTCGGCTTTGGCGTTGAGCGCGACGCTGTGTTTGGCTTTCTGTCGCTGATTTTTTGGCTGTTGATTTTTGTTGTCTCCATCAAGTATTTGACGTTTGTCATGCGTGCAGATAACGCCGGTGAAGGCGGGATCCTGACACTCATGTCGCTAGCCGGGCGGAATACATCGGCAAGAACAACTTCCGCGTTGGTCATTATCGGACTGATCGGGGGGAGTTTTTTCTATGGTGAAGTGGTGATCACTCCAGCAATCTCGGTCATGTCGGCGATTGAAGGTTTGGAAATCATTGCGCCGCAGCTCGATACCTGGATTGTCCCGCTTTCTATTATCGTCCTCACCCTGCTGTTTATGATTCAGAAGCATGGTACCGGGATGGTGGGTAAGCTGTTTGCACCAATCATGCTGATTTGGTTCCTGGTGCTTGCCGGGCTGGGGCTGCGCAGCATTATCGCCAACCCAGAAGTGTTACAAGCTTTAAATCCGCTGTGGGCTGTGCATTTCTTTCTGGAATTTAAAACCTTATCCTTTATCGCATTAGGCGCTGTGGTGCTGTCTATTACCGGTGTCGAAGCGCTGTACGCCGATATGGGCCATTTTGGTAAGCTGCCTATCCGCCTGGCGTGGTTCTCCGTGGTATTGCCTTCTCTGGTGCTGAACTATTTCGGTCAGGGGGCGTTGTTGCTCAAACACCCGGAAGCCATCAAAAACCCGTTCTTCCTGTTGGCGCCGGATTGGGCGTTGATTCCGCTGCTGATTCTCGCCGCGCTGGCGACGGTTATCGCTTCGCAGGCCGTCATCTCTGGCGTTTTCTCTCTGACGCGCCAGGCTGTGCGCCTTGGCTATTTATCGCCAATGCGCATTATCCACACTTCAGAGATGGAGTCGGGGCAGATCTACATTCCTTTTGTAAACTGGATGCTCTACGTCGCTGTGGTGATTGTGATTATCAGCTTCGAGCACTCCAGCAATCTGGCGGCGGCATACGGTATTGCAGTGACGGGAACAATGGTATTGACGTCAATCCTCTCGACTACCGTTGCGCGTAAAAACTGGCACTGGAACAAATACTTCGTCGCGCTGATTCTGGTGGCGTTCCTGTGTATTGATATACCGCTGTTCTCGGCGAACCTCGATAAACTGCTTTCAGGCGGTTGGTTGCCATTAACCCTGGGTCTGGTGATGTTTACTATTATGACGACCTGGAAAAGTGAGCGTTTCCGTCTGCTGCGGCGCATGCATGAGCACGGTAACTCTCTGGAAGCGATGATCGCCTCACTGGAGAAATCACCGCCGGTCCGTGTGCCAGGCACCGCGGTGTATATGTCGCGCGCACTGAACGTTATCCCGTTTGCCTTGATGCATAACCTTAAGCATAACAAGGTACTGCATGAGCGGGTGATCCTGCTGACGCTGCGCACAGAAGATGCGCCTTACGTACACAACGTGCGTCGTGTGCAGATTGAGCAACTGTCGCCAACCTTCTGGCGCGTGGTGGCAAGTTACGGCTGGCGCGAAACGCCGAACGTTGAGGAAGTTTTCCATCGCTGCGGTCTGGAAGGATTAAGCTGCCGAATGATGGAAACCTCTTTCTTTATGTCACACGAATCGTTAATTGTCGGAAAACGCCCGTGGTATCTCCGTTTGCGCGGCAAACTGTATCTGCTGTTGCAGCGTAATGCGCTGCGTGCGCCGGATCAGTTTGAGATCCCGCCTAACCGGGTTATTGAACTGGGTACCCAGGTCGAGATTTAAACCCCACAACGCCCTCTTTCATGATGAAAGGGGGCGTTTTGTATATCCCTTCTCAGATTTTATTCCTCACCATGACGCGGTTTGCGAAACGTTTCGATGCCGATCACATTTCAATAACCTCAAGGTGGTTATCTGAGCATTATTGCGACTAAACTTATCGTCAGCGAAACGTTTCGCTAGTGGGGTAAGAAAATGAAGAAAGGCACGGTACTCAATTCTGAAATTTCATCGGTGATTTCCCGTCTGGGGCATACCGATACGCTGGTGGTGTGTGATGCGGGTTTACCCATTCCGGGCAGCACATCGCGTATTGATATGGCATTAACCCAGGGGGTGCCTTCGTTTATGCAGGTACTGGATGTCGTCACCCGTGAAATGCAGGTCGAGTCGGCTATTCTCGCGACGGAAATCAAACAACATAATCCGCAGCTCCACGAAACGTTGCTCAAACACATTGAGCAACTGCAACAACACCAGGGAAATACCATAGAAATTCGTTACACCACGCACGAACAATTCAAAAAACAAACCGCAGACAGTCAGGCGGTCATTCGCAGCGGAGAGTGTTCTCCGTACGCGAATATTATTCTCTGTGCTGGCGTCACGTTCTGAGGCCATCATGGACGCATTACTGCAACTCAAAGGGATCGATAAAGCGTTCCCGGGCGTAAAAGCGCTATCCGGCGCCGCGTTGAATGTTTATCCAGGTCGCGTCATGGCGCTGGTGGGCGAGAACGGCGCGGGCAAATCCACCATGATGAAAGTGTTAACCGGCATCTACTCACGTGATGCGGGTTCTTTATTGTGGTTGGGAAAAGAGACCACCTTTACCGGCCCTAAATCTTCTCAGGAAGCCGGGATCGGCATCATTCACCAGGAACTGAACCTGATCCCGCAACTCACTATCGCCGAGAATATTTTTCTGGGTCGTGAGTTTGTGAATCGCTTTGGCAAAATCGACTGGAAAAAGATGTATGCCGAAGCCGACGTCCTGCTCTCAAAGCTCAACCTGCGCTTTAAAAGCGACAGGCTGGTGGGCGAACTGTCGATTGGCGATCAGCAGATGGTGGAAATCGCCAAAGTGCTGAGCTTTGAATCCAGAGTCATCATTATGGATGAACCAACGGATGCGCTTACCGATACCGAAACGGAATCTCTGTTCCGCGTTATTCGCGAATTGAAGTCGCAGGGGCGCGGGATTGTCTATATTTCTCATCGTATGAAAGAGATCTTCGACATTTGCGATGACGTGACCGTTTTTCGTGACGGGCAATTTATTGCCGAGCGTGAAGTGGCCTCTTTGACCGAAGATTCACTCATCGAAATGATGGTCGGTCGTAAGCTTGAGGATCAATACCCGCGCCTGAATAACGCGCCGGGAGAAGTCCGCCTGAAAGTGGATAATCTGTGCGGTCCCGGCGTTAATGATGTTTCCTTTACGCTGCGCAAGGGCGAGATCCTGGGGATTTCGGGCTTGATGGGCGCCGGGCGTACCGAACTGATGAAGGTGCTGTATGGTGCGCTTCCTCGCACCAGTGGCTATGTCACTCTCGACGGTCATGAAGTGGTGGTGCGCTCACCGCAGGATGGCCTGGCGAACGGTATCGTCTACATTTCTGAAGACCGTAAGCGTGACGGCTTAGTGCTTGGTATGTCGGTGAAAGAGAACATGTCGTTGACCGCGTTAGGTTACTTCAGTCGTACTGGCGGTAGCCTTAAACACAAAGATGAACAACAGGCGGTCAGTGATTTCATCCGCCTGTTCAACGTGAAAACGCCGTCAATGGAACAGGCGATTGGCTTACTCTCCGGAGGAAACCAACAGAAGGTGGCGATTGCCCGCGGTTTAATGACGCGTCCAAAAGTGCTGATCCTCGATGAGCCGACCCGTGGCGTGGATGTGGGCGCTAAAAAAGAGATTTATCAGCTTATTAACCAGTTTAAGGCCGATGGGCTGAGCATCATTCTGGTCTCATCTGAGATGCCAGAAGTATTAGGCATGAGCGATCGCATCATCGTCATGCATGAAGGGCATCTCGGCGGTGAATTCACTCGCGAGCAGGCCACCCAGGAAGTATTAATGGCTGCCGCAGTGGGCAAGCTTAATCGCGTGAATCAGGAGTAAAAAAGATGACTACCCAGGCTGTTTCTGGTCGCCGTTATTTCACCAAAGCGTGGCTGATGGAGCAGAAGTCGCTCATAGCCCTGCTGGTGCTGATCGCGATTGTTTCCACGATGAGTCCTAACTTTTTTACCGTTAATAACCTGTTTAACATTCTTCAGCAAACCTCAGTCAACGCCATTATGGCGGTGGGGATGACGCTGGTCATTCTGACATCGGGTATCGATTTGTCTGTCGGTTCTCTGTTGGCGCTCACCGGTGCTGTTGCGGCGTCGATTGTCGGAATTGAAGTTAACGCGCTGGTGGCCGTTGCCGCGGCCCTGGCGTTAGGTGCCGCCATTGGCGCGGTGACCGGGGTAATTGTCGCGAAAGGTCGCGTTCAGGCGTTTATCGCCACGCTGGTGATGATGCTGCTGCTGCGTGGTGTCACGATGGTGTATACCAACGGTAGCCCGGTAAATACCGGATTTACGGATAATGCGGATCTGTTCGGCTGGTTCGGGATTGGTCGTCCGTTGGGCGTCCCAACGCCGGTCTGGATTATGGGGATTGTCTTCCTTGCGGCGTGGTACATGCTGCACCATACCCGCCTGGGTCGCTATATCTACGCGTTGGGCGGCAACGAAGCGGCAACGCGCTTGTCCGGTATCAGCGTCAGCAAAGTCAAAATTATCGTCTATTCATTATGTGGGCTACTGGCATCACTAGCGGGCATTATCGAAGTGGCTCGTCTTTCATCAGCGCAACCCACGGCAGGTACGGGATATGAGCTGGATGCCATCGCTGCAGTCGTTCTGGGCGGTACCAGCCTTGCTGGTGGCAAAGGACGTATTGTGGGGACATTGATCGGCGCACTGATCCTTGGCTTCCTTAATAATGGTTTGAATTTGTTAGGTGTTTCCTCCTATTACCAGATGATCGTCAAAGCGGTGGTGATTTTGCTGGCGGTACTGGTAGACAACAAAAAGCAGTAACAACGACCACAGGACATCTTAAATATGAACATGAAAAAACTGGCTACCCTGGTATCTGCTGTTGCGCTTAGCGCCACCGTGAGCGCGAATGCGATGGCAAAAGACACCATTGCGTTGGTTATCTCCACTTTGAACAACCCGTTCTTTGTCACCCTGAAAGAGGGGGCTCAGAAAGAAGCCGATAAACTGGGTTATAACCTGGTGGTGCTGGATTCGCAGAATAACCCGGCAAAAGAGCTGGCGAACGTGCAGGATTTAACGGTACGCGGCACCAAAATTCTGTTGATCAACCCAACCGATTCCGACGCGGTAGGTAATGCGGTGAAGATGGCTAACCAGGCCAAAATCCCGGTCATCACCCTGGACCGTGTAGCGTCTAAAGGCGAGGTGGTCAGCCATATCGCTTCAGATAACGTACTGGGCGGTAAGATTGCGGGTGATTACATCGCGAAGAAAGCGGGTGAAGGCGCGAAAGTTATTGAACTGCAGGGGATTGCGGGGACGTCCGCCGCACGCGAGCGTGGTGAAGGCTTCCAGCAGGCCGTTGCGGCTCACAAATTCAATGTGCTTGCCAGCCAGCCGGCTGACTTTGACCGTACCAAAGGTCTGAACGTGATGCAGAACCTGCTGACCGCGCATCCGGATGTACAGGCCGTATTTGCTCAGAACGACGAAATGGCGCTCGGTGCGCTGCGCGCTCTGCAAACCGCAGGTAAATCTGATGTGATGGTGGTTGGATTTGACGGCACGCCGGATGGCGAAAAAGCAGTAAATGATGGCAAACTGGCTGCGACCATTGCTCAGTTGCCGGATCAAATCGGTGCTAAAGGTGTTGAGACCGCTGATAAAGTGCTGAAAGGTGAGAAGGTTCAGGCTAAATATCCGGTTGACCTGAAGCTGGTCATCAAGCAGTAATAAGCGATTCAGGCAGTTTACTGCCTGATGGCGACATAAATACGCCATCCTCAGAAGGTACAAACATTCTGAAGATGAAAGCGTAAAAAGAAAAGCAGGGCACGCGCCACCCTAATACGGTGGCGCACTTTACTGGACATTCCGAACATGAAAACCGCAGGCAACCTCGTTGTTCTTGGCAGCATTAATGCCGATCACATCCTTAATCTAAAATCCTTTCCAACCCCAGGCGAAACCGTAACAGGGAACCACTATCAGGTGGCGTTTGGTGGAAAAGGCGCCAATCAGGCGGTTGCTGCGGGCCGTAGTGGTGCAAATATTGCGTTTATTGCCTGTACGGGCGATGACGATATTGGCGAAAGCGTTCGCAAACAGCTAGCCAGCGACAATATCGATATCACGCCAATTAGCGTGATCAAGGGTGAAGCTACGGGAGTGGCGCTGATTTTCGTCAATGGCGAAGGGGAAAACGTCATCGCCATCCATGCGGGGGCAAATGCGGCGCTGTCGCCTGAGCTGGTGGATGCACAACGCGAGCGAATTGCCCAGGCATCTGCATTATTGATGCAGCTGGAGTCTCCCATTGAAAGCGTATTGGCGGCGGCCAAAATTGCCCATCAGCATAAAACCACTGTGGCGCTTAACCCGGCACCAGCTCGTGAACTTTCCGACGAACTGCTGGCGCTGGTGGACATTATTACGCCTAACGAAACGGAAGCTGAGAAGCTGACCGGTATTCGGGTAGAAAACGATGAAGATGCCGCGAAGGCTGCTCAGGCGCTGCATGCCAAAGGTATTCATACCGTATTGATAACATTAGGAAGCCGTGGTGTCTGGGCCAGTGTGGATGGAGAAGGTCAGCGGGTTCCTGGTTTTAAAGTCGACGCTGTCGACACGATTGCAGCCGGAGATACCTTTAACGGCGCACTGATTACCGCGTTACTGGAAGAGACTCCGTTGCCTGAAGCCATTCGCTTTGCGCATGCCGCTGCCGCCATTGCGGTAACGCGTAAAGGTGCGCAGCCCTCTGTTCCGTGGCGCGAAGAGATTGAGGCGTTTTTGGGTCAGCAGAGGTAACGCTTGGCTACAATGAAGGATGTTGCCCGCCTGGCGGGCGTTTCTACTTCGACAGTCTCTCACGTAATTAATAAGGATCGCTTTGTTAGCGAGACCATTACCGGGAAAGTCGAAGCAGCAATTAAAGAATTAAACTACGCGCCTTCTGCCCTGGCGCGTAGCCTGAAGTTAAATCAGACCCGCACGATAGGTATGCTGATCACAGCCAGTACCAACCCTTTTTATTCAGAACTTGTTCGCGGCGTTGAGCGTAGCTGCTTTGAGCGGGGCTATAGCCTGGTGTTATGTAATACCGAAGGCGATGAGCAACGTATGAACCGTAATCTGGAAACGCTGATGCAAAAGCGGGTCGATGGTTTACTGCTGCTTTGTACCGAAACACATCAGCCTTCCAGAGAGATCATGCAGCGCTATCCTTCCATTCCGACAGTCATGATGGACTGGTCCCCCTTTGATGGTGAAGGCGAAAGCGATCTGATTCAGGATAACTCGCTGTTAGGTGGGGATTTAGCGACGCAGTACCTGATCGATAAAGGCTTTACACGTATCGCGTGTATTACCGGGCCGCTGGATAAAACGCCGGCGCGTTTGCGACTGGAAGGCTATCGGGCGGCAATGAACCGTGCCGGACTGACTATCCCGGAAGGTTACGAGATCACCGGTGATTTTGAGTTTGGCGGCGGGTTTGAAGCGATGCAAACACTGCTGTCACATCAGGAACGACCGCAAGCGGTCTTCACCGGTAATGATGCAATGGCCGTTGGTGCTTATCAGGCGTTATATCAGGCTGGGTTGCGTATTCCGCAGGATATGGCGGTGATTGGTTATGACGACATTGAACTGGCGCGTTATATGACGCCACCGCTCACCACGATCCATCAACCCAAAGATGAGTTGGGCGAACTGGCCATCGATGTGTTAATTCATCGTATGGCTCAGCCCGCATTGCAACAGCAGCGTTTGCAGCTTACTCCGGTTTTGATGGTGCGGGGGTCGGTTTAGACGTATGCCGCTCTTTGATCAGATTTCTACCGTCTTTGGTTTTTAGCAGCATGAACATCAGTGCGGATACCACGGTAATCGCGCCCATCGTCATAAAGGTATAATGGAACTGCTCAACCGTGTTGGTGCCTTCCATTCCTTCATAAATGCGCAGCACGGCGGCGCTGATGGCGACGCCTAAACTGATCGACAGTTGTTGTGTGACAGCCAGTACGCTATTCCCGCTACTGGCATTGTCATCGGTCAGGTCGGCAAGCGTGATAGTGTTCATGGCGGTAAACTGGGTAGACATCGCCATCCCCAGCACAAACAGCGGCAGAATTAGCATCCACACTGGCATCGCGGGGGATTGCAGAGAAAACTGAGCAATCATCAGGCCGATAAATACCGTAATACCCACCAGTGTTTTCCGGTATCCAAGGCGACGCAGCACCTGCGTAACGGTAGATTTAGCCAGAATGGACCCCAACGCCGTCGGCGCCATCATACAACCGGCAATCAGCGCCGGATAACCGAACCCCACCTGCAGCATGAGCGGCATTAAGAAAGGAACACAGCCTGTACCCAGGCGCGTTGCGAGATTTCCTGCAATACCGACAGAAAAGGTTCGCGTTTTGAAAATAGGTAGGGCGATTAAAGGAGTAGGGTGGCGGCGAGCATGACGGATATACGTCAGTAGCAATACAACACTGCAGGCAATAATGCTCAGTGCGATCCAGCTTGCGACAATCTTCTCGCCAAACAACTCCATTCCGCTGGAAAATAACACCAGGCTCAAGCCAAAAAGAAAGAAACCGGTCATATCGAAGCGGCGACGTGGCGTCGTAAAGTTAGGCATGTATTTGCGTGCATACAAAATACCGGCCACGCCAATAGGAATATTAATCAGGAAGATCCAGTGCCAGCTTGCCCAGGTTACCAGTACTCCCCCCAGCACGGGACCGAGGATTGGACCGACCAGGCCTGGCATCGTAACAAAGTTGAGTACCGGGAGCAGTTCACTGCGAGGATATGCCCGCAATAATGCCAGACGGGCGACCGGCATCATCATTGCGCCGCCGATCCCTTGTATCACGCGAAAAATGACTAATTCGGTTAACGATCCCGAAAGCGCGCATGCCAGAGAGCCTATCGTAAATAAACTGACGGCAATCATAAAAATGCGGCGGGTGCCAAAACGGTCTGCCAACCATCCACTCACCGGAATCAACATTGCGACTGTTAGGGTGTAGCTGATAATGGCAGACTGCATCGCCAGCGGGGAACGGTTAAGGCTCTGCGCAATGGCGGGGAGGGCAGTATTAAGGATTGTGGCATCCAGGGCCTGCATAAAAAAGGCCATGGCTGCTATCCACGGCAACCCAGCCATACTGCGCGCTTTTTTTTCTGACATTCAGTATCTCGTTATTTGTCTGGTTGCTCGTTTGGCGCAATGAGTAATGCCTGACAAGCCTTAAAGGCGAGATCGCCATCGCTTTTTTCTATCGCATCGACAATGGCCTGGTGCAAATCAAGCTTCACCACGTCGTTATAGGTAATAGAGGTAAAGTAGGTGTGGTAGACAGAATGGAATAAGGTCGCAAAAGAGATAAGAAAGGGATTAGCACTCATCTTATAGATGTGCTCATGCCAGGCCATATCGACTTCAACCCAGCGCTCACGCTTAAAGTTCTTTTTCAGCGCGACCATCTCTTCCATTAATGCGTTCAGATATGCCTTCTGTTCAGCTGTACCTATCGTTGCTGCCAGTAAACATGCCTGAGGCTCCAGGCTAATGCGCATCACCAGAAAATGTTCGATGACCTGATGGACGTTTTCTTCTGTCATCCACCAGGTGAGCAACTCCTGATCGAGAAAATTCCAGTTCGCCTGCGGCATCACCCGCGTACCAATTCGCGGACGTGGTAAAACCATGCCTTTGGCGGTTAACGTTTTCACGGCTTCACGCACTGCGGTACGACTTACGCCAAATTGTGAACCTAACTCTATTTCACCGGGCAGAATGGTGCCGGGGGCGTATTCACCTTTTAATATCCGCTGCGCCAGCTTTTCGGCCAGAACATAGGAAAGATTTTTCTGTGCGGCTAACTGTTGTGCGCTTAAAGGCATGAATGGTCTTCCTTTCTCGAATTCTCACTCTTTAGTATGCCACCAGGAAGTGTGATTGCGGCTGCAAAAACGACAATTTGCTTATTTTGTGGCATCTTAATGGCCATTTTGGTGAAAAAAGAGACAGTCAGAAAGTTATTTTAAATTTCCGCTTGTCAGCCTGAAATAACTCCCTATAATGCGCCTCCACTGACACGGAACAACGGCACGCAAGCCGCCGGGTCAGCGGGGTTCCACTGAGAACGCCGGCAGAGAAAGCAAAAATAAATGCTTGACTCTGTAGCGGGATGGCGTAATATGCACACCCCGCGCCGCTGAGAAAAAGCGAAGCGGCACTGCTCTTTAACAATTTATCAGACAATCTGTGTGGGCACTCGAAGATACGGATTCTTAACGTCGCAAGACGAAAAA